>JAGXHJ010000018.1 GCA_024636315.1 Methylophaga sp.
GCGTGCTCAAGAGCAAGTCATTCCTTGGGCTGAATTAAGTGTAATCCTGCAAGATCTAGAACAATTTAATGATGCTGATAACTGTCAGCAAGTACGAGACATATTAATGACACATGTGGCTGGATTTAAGCCGCAGTGTGGGGTTGAAGATTGGCTGGCTTAATATACTGATACTGACAAATACATCGCTGACGGTAGAAAGTAGAAACTGCATCCGCTTCTAAGTTACATAGGATGGGTAAGTGCAGGCTAGCTTTGTAGCCTGCAACATCTATTTAAGCAGGCTCAACCTTGTTCCTTACGGTTAACAATAACTGAACGAATTAGCGCTGAAAAAATACCTAGCATTGCACCTAAAATGAGGGATACGGCAAGTATAAGTACTTTTCTTGGTTTAATAGGTTCTTCAGTTACTTGAGCAGCTAAATCAATTTGAACGGGCTGAATATTAGCTTTGTTGACTATGAGAGAGGCTAAAACAGCCTGTTGCTGTAATAGATCTGCTAATCCTGGAATAAATAACTCGCTTTGTTTTCTATTTTTCAGTGCAGTAATTTCTGCTTCCAGTGCAGGAGAGCCTAATTTATATAAACGACGAACCTCGTCGATCATCATATCGTTTTTTTCATTATCGATCGCATCCATATTGAGTGGCGACGTGAGACCGAGCGATTTGGCGATAGCTAATGCTTCTGTAAGTTTTGCAATCTCTTTTTTAAGGTTGGAGCTATATAGTTCGATACGAGATGAAATTTGTAATGCAATTTGTTCTTTTCTACTGTTTATTTCTTCAGTAATGCCTGATGCTAACTGATTCTTGGTAAGTGAAGTAACATGTTCAATGTAGTTATTAAGCCATTGAGCACTATGTTGTGCCGAATCAGTTTTGAAAGATACATCAATAGTTGATTTATCTTTTTTGGGTAAATTAATGGCTAAATCTTTCAGAAAACCTTCCCATGCTTTGAGCTCTGATGAACTACTGTTCATGTAGTACTCTTTGATCTCTGGTCGTTGAAAAAATGACCGTTTAGCATGGTTAGAATTTAAAGTTGCAATGAATTTATCATAGACAAAGCTGGTTGAATAATTTGTGCTTGTGCTTGTGCTTGTGCTTGTGCTTATGTATTGGGCTAGTTTTTTCAGCTCAGCAGTGTCTTTTTCTGTTGGCGGTAGTAAATACAGGTTGCTTTCATAGATAGGTGTAGACGAAAAAGCATAAAAACCGCCTACAGCAGTGATTAGCACCGTTACAACAATAATCAGCAGTTTTTGAGCCCAAAGATTTGAAAATAGTTGAAATAGATCAATTTCATCATCTTGATCGTAATAGTTATTGAGCATTCTCGGATCGATGATGATGGGATTGTTTATAGGAGTATCTATTGGTTTGTTGGTCACGGGCTAAGTTCCTTCTTACGGGGGGATTAATAATAGGAAAAAACATTTTATCATGATGGCGGGATAAAAAACGCTAACTTATTATTTAGTGTAAGAGCCTTGAAATTGTCATTCTGCGCAAAATAATAAGGCTCGAAGCGGCAATATTTTTGCGCAAAAATATTATTTTAAATTCAGTGTGGACTTCGCTTCTTAAATTAAAAACACAATTAAAACAAGGAGCTTAAGAGGGTAAGCCGCTTTTAAGTTACGAGCGTATTGACTTTTAGGGCTTATTGTGGATAAATCTGCGGTTGCAATAAATAGGTTCGGGTTGTTGCGGGAACATCAACCCGAATAATATTTTTGCTTTTGTGGTTTAACTGTGAGTCGAAAACATAACAGTTAAACATTATTTTTGAAGCACTATTTGATAATGCGGGAGTAATGATATCGTTGCTCATTGATATTGTCAATAGTCTAAATCGAGGGATTGATAATGTTAAAAACATATTATTCATTAGTAACTTGTCCTGTTTCCGCTGGTTGTATACAGGATGGGCATCATAGTGATCTGATTAAGTCATGGCTTAACCAATTTGCGTTGTTCGCAACTGCATACGAGGTTAGCCTATGAAAATGGCTAGAGATAAGCAGGGTAATCGTATTGATCATCAACATCCAGCCGTGCTGATTGTGATGCATGAGTTGTCGAAACAACATGGCATGATGCTGGTTGGGGTAAACCTTGCAAAAGTGCTTGGCTATCAAACGACACGTGCCATGAGTAACGCGTTGGATAAGGGAAGCTGTAAAGCGCCTGTATCACGAAAGCGTGGTGAAGCGGCTAAAGCGAATGCGTTGGATATTGCTTTATATATTATTGCATTGACGAATCAGGCGTATCGATAATGCGGCGGCGCAACATGAGCCAGACAATCACACTTTGTGATTGTCTGGTGCTGGTTATTGGAGGATTTCAACTATTCAGTTCTGGTCTTGTTATTGGTAATAGTTTTGCTTTTATATCGCCGATTACTATTTTTTTTGCCTCGATTTTTTTCTGTCTAAGCCAGTCTACCCCTTGTGGCCACAATTGCATTGTGACCACTGCGTGGGATCTGGCGAGGGGCAAGCCCCTTCGAACCCCTGTTTGGAGGTTAACTTCATGACAGAACAGAAGCGGATAAATAAAGATCGGACATTTAAGTTTCGTTGCACTGAAGCTGAATTATTACTGTGGAAAGCTAAGGCCAAAGCATTAGGTATACCTGTAGCAAAACTGTTGGCTGACGCATTAAATGGCATCAATACTAAATCGAAGGTTGAGCACAAAGTCCAGCAGAAGCAAGTGGCTGAAGTAGCGAAGATAGGCAATAACCTCAACCAAGTGGCTCGGTGGGTTAATACCTATAAACAAGGTGCGACGGTTATTGGCGTCTTGGTGGTATTGAAGCAAATTGAACAGCATATTCATACACTATTAATAGCAAAGCACAGTGATAATACGGTTGTTAGTGGGCGAACGCGGGGTGGTGAAAATGTTGAATAAACTTTTTGCCAGAGGAACTGGGCGTGGTTCAGGTCCTGTCGATTATGTTATTTCCAAGACAGATCCTGCCACTGGACAACCTCGGTTACCACCACCAGAAGTTTTACGTGGTGATCCTGAGATAACGCGAGCTTTGATAGATAGCTTAGATTTTAAACATAAATATACTTCTGGGGTCTTGTCCTTTGCTCCGGAAGATCTACCAACTCATACTCAGCAAGCGCTGGTGATGACTGCATTTGAAAAATCTGCCTTTGCAGGTTTAGATCAATCTCGATACAACATTTTGTGGGTGAGACATACTCACACTGAAACGGGGCGGGTGGAACTGCATTATGTGACGCCACGCGTTGAACTCACGACTGGCAAATCACTCAATATTGCACCACCTGGCAGAAAAAGCTCAGAAGGTAAGCCATTGCCACCCAAGTTATTTGATGACCTCGTTGACTATTTTAATCTGAAATATAACTGGGCAAGGCCAGATGATCCGAAGCGGAAGCGTATTTTTTCGCCTGGCAATAATGCTTTGATTACCAAGGCCAATCTGCGGCAAGGTGCCGAGAGGAGCACTACACCTAAGCAAATAATCAGTGATTTTTTAAGTCAACAAATTGAACTTGGTTTAATTGAAGATCGCAATGATGTGGTGACGGTATTAAAAGAGGCTGGGTTTTTGATACCCCGACAAGGAAAAGATTACATCACGGTTGTCGATGAACAAACACAAACACGACATCGTTTAAAAGGTGGAATATATGAACAAGATTTCAGCATTACAGCAACGCTTGGATCTGAAAAATCAGCAGGTAGCCACCAACTGACCGAGATCAACAAGCAGATGTTGGCGACATTCTCCAACAACTTAAGCGAGCTGTCAGCAAACGCTATCAATACAATCGAACGCGATATGGGACAGAAGATCCAGCAGATCAAGTTGCCGTTGAACAACTCATTAAGCGAGCTAGAGATAACAATAGCAAAGATGACCAACAAGAAGTCCAAGATTTGGATAGTGACCTTCATCATCTTTTGTTGCTGCCTTGGGATCGTGTTAGCGGGATCGGCGATGGCAACGACGCTATTGGGCAAAAGGATTCAGCACCAAGTACAGCAGTTGGATCAAGTGGAGACACAGATAATCAGCAAGCAGCGTCAGATGACGTTGATGGGATTCGAACTGATTCAACAAAAAGAAGGCAATTATATAAAAATACCGGACAATCTCGATACTCAGCATCTAGTAACCGACAAACAAGGTCAACGCTACCTCAAGTTTCAGTTAGTAGGAAAAAACAACAGTTTAAAGGGCAATTAATTGATCAACGTTATGATTCCTTAGGGCTTGCCGAACAGCTTGGTATTAGTACCATTCATTTTGTAGATAAACAGGCAGATAAGGTCACGATTAGATTTATGACCGGTGAGATTGTGGATATCGGAACCAAATTATCAGCCAGAGATATGGATGATAATCTTGCTGCAAAAAGATTGATTGCCTTAGCCAAAGCTAAAGGCTGGCAAGCTATTTCACTATCAGGTAGTGACGTTTTCAAGCGGGAGTCGATGAAATTGGCGCTTGATGAAGGTATTCACATCACATGTAAAACATAAGCAAGATAGACAATTATTAGAAGAGGTGAAGAATGACAGAGTTAGAGAAATTATTGAGCGACAACTACAACAAGCTAGCACAGCAATACGATCTGGATATGAAGCAGCTCAGTCAGCAGGTGAGCGACTTACAGGAGCAAGTGATGGTATTGCACGAAATATTGGCGCCATTGATGAGCGAAAAATAACAAGGTTATTGGCGAGTAAATATCCTACTAATGAGAGTAGCTATTTACGGTAAAGATGGATTTTTATTTTTCAAAAATAAATTTACACAGGCACCGCTTTGACGTACAGTAATAAATAGGTAGGTAGAGTTACCTATACAGTAGGAGATAGATTATGAGATCTACAACACAGACTAAAGATGACCGAATTAATTTACGACTTAAGCATCAAGCGAAGTTAGTTCTAGAGAGAGCTGCAAGCTTTGAAGGCCAAACGGTTAGTAAGTTTATCCTAAATAGTGCGCTTTCTCGTGCGGAAAAAACGATCAAAAAAAATGAAGTCATGATATTAAATGCTCAAGATTCAGATGTTTTTTTTAATGTATTAGCGGCTCCCGTTACATTCAACAACACGTTAATGGATGCTTTGCGCGAGCATGAACAACGTGTTACATCCAAGTGACGTGTTTTCAGGATTTAATTATAGAACCCTTGGGTGTCCATCATGATAAACAATGTTTCGCTTGTGGCGTTGAAACGTTAGACACCTATTTCATGAAGCAGGCTAAACAGGATGTTAATCGCCGAATTGCGCGTGTATTTGTTGCCATTTCAGCGGATAAGCCATCGATGGCTTTAGGCTATTACACGTTAAGCACATTATCGCTGGCACTCACAGAGCTGCCTATCAGCTTGGCTAAAAAGTTACCAAAGCATCCAATTCCTGCAGCCCTTATAGGCCGATTAGCTTGTTCAAAAGTTGCTCAAGGACATGGCGTTGACAAGATGCTACTCATGGATGCGATTAAACGAACAATCAGTGTCTGTGGGCAGATCGCTATTTATGCTGTGGTTGTCGATGCGAAGGATGAACAAACGATGGCATTTTATGCGAGATATGGTTTTTCACGAATTTCAGAAGATAGTCTACGGCTATTTTTACCGCTCAAATCATTCAATTAATTCATATTCAGACTGTAACCTTAACAGCAGAGTTATTAGGTTGACGTTACTCCGTATTAGATACGACAATCTTAAAGAGTAATTACTAGGTCAGAATATTAGATTGTCCTGAATTCAGGTCACATGATTTTAATCTAGCTAATATCGATCTTTACGTGAAAGGATATAAATAATAATGGCAATGGTCAACATCGTTTGGCATCCACATGCCGTCACTAAAGATCAGCGTTCTATTCAGAAAAAGCAGCGCCCCTGTATTTTATGGTTTACTGGCTTAAGTGGCTCAGGTAAATCAACGATTGCAGGTGCGGTCGAGCAAAAGCTCTATGAGATTGCTCATCATACCTATTTATTAGATGCTGATATTGTTCGTCACGGTTTGAATAAAGATTTAGGTTTTTCAGATGAGGATCGCGTTGAGAATATTCGTCGTATAGGTGAAGTGTCGAAACTGTTTGTTGATGCCGGCATGCTCGTATTGACTGCCTTCATTTCGCCTTTTCGTGCTGATCGCCGGATGGTGCGTGATTTAGTCGAACAACATGAATTTATTGAAGTGCACATGGCTACGCCACTAGCAACATGTGAGCTACGCGACCCCAAAGGTTTATATAAAAAAGCCCGCGCAGATGAGATTAAAAATTTCACAGGGATTGATTCTGAGTATGAATTACCTGAAGCGGCAGAGATAATTATCAATGCTCAAGAATTAACGATTGAGCAATGTGCCAACAAGATCATTCAGTACTTACAGGCTAATCATATTGTTTTCAGCCAATAAGGTTTATAGCATGCACTACATTGATGTCTTTAATGGTGATGCTGATGGGATCTGCGCCTTAGTTCAACTGCGACTTGCTGAGCCAAGACCAGCGCAATCGGTCACAGGGAGCAAACGTAATATTAATTTGCTGGCAGGCATCAATGCGACACCAGACACGCAGATCACCGTGTTGGATATTTCCTTTGAAAAAAAATGCGAGCGATGTCACAAGGTTGCTAGAGCAAGGTGCTTACATCGACTATCATCGATCACCATCAAACAGGTGAGCTGATTCAACATCAAAACCTAACAACCCATATCGATCTTGATGCCAATGTTTGTACCTCGTTCATTATCGATAAATTACTCAATGGGAAATACCGAGCGTGGGCCATTACCGCTGCATTTGGTGATAACTTATGTGCAACCGCGATGGCGTTGGGCGTTGAGTCAGGGTTTACTGATGCAGAATTAGCCACCATGAAAGAATTAGGCACTTTGCTTAACTACAACGGCTATGGTGCCAATACTGAGGACTTGTTTTTTCATCCAGCAAAACTGTTTGAAAAATTACGATCATTTGCCACACCGTTTGATTTTTTAGCTCATGATCAAGAAACCTACCATGTCCTTGCTGAAGGCTACGAACAGGATATGGAATTAGCGAACAAAGCCCCAATCCTTCATGAAACAAAGTACACGGCCATGATTCAATTGCCTGATGAAGCATGGGCGAGAAGAGTCCGTGGTGTCTTTAGTAATGACTTGGCCAATATCTATCCCGACCGTGCATATGCCATACTGACAAAACAGCACGATGGCAGCTTTTTTGTCAGTGTTCGCGCACCATTAAACAGAAAGTTTGGTGCCGACGAGCTGGTTAGTCGGTTCCCTACAGGCGGTGGGCGTAAAGCGGCAGCCGGAATTAATTGTTTGCCTACAGACATGTTAGGGCCATTTATAACTGCATTTGTGATGCAGTTTTCAGGCTAAATATCTGAATTATCAGTCTAGACTGATTAATTGGGTTACAATGCTCGGTTAGAATAATGCTTGGACTAGGCGCTTATTAAGCGATGCACTATCGATTTTAATAACTAACTGCCGTGAATATCTAAGTGAACGATGAATTGAAGATCTTAAGGATATAAGTACATGTGCGGAATTGTCGCTGGAGTAGCTGAACGAAACGTTACGCCAATTCTTCTGGAAGGATTACGGCGGCTAGAATATCGTGGCTATGACTCGTCAGGGATTGCCTTGCTAGATGCTGATGGTGTTATTCAACGTGTCCGTGCTCTAGGGAAAGTTAAACAGCTCGAAAACAAAATAGAGCAAGATGCCACGGACTTTACT
The DNA here is from genome assembly GCA_024636315.1 of Methylophaga sp. Classification (GTDB taxonomy): domain Bacteria; phylum Pseudomonadota; class Gammaproteobacteria; order Nitrosococcales; family Methylophagaceae. Next base: position 7,796 of record JAGXHJ010000018.1, read on the forward strand.
GGTTACATTGGAATTGCCCATACCCGTTGGGCAACTCACGGTGCACCAGCTGAAAATAATGCTCATCCACATATTTGTAATAATAAAGTCGCTGTGGTTCATAACGGCATTATCGAAAACTACCAAGTTTTAAAACAAGCCCAGCTTAAAGATGGGTATCGCTTTACATCAGAGACTGATACCGAAGTTGTCGCTCATGCCATTCATCAGCAATTAGAAACCACCGATGATTTGTTTCAAGCCGTATCGCAAGCTTTAAGTCAATTTGAAGGTGCGTATGCATTAGGCGTGATTGCCACAAACGATCCAAACACCTTAGTCGCGGCTAGAAAAGGCAGTCCATTAGTGATTGGCGTTGGCATTGGGGAATATTTTATTGCCTCAGATGTATCGGCTTTATTGCCTGTTACCCAAAGTTTTATTTTTCTGGAAGAAGGCGACGTTGCCAAGCTCACCCGTCAATCAGTCGAAATACAGGATGCGATGGGACAAATAGTAGAACGTCCGATCAAACAATCCAATCTAAATATTACCGCAGTGGAATTAGGCGAACACCGTCACTTCATGCACAAAGAAATCTTTGAGCAACCGCAAGCCGTCATCGACACCCTTGAGGGTCGAATTACTCAAGATAAAGTCTTAGTATCTAGTTTTGGCCATGAAGCAGAAACTATTTTTCAATCTATCGAACAACTACATATAATCGCCTGTGGCACGAGCTATCATGCAGGTCTTGTGGCTAAATATTGGGCAGAAGATATTGCCGGCATACCCTGTCAGGTTGAAGTAGCTAGTGAATATCGCTACCGCAATCCAGTCATTCAAAACAACACGTTGTTTGTCACTCTCTCCCAATCTGGTGAAACAGCCGATACCTTAGCGGCACTACAACAAATCAAAGCCAAAAGAACAATATCTCCCTCTCCTTATGGGGGAGAGGGTTGGGGTGAGGGGGAAGCTAAACCTCAAAACATCCCAACCTTAACTATCTGCAACGTAGCGGAAAGTAGCTTAACTAGGGAATCTGATCTTTGCTACCTCACCCATGCTGGCCCAGAAATCGGCGTTGCATCGACCAAAGCATTCACTACCCAATTAGTTGCACTAGCATTACTTATCACCAGTATCGGTAAAGTTAAACAGACCATCAGCGAAAAACGTGAAGCGATGATAGTAAACGGTCTGCAAAAATTACCAAGCCTTATTAGTAATGCACTCATTCACGAAGATGAAATTAAAGACATCGCCCAACTATTTGCCGATAAACAGCATGCCCTGTTCTTAGGTAGAGGCACTATGTACCCCATCGCAATGGAAGGCGCACTGAAATTAAAAGAAATCAGCTACATCCATGCCGAAGCCTATCCAGCAGGCGAGCTCAAACATGGGCCACTGGCATTGATAGATGAAAATATGCCCGTTATTGCCATAGCACCACTGGATGACTTGTTAGAAAAATTAAAATCCAACCTACAAGAAGTCAAAGCCCGTGGTGGTCAAATGATTGTATTTGAAGATGAACAATCGAACATCAGTTCAGAAAGTGGTTTCACAGTTATTAAAGCAACAACTAATGTAGGTCGAATTACAGCACCAATAACCTACAATATCTTATTGCAACTGCTCAGTTATCATGTGGCATTGATTAAAGGCACGGACGTTGATCAGCCAAGAAACTTAGCTAAGAGTGTAACTGTAGAATAATGGAAAAAGAGTTGCAAATAAAAACACTGGAAGGCTTGGTTTTAAAAGGTGATAGTGAAATATCAATCTTAGACTCGGCACTGCGCTCACAGGTGAATTTCGAATATAGTTGTAAAAATGGCCAGTGCGGTGCTTGTAAAACAACCTTGTTAGAAGGTGATGTATTGGAGCTTCAGATTCAAACGGCACTATCGGATACTGATGTCGAGGATAAAAAAATCCTGACGTGTTGCTGCGCACCTATTTCCGACATTGTAATCGATGCTGAAGATTTAACCGCATTGAAACATATTGAAATTAAGACGCTGCCAGCTCGTATAAATAAAATAGAAAAAAAGACAGGAAAAATTGTTGAAATAGATTTGAGATTGCCACCAACGGCCAATTTAGCGTTTTTAGAGGGGCAATATTTTGATGTTATTGGGCCTCAAGGCGTTAGAAGAAGCTACTCAATTGCAAGTAGCACTAGTAATAAAGTACTAAAGTTTTGGATCAAAGAAGTTGAAGGTGGCTTGTTGAGTCAGTATTGGTTTAATGATGCAAAAGAAAATGATTTACTTAGAATAGAGGGGCCTAAAGGCAGTTTCTTTTTTAAGGAGCCGAAAAAATATATTATATTTTTGGCAACCGGTACAGGAATTGCGCCGATTAAAGCTATTTTAGATAAATTATCTGAATCTCCTGATGTTGTCAGCAGTACGAATCTGATGCTTTATTGGGGGAATAGAGAGCCCAATGAGTTTTTCTGGGAGCCAGATTATCCAGAACTCAATTTACAATATATCCCCGTTTTATCAAAAACTCATGATGCATGGGTTGGGCGAACAGGTTATATACAAGGCAATGTGATTAATGACAATTTAGATTTAGGTGATACTCAGGTCTATGCATGTGGCTCACTAAGCATGATTGAATCGGCAAAGTTACTATTAGTAAATAATGGCCTCAATGAAAAATATTTTTACTCTGATGCATTTGTTAGCAGTTAATACGGGATTTTTAAAGAAATGAAAGCAGTTATATTAGCAGGCGGTCTAGGTACTCGCCTAAGTGAAGAAACAAGCTCTCGACCAAAACCAATGGTTGAAATCGGCGGCAATCCTATTCTTTGGCATATTATGAAAATGTATTCAGCTCATGGCATTAACGATTTTATTATCTGTTGTGGATATAAGGGATATGTCATCAAAGAATATTTTGCGAACTATTTTTTGCATCAATCAGATGTTACCTTCTGTATGAAAGAAAACCGTATGGAAGTACACGAAGAAAGAGCTGAACCATGGACTGTAACACTTGTAGATACAGGTGATGATTCGATGACAGGTGGTCGCTTGGCGCGAGTTACAGACTATATTAAAGATGAAGAAGTCTTCTGCTTTACTTACGGTGATGGTGTCGGTGATATGGATATTACTGCAACGATTGCATTTCATAAACAACACGGTAAACAAGCGACATTAACAGCTACCTATCCACCTGGCCGTTTTGGTGCTTTAGATATTCATAATGGACGTGTAAATAACTTTAAAGAAAAACCTAAAGGTGATGGTGCCTTGATTAATGGTGGTTTTTTTGTGCTTTCTCCTAAAGTGCTTGAAAGAATTTCTGGTGATGATTGTGTTTGGGAGCAGCAACCATTGATAAGTTTAGCTGAAGATAGTGAATTAATGGCCTTTGAGCATCAAGGGTTTTGGCAGCCAATGGATACGCTTAGAGATAAAGTTCATTTAGAGGAGCTTTGGGCTAAAGGACAAGCGCCTTGGAAAATGTGGACGTAAATCCATGGTTGATAAGAAATTCTGGAAGAATAAACGGGTATATCTAACGGGCCATACAGGTTTTAAAGGTAGCTGGTTGTCGCTATGGTTAAATAGCATGGGCGCAGAGGTAAAAGGTTATGCTTTGGAACCGGCAACGACGCCGAGTTTGTTTCAAGAAGCGAAAATTGCTGAAAAAATACAATCTGAAATAGGGGATATTAGAAATTTAGAGCAGTTACAAGCAAGCATGCTTGAATTTAATCCTGATATTCTAATTCACATGGCAGCACAGCCGCTGGTTCGACTCTCGTATAAAGAACCGATTGAAACTTATGAAACCAATGTAATGGGTACGGTAAAAGTGTTGGAAGCTGCCAGAAGTTGCCCCAGCATAAAATCTATCGTTAGTGTAACCACTGATAAATGTTACGAAAATAAAGAATGGGTGTGGGGATATAGAGAAGATGAAGCAATGGGTGGTCACGATCCTTATAGTAGTAGTAAAGGTTGCGCCGAATTAGTGACATCTGCTTATCGTCGTTCATTTATGCAAGAAAAAGGTATTGGTTTAGCAAGCGCAAGAGCAGGAAATGTTATTGGTGGTGGTGATTGGTCAGATGATCGTTTGATTCCTGATATTTTGAATGCATTTGAAAATAAACAGGCCGTTATTATTAGGAATCCTAAATCCACTAGGCCATGGCAGCATGTTTTAGAACCTTTGTCGGGTTACTTAGTTTTAGCCCAAAGATTATATGAAGCGCCACAAAACTATGCTGAAGGATGGAATTTCGGGCCTAAAGATGAAGATGCCAAACCGGTAGATTGGATTTTGGATCAAATGGTTGATAAATGGCAAGGTGATGCGAGTTGGCAACTCGATGGTAATGCTCATCCCCATGAAGCTGGCTTTTTAAAGCTGGATATAGCTAAAGCAAAATCAAGATTAGATTGGCAACCAACATGGCATCTTGAGCAGACGTTAGAACGAATTATTCAATGGCATCAATCGTGGCTGAATAAAGAAGATATGCAAGGTATTTGCCTGAATGAAATAAATGAATATATGAGAGATATGAATAATGAAAACGACTGATTCACTAAGAAAAGAAATTGCAGCATTAGTTAAAGAATATGCCGCGCTGCAATATGCCGAAAAGGAATTTATACCAGGTACCAGCGTTGTGCCACCTTCAGGAAAAGTGATGGGTGAAACAGAACTCCAATATATGGTTGAAGCCTCTTTAGATGGCTGGTTAACCACAGGTCGATTTAATGAGCAGTTTGAAAAAGAACTCGCTGAATTTATTGGTGTTAAACATCTTATTTCAGTAAACTCAGGTTCATCGGCTAACCTTGTTGCCTTTGCCACTTTAACCTCTCCAAAATTAGGCACACGTGCAATACAAAAAGGTGATGAAGTTATTGCCGTTGCAGCTGGCTTCCCTACTACTGTTAATCCAATCGTACAATATGGAGCTATTCCTGTTTTTGTTGATGTGGATCTAAAAACACATAATATCGATGTCGACCTTATTGAAGCTGCCATTTCGCCTAAAACAAAAGCCATTATGTTGGCTCATACTTTAGGTAATCCATTTAATCTGGCCAAAGTTAAGGCAATATGTGAAAAATATAACTTATGGCTAGTAGAAGACTGCTGTGATGCGTTGGGTGCTAAGTTCGATGGCAAAATGGTCGGCACTTGGGGCGATATAGCGACATTGAGTTTCTACCCTGCTCACCACATTACTATGGGTGAAGGTGGTGCGGTTTTTACCAATAATAGCCAGCTAATATCCATTGCCGAATCATTTCGTGATTGGGGGCGTGATTGTTATTGCAAGCCTGGTTGTGATAATACCTGTGGCACACGATTTAATCAGCAGCTTGGTTCTTTGCCACAAGGTTATGACCATAAATACACCTACTCGCACCTAGGCTACAACTTAAAAATAAGTGATATGCAAGCTGCATGTGGCGTGGCTCAGTTAAAACGAGCGCCAGAATTTATAAAGAAACGCAATGAAAACTTCGAGTATTTAAAAAATAGACTATCTACACTCACAGACTTTATCGAATTTACCGAAGCAACAGAAAACTCAACGCCATCATGGTTCGGTTTTCCTATCACAGTAAAAGACTCCTCTGGTGTTAGTCGAGTAGATCTCACTAAATACTTGGATCAGAACAAAATTGGTACCCGCCTTTTATTTGCAGGGAACTTAACTCGCCAGCCGTATTTTGAAAATGTCGAATATCGAATTTCAGGTGAATTGACCAATACGGATATCACGATGAATAGCACTTTATGGTTAGGTGTTTTTCCCGCATTAGGTAAAGAGCAATTGGACTTTGTTGCTGAGAAATTAGAAGAATTCTTTGGGGTAGGATTTTAATTTTTTCTATGATATTACCCATTATCGAGCAAATCCAACAAGGCGAAAGCGATCACTTAGAGTTCAAATCTTCTTTTCAAAAAGAAGTCATTGAGTCGGTGGTTGCTTTTGCCAATGCCAAAGGCGGCATGGTAGTGATTGGCATAGATGATAAGCAACAGATATTGGGCGTAAATCTAGGGGTTGAAACCCTAAAAGACTGGCAAAACCAGATTAAAAACAGCACCTATCCACAAACGATACCTGATATCGATGTAATAGACATTGAAGGTAAACAGCTTGTTTTGATTCGTATTCAAGAGCAACCGATTAAGCCTATTGCCTATAAACAACGCTACTTTAAGCGTATTCGTAATGCCAATCATCTCATGAGTTTGGATGAAATTGCCAACGAGCATTTGAAAACGCTCAATGCCAGTTGGGATTACTACATTGATACGCGGCATGATTTCAATGATATTTCTCAAGATAAAATAGTGTCGTTGATTCAGCGTATCGAGCGCCACCAACATAAGCAATTTGATGACGACCTGTTCGGTATTTTAAGAAAATACGAGCTCATTAAAGACGATAAGTTGACGTGGGCGGCGTACCTGCTTTTTGTGGATAATTTCTCCGCCATTACGCCCCTACAAATCGGACGATTTAAGAGCAATATTAGCATTATTGATAATATTGATATCGCCACTGACCTACCAACACAGGTTGACACGGCACTTGATTTTATCCGTAAGCACCTAATGGTCGAATTTATTATTACTGGCGCAGCAGAGCGCACCGAGCGTTATGACTATCCACTGGATGCCATTCGCGAAATTGTCATCAACATGATCGTTCATCGAGATTACCAGGACAGTGGCGTTTCCATTATTAAAATTTTTGATGAGCGCATTGAATTTTTTAACCCAGGTAAATTATATGGCGATTTAACAGTCGAGCAACTCCTGTCGGGGCAATACAGCTCTAAACCCAGGAACCGCGCGATTGCTAATATGTTTAAAGAAGCGGGCATTATTGAACGTTATGGTTCTGGCATTGCGCGTATTTGTAATATTTGTTTAGATTACGGCATACCCGTGCCCATTTTTGAAGAGTTTCAACATGGGTTTAGGGTAACGGTTTATAAAAATGGCGTTGATGAAGGCCGCGTTAATGGCGGTGTAAGTGGCAGTGTAAGTGGCGGTGTAAGTGGCGGTGTAAGTGGCGGTGTAGCTGAATTGCTCAATTTTATTACAAACACCCCAGGGCTGAATGCCCGCCAGCTTGTTGCGCAACTTAATCAGCCGCAGAGAACCCTAGAACGATGGCTAAAACAGCTCAAAGAAGAGCAAAAAATTGAATACCGTGGTAGCAGTAAAACAGGGGGTTACTATGCAAAATAAACAAACTATACTCTTGACGGGCGCAACAGGGTTTCTAGGGAGTCATTTACTTGAAGCGTTGTTAAAAAATAGTTGTCAAGTCGTTATTCTTAAGCGCTCAGCGTCTGATACTTGGCGTATTAATCACTTATTAGATCAAGTAAAAAGTTATGATATTGATATTGAACCTGTAGAAAATGCATTCTCAGAACAGCATATTGATGCCGTGATCCACACAGCTTGTCATTATGGTCGCAATGGTGATTCAAGAGCAGAAATAGTAGAAAGTAACCTCATGTTTGGCTTGAAAGTATTAGATGCCAGCATTAAATTTAATACAGACACTTTTTTTAATACAGACACTTTATTACAAAAACACCTTAATATTTACACGTTATCTAAAAAACAATTCGTAGAGTGGCTGCAACAAGCAAGCGAGCAAATCCAAGTTGTCAATTTGAAACTGGAACACATGTATGGCCCAAAAGATGATGAAACTAAATTTGTGTCATGGGTAATCAATCAATTAAGAGCCAATGTTCCTGAGATAAAATTAACAGCAGGAAAGCAGAAGCGAGACTTTATTTACATTAATGATGTGGTTTCGGCTTTTATGCTAACACTAGAAAAATCAAAGACCTTAGCTAAGTTTACTGAGTTTGATGTAGGAACAGGCGCTTTAATTTCAGTCAAAGAATTCTTGGAAACATTAAAATCTGTTTATGAGAATAAACATGGTGCTATTCAAACACAGCTCAACTTTGGAGCGATTCCTTATCGTGATGGAGAAATGATGACAGTAGAAGTAAATAATACAGATTTAAGGAATCTCGGCTGGCAAACAAAAACAACATTAGAGCAAGGATTGCTGAATATATTAGAGAATGATAAATGAAATACTTAATTACAGGTGGGTGTGGTTTTCTAGGCTCCAACATTGCGAGTGAAATATTAAAGCAAGGCGATACGCTGGTTATTTTTGATAGCCTCTATCGTTTTGGCAGTCATAAAAATTTAGAGTGGCTCAAAACGCAAGGTCAGTTTGAATTTATACACGGCGATATTCGTAATACCAATGATGTAGAGCGCACGATAAAGCTACATCAACCCGATGTGATTTATCATTTAGCGGGACAAGTGGCGATGACTACCTCCATTGCCGATCCACGCATGGATTTTGAAGTAAATGCGGGGGGAAGCTTTAACCTTTTAAATGCTGTGCGTCTTTATTCCCCTGAAAGCACAATTATCTACTCATCAACCAATAAAGTGTATGGTGATTTAGAGCAGTTTCAGTATGAGGAAACTGAGTCACGCTATAAATGTACAGATAAACCTAATGGCTTTGATGAGACGGTTAACCTTGATTTTCATTCCCCTTATGGTACATCAAAAGGCAGTGCCGATCAGTATATGCTAGATTTCGCACGAATCTATGGCTTAAAAACAGTCGTTTTTAGGCACTCTTCTATGTTCGGGGGGCGGCAATTTGCAACGATTGATCAGGGATGGCTAGGCTGGTTTACCAGTAACGCGATAGAAATAAAAAACAATCAACTAAAAGAACCCTTTACCATTTCAGGTAATGGTAAACAAGTCCGTGATTTACTCTATGCAAGCGACTGTGTAGCGTTGTATTTAGCTGCTGCTAAAAAAATTGATGATGTAAAAGGGCTAGCCTTTAATATTGGCGGTGGTATTGAAAATTCGTCATCCTTACTTGAACTGTTCTCATTCTTAGAACAAGAACTTGCTATAAAAATGGACTATATTCAATTACCGCCTAGAGAAAGCGATCAAAGAGTGTTTGTTGCTGATATTGCAAAAGCAAAGAATCTAATAGGCTGGCAGCCAAACGTAACAAAGGAAGAAGGTATCAAAAAGATGATTGCTTGGGTGTCACAAGTTGAGTGAGCGGCACCATAAAAGAACAAATAACTATCTTAAGCAAATTAAGGGCTCGATACTTTTCAAATTAGGAGCGATTTTAGCCAGTTTCATTGCGATGCCCATAATGATTAAGTACCTAGGCATGGAGATGTTTGGCATCTGGGCAACCATGCTAACTTTGATTTCATGGGTCATGTTATTTGACTTAGGCATAGGGAATGGACTTAAAAACAAAGTATCTGAAAGTTTAGCTAAGAATGATGCTAGTCTTGCCACAGCTTATATATCAACTGCCTATGTTGTTATAGGGCTGGTATCCTTGGTTTTATTTTTAATTTTTCTGCCATTGAGTTTTTGGGTACCATGGCAAGGTGTATTTAACACGGTCACTATAAGTGAAGGAAACTTGCGGATAGCAGTAATGTCCTTAAGTTTTTTCGTGTTCTTTAATTTTTGGATTAGCCTTGTTAACCAAATCTACCATGGTATGCAGAAGTCATCTGTGGTGGTGTTAGGTCAATGTATATCCAATTTTTTAGCCTTGATTGCGATCTTTTCCTTGTATAAATACGCATCAGTATCCTTAACGTATATGGTATTTGCTTATGGTTTCTCATTAATAAGTGCAAATATTGGGATCAGTTGCTTTTTGTTCTATAAAAGAAGTGATTTAAAGCCTAGGTTTAGTTTGTTTGATAATCATAAAATGAAACCACTACTATCTCTGGGGCTTAATTTTTTCGTTATTCAAGTAGCTGTGTTGGCAATTTTTATGACGGATAAAATTTTGATCACACAATTACTCGGGCCAGCAGAGGTTACGCCTTATGAAGTAGTCTTTAAATTATATAGTGTGCTTACAATAGTGCATGGATTGATCTTAGCGCCATTATGGCCAGCATATACGGATGCTTACCATAAAAAAGATTTTCGTTGGATTAGGAAAACGCTACGCAATCAATTAAAAATATTTTTAATATTGGTATTATTTACTATATTAATGACAGCAATTGCACCTAAAATAATAACTCTTTGGATAGGAACTAGTTTAAATGTGGACGATAAATTGTATCTATTCATGGGGTTGTTTATTATCATCTCGGTTTGGAGTAACGTGTTTGCCTATTTTGTTAATGCTATTGGTGCCTTGCGTGTACAGACAATAACCGCAGTAATATCAGGAATTAGCAATGTTCCTTTATCTATTTATTTTGCTAAGAATTTAGAGATGGGATTAAGTGGAATTGTTTTGGGAACTGTATGTAGTTTATCTCTATTTGCCATTTTTGGCGCTGTTCAAGTTTATTTTATAATGGAAAAGAGCAAGGACCAGTATGCATAAAAAAGTTTCAATACTTATTCCGACTTATAATCGTGAAAGGATTATCTCAGAAACAATCGATTCAGCCTTGTCCCAAACTTATTCAAATATAGAAGTAATTATCGTTGATAATGCCAGTACCGATGATACATGGAATGTTATTCAGGCATATGCAAAACAAGATGATCGCGTTAAGGCTTTTAGAAATGAATCAAATGTCGGTCCCGTTCGAAATTGGCTTCGGTGTGTTAATGAAGCAAGCGGAGAGTACGGAAAAATATTGTGGTCAGATGATCTTATTGCACCTACTTTTCTTGAGAAAACAGTTCCATTCCTTACTGATAGAGGCGATATAGGCTTCGTTTTTACTGGGACAGAGATATTTGTTGATGGTACTCAGAATAAAGCCGATGCTTATTTTTTAGGCGAAACAGGGGCATACCCTTCTGATGATTTTGTTGTGGGTAGTATCTCTAGCGGTAAATATCCTGTCTCGCCAGGCTGTGCTTTATTTAGAATGAGCGATATTAAGAAAAATCTATTGTTAAATATACCGAACCAAGTGAATAGTGATTTTTCAATGCATGCAATTGGCAATGATTTATTATTATTTTTATTGACGGCTAATACTTATGAATATTTTGCTTGTGTGAATAAAAAACTATCGTTTTTTAGGGCGCATGCCGGTTCAATCTCCATTCAATCAAATGATGGTAAACTTCCGCTACATTATGATCTTGCCATAAGCTATTTTTTAGAAAGATATAGGCCAGATTTAATAAGCACTTTTAATGCAAAGCTATTTTTAGACCTTAAACGCTACCCAAATGCAAAGAAATATGGGCTAGTTAACATTGAAAGTTTTTATATAGATAATAAAAATTATACATTTTCATATTCAACATTATTAAAACGGATATACCGATCTTTATTAAATCGCATATATCGATATAGCAACAGGATAAAATAAATAATGACAAAAAAAGCATTAATAACCGGTGTAACAGGTCAAGACGGATCTTATCTAGCCGAGTTTTTATTAGAAAAAGGCTACGAAGTTCATGGCATTAAACGTCGCGCGTCCTCTTTTAACACGCAACGTGTTGACCATATTTATCAAGATCCGCATGTAGATAATAAAAAATTCATTTTGCATTACGGTGACTTAACTGACTCATCTAACTTAACCCGTATTTTGCAAGAAGTTCAGCCCGATGAGGTTTACAACTTAGCCGCTCAGTCGCATGTGGCGGTTAGTTTTGAGTCACCTGAATATACGGCTGATGTCGATGGGATGGGGACGCTTCGTTTGCTTGAAGCTATCCGTCTGCTTGGTTTAGATAAGAAAACACGATTTTATCAGGCTTCTACATCTGAGCTTTATGGCTTAGTGCAAGAAACGCCACAAAAAGAAACTACACCATTTTATCCACGCTCGCCTTATGCGGTTGCCAAGCTTTATGCTTATTGGATTACGGTTAATTATCGTGAAGCTTACGGCATGTATGCATGTAACGGCATATTATTTAATCATGAGTCACCGCGTCGAGGAGAAACCTTCGTTACCCGTAAAATAACCCGAGGTTTGGCAAATATAGCGCAAGGTCTAGAAAGTTGCCTGTATATGGGTAATATGGATGCCTTACGTGATTGGGGGCATGCGAAAGATTATGTGCGTATGCAATGGATGATGTTACAACAAGACAAGCCAGAGGATTTTGTCATTGCGACCGGAGTTCAGTATTCAGTGCGTCAATTTATTATTTGGTCTGCTAAGGAATTGGGAGTTTCTTTACGCTTTGAGGGTGAAGGCGTCGACGAAAAAGGAATTATTGATTCAATTGAGGGTGATAAAACCCCTGCAATGAAGGTTGGCGACGTTATTGTTCAAGTTGATCAGCGTTATTTCCGCCCTGCAGAAGTGGAAACTTTATTGGGTGACCCGACCAAAGCAAAAGAGAGATTAGGTTGGGTGCCTGAGATTACGGTTCAGGATATGTGTGCAGAAATGGTTGCAGAAGATTTAAAAGTAGCACAACGTCATTCGCTACTCAAATCATATGGCCATGATATTCATATTACGGTGGAGTAATTGATGAGCAAAAATATTTTTGTTGCTGGCCATGCTGGCATGGTAGGCTCGGCGATTATTCGTCAACTTGAAAAAGATCCATCAAATAACATTTTAACGGCTACACGGGGTGAGTTAGATCTTCTTAATCAGCAAGCTGTAAATGACTATTTTGCTCAGCATGATATTGATGAAGTTTATCTGGCTGCGGCAAAAGTGGGAGGGATACATGCCAATAATGAATTCCCAGCGGAATTTATTTATGAAAATTTGATGATCGAGGCGAATATTATTCATGCCGCACATCAAAATGACGTGCAAAAGCTTTTGTTTCTAGGTTCATCCTGTATTTACCCGAAATTGGCAGAGCAACCAATGCAAGAAAATGCGTTGCAAACAGGGGTGCTGGAGTCCACTAATGAACCCTATGCGATAGCCAAAATAGCAGGAATTAAATTATGCGAAAGTTACAATCGGCAATATGGCAGAGATTACCGCAGTGTAATGCCGACTAATCTTTATGGCGAAAATGATAATTTCCATCCAGCAAATTCTCATGTAATCCCTGCTTTGTTACGCCGCTTTCATGAAGCGAAAATAAATAATTCGCCTGTCGTGATGGCTTGGGGCAGCGGTCAGCCCATGCGTGAGTTCTTGCATGTCAATGATATGGCAGAAGCATCTATTTTCGTTATGAATCTCGATGATGCCATCTATCAAAAAGAAACGCAGCCCATGCTATCGCATATTAATGTAGGCACTGGTGTAGATTGCACCATCCGTGAATTGGTAGAGACAGTGGCTAAAGTTGTAGGTTTTAAAGGGAAAATCGAATTCGATGCCAGCAAGCCGGACGGTACACCAAGAAAATTGATGGATGTTTCACGGCTGGAAAGATTGGGTTGGAAAGCAAAAACTAATTTAGAAGATGGGTTGAAAATGACTTATGACTGGTTTTTGCTACATCAAAATAATTTTAGGAAATAACAAGAGCATGACAAAGTAATGACTGAAATGATTTGTGTTGACCAAAATTACAGCACAACGCGATTGCTTACTCGCAAGCAACCAAATATAAAGAATAGACCCGAAAATAAGTTCCAAACAGTACTTTTGTTGCCAGAAGGTGAGGGAAGACAGGGTGAGGGTGGCTTACGTACTCAGGGTTATTTTAAAACTAGCCAGACAAACAGGCCGCTGATTACTGTTGTGACAGTTGTTTTTAATGGTGAGAAATTTCTAGAAGAAACGATCCAAAGTGTCATTAATCAAACCTATGATAATGTCGAATACATTATTATCGATGGCTCTTCTACTGACGGTACGCTGGATATTATCCGTAAATATGAACATGTGATTGATTATTGGGTGAGTGAAAAAGATGGTGGAATAAGTGATGCTTTTAACAAGGCCGTTGTGTGTGCTTTAGGGCGGTATATAAATTTCCAAGGTGATGGGGATGGCTTTTATGAGGATGATTCATTGGCAAGAGTGCTGGATGGAGGCAATGCCGATCATTCAGTTTTAATCAGTGCAAAGATACAGCGAATTAATTTGGATGGCTCTCAATTATACATATCAAAACAAGACAATAAGTTTCGCAAGAGAACATTGTTACACAGAATGTCAATGCCACATCAAGGGCTGTTAACACATATGAATTTCTTTAAAAAATATGGGTTATTTGATACAGATAACATCTATTGTATGGATTATGAACATTTATTACGTGCTTACAATGACTTCCCTGAAGTAACACTGGTAGATCAGGTTCTATCAAAATGGCGTGCAGATGGTTTAGGTAATGGAAAAGCTAATCTAATATTAGCTGAATATAATAAAATCAAAAATAATAATAAAGTAGCGCCTAGCTTATATTTGTATGCTATTTATTGTTGGTCATTATTCAAAAATAAAATCAAAAAGGTTTTGCGTCTTGGCTGAAAGATTAGATTGGATTGATTACCTTAAAACTATAGGAATATTAGCAGTAATATTAGGCCATACAACATCTCCACTTGGGGGCTTTATATATTCCTGGCATATGCCATTGTTTTTCATGTTGGCAGGCTTCTTCATAAAAACAGACATTTCACTGAGAAGTTTTGTTACAAAAGATTTTAAGCGGTTATTAATACCTTACTTTATATTTGCGATATTTGGCGTGATTGCTGAGTCAGTTAAACGCTTGGCTTTAAATCGGGATGGGCTTGATTATTTACATGAGATTTTGGGTATATTTCTATGGATGGATATGGAAAGTTTGTCCCATACCTATGCATTCGTTTTATGGTTTTTACCTGTTCTTTTTTTATCAAGATTGATCGTTTACTTTGTCCAAAAAATTCAGGGGCAACTCCTTCAGTTTTTTATTATATTGACTATGTTTTACATTAGTTTTTTGGTTGAGTTGCCCTTCGGATTAGATAATGCTTTCAATTCGGTACTGTTTGTTTATTTGGGGTTTCTGTATTTTAAAAGCTACAAACATATTAGCATTTGGTTGATTTCTCTATGCCTATTAGAGTTATGTTTCTTTCTATTTTTCCATGCTTTTCCTCGATTAGATTTGGCTTCTAAAGCATATGACTTTGTTTTATTGAATGTTTTGTGGTCAATTTCATTTTTTGTATTAATGGCATATTTTTTCCAAAAATTAAAATTACCTGAATCTATAAATAAATTAAATCGGAACTGGGCGAAAAATACTATGATTGTTTTTATTATTCATCCCTATACAAATAATTTTGCGTATATATTTAACGAAAAGGTTCTAGGCACTGCTGGAAGCTGGCAACTTATATTTTTAATTTCTGTTTTCTGTTTGATTTTTTTGGTGGTTATTAAAGTTTTTTTGAACAGAAAAAGGTCCTAAAAGTATATGTATGATTTAGTCTTTGTGACCCATATCCCTGCGTTTTATAAAGTTAATCTATACAATGAGATAGCAAAAAAAAAGAACATTTTTGTTGTTTTTATATCTGAAAATACATCAGAAGTAAGAACTAATGACTTTGTACCATTAGATAATGCTTTGTTTGATTTTACAGTTTTAAACTTTGATGCTTTTCAATCTAGAAATAAAATAAAAAGTTGTTATGCTTTACTTAAATGCTTGTATAGACGGGCCTACAAAAGAATAGTTGTAGGCGGTTGGGACTTACCTGAGTTCTGGTTGGTGGTTGCTTGGGCTAATAAATCAAAGATCAGTTTAGCCTTAGAGTCGACAATTAATGAGAGCAAAGCAACAGGCTTAACAGGCTTTATTAAAAAGATATTTTTAGCGAGAGTTTCACTGGTATTTGCATCAGGTAAATTGCATGGCAATTTATTGCGTGCACTTAATTATGACGGAGAGACTCGAATAACAAATGGCGTAGGCATTATAAATAAACCACAATTTATACCCTCAGAAAAAAAGTATTCAAAAACTTTTTTATTTGTTGGGCGGTTATCTGAAGAAAAAAATCTAATTCAGTTAGTTTCAGTTTTTAATGATCTTTCAGACTATCAATTAATTGTTATTGGCGCTGGCCCATTGGAAGAATCATTAAAGACATTAGCTTTAAACAATACAAAAATTTTGGGCAATATTGAAAATAAGAAGCTACCAGCTTATTATCTTGCAAATGACTTCCTGATACTGCCAAGCGCTAGCGAGCCTTGGGGCTTAGTTGTAGAGGAATCACTGTACTTCGGAACGCCAGTGATTGTTGCAGAACAGTGTGGATCAAGCGAGTTAATTATTAATGGGCAGAATGGTTTTACCTTTGATTCAACGAACTTTGACTCTTTGAAAGATCTGTTGATAGCAATTAATTTAGAAAAGTATGATGAAATAAAATCATTCAATCAAAAATTTATTAATAGCAAAGATTTAAAACAAGTTAACTGTTATGAATAGAGTTTTGATGAAGATTCCCTCTTTTGAATCTCTGGTTGTCTTATATGTAATATTGGTATCTAAATCATTGTACTATGATTCTTTTGGCGAAAATATTCTGCTTTTTCCATTTCTAATTATCTTGTTTATAAAAGCATACGTACTAAAGAATGATCCTGTGAAAATGCCAGTTAAATCGATTCTTTATTCTTTAGCTTTACTCGCGATTGTGGTATCTAACTTAGATTCTCAATTTTCATCTATTTCGGTTTTGTTATTAAGACTTGTAATATCAATTATTATCGTTCAGCTTTTAGACTTTAAAGTTTTTTCAGTACACTTCAGTAATATTATTGTTTCCTTGGGTGTAATTTCTTTACTTACTTTTCCAGTGATATATTTTAATATTCCATCAGTATTTCCTGATGTTATTGGTATGGATGAGCGCGTAATAAGAAATTTTGTGTTTTTTGGTGTGTGGGAAAACTTTATTCAATATGATATCTATAGAAATAGTGGCTTGTGGTGGGAGCCTGGAGCTTTTGCACTTTTTTTAAATGTTTCATTTATATTTGATATTGTTAACAGAAGGATCACTTTGATAAAGTATTTTATATATTTCCTTATAACCTTAACGATTTATTCGACAACTGGTATAGTCACGTTCTTACTACTTAGTTTGTTACTCATTCAGCGGGTTAGAGCTAGGCAGTTTTTGACGTTTTCTTTGTTAGTAGTGCCTCCCCTTATTTTTAGTTTCGTTTTCTATTTTTTGCCAAATATATTGGGTAAGATTGTTGTTGGTAATGATTCTTTTTCATCAAGGTATTATGATTTTTTAGTTAGTTATGAAATGTTTTTAGATGCACCTTTTTTGGGGTATGGTTTTGGTTCGCAACTACAAAATGCGATTCCATTTGGAATTAACCTTCTTGGAGAGCAGGTCTATGAGTCTGTCCACCCAACAGGTGCAGACGGTTTAACTATGTTCATTGCTCAGGTTGGTATTGCAGGCTTCTTATTTTTAATTCCATTTCTTGTTCCAAAATATGCATGCACATTAAGCTTCATTGAAAGGGTGATAATTTTCATTTCGCTACTCTTGTTATTTAATGCAGAAAATTTTACCTTTATTTTGATTTTTACTGTTTTAACTTTTTATGGTATATCAGGCAGTAAAAGCATGCTTTATGGGAAGAGTATAAGTTGAGTTATTCTATTTCTTTTTCCTTCTGTCGAGGAGGGGCGGCCATTGCTGCCAGCAAGTTTCAACATCTAGCTAAAAAAGTTGCTACTCAAGAGTTTGTCGAAGTTAGCCAAGATTCAGCTGGTTGGACTCAGTTTTTGAAGAGGTTGATTTCATTTGGTTTAGTCAAATTACAGTTTGATGGCAATCCCATAAAACATTCACTTAATTTATTTTCTTATAGCCACGTTTTAGACTCATTTAAGTATGGTGATTCACTTCATCATATTCATTGGATTAATAATGATACTTTGAGCGTGTTTGATCTTGATAAAATCCCATCGGGCTCGATAGTGAGCTTACATGATGAATGGCTTTATTGTGGCGCGGAACATTACTATAAAGTTGGTGATACAAGTGAGGCTTTTGTTAATGGCTATTCATTTTTTAAGTCAGGTGTTTGGGGTATACCATGGAATACAATCATTTGGCGTATTAAGCTTAAAAAGCTAGGCAAGCGAAATGATTTAATCTATACCGTACCTTCACGATGGATGTTAACCCGTGCACAGAAGAGCATGATGTTAAAGCATGCTGATATTCGGTTATTACCTAACCCTATTGATACGGAAGTATTTTCACCAAAAGAGGTGATTTCACGAGTTTCATTTAGACAGAAGTACGGATTAGAAGAAACAGATTTTATTTTATGCTTTGGTGCTATTGGAGGTAAAAGTAGCTATTTAAAAGGTTCGCTTGTACTAGAGCAATCTCTTGAGATCTTGAGACCGCTACTAGAGCCAGAGATTTCTTCGAAGATTAAAATCGTAATTTTTGGTGGAAAACACATTGGTACAGTCGATACTTGTGGGTTTACATCTCATTTAATAGGGCATATTGCTAATCCATGTGAATTAGCTAAAGTTTATTCTGCTTCTGATTGCGTTGTCGTGCCATCATTAGTTGAGTCATTTGGTCAGGTGGCAGCAGAAGCATTGTCATGTGAAATTCCTGTGATAAGTTTTGCATGTTCTGGTTTATTGGATATTGTCATTGATCGCCACACGGGGCTTACTGCAAAGCCCTATTGCCCAAAGGATTTGGCTGAGAAGCTTAAACAAATGGTGATGCTAACGATTGAACAAAGGAAGCAACTAGGAGTAAACGGGCGCGAGCATGTTTGTAGGAATTTTTCTTATACTGTTGTCGCTAAAAAGTATAAAAAAATAATAGACGATGCTTGTCAATTAAAGATGAAAAAGGAGGCAAGTTGAGAGTTTCCATTATTACAGTGTGCTATAACTCCTCTCAATATATCCGTTCGGCCATAGAGTCTATTTTAATTCAAGATTATTCTGATATTGAATATATTGTCATTGACGGCGGGTCAACTGATAATACAGTTTCGATAGTGCAGGAGTATGCAGATCTTATTGCACATATTGTAAGTGAGTCCGATAAAGGGATTTATGATGCAATGAATAAAGGTATCGCATTGGCTTCTGGCGATGTGATTGGTATTTTAAATTCAGATGATTTCTATCCGAATAATCATATCCTTTCTGATGTGGCTCAGCGGTTTATCCTTAATTCTGAGATGGATATGCTTTTGGGTAACGTTGATTTTGTTTCTGCCAAAGATTTAAGCAAACCTGTTCGATTCTATTCTTCTTTTAGGTTTTCTCCATGGAAGTTACGGTTTGGCTTTATGCCGGCACACCCAGCTGCATTTATTAAACGCTCAGCTTATGATAAAGCAGGTTTATATAAGCTTGGATATAAGATCGCAGCCGATTTTGATATGTTTATTAGGTTGTTGTTGCATGATAAATGTAAATATATAACCTTAAATCAGGTTATGGTTCGAATGCGCATAGGGGGCGTTAGTACATCAGGGCTACGTAGCTACTATGTGACAAGTAAAGAGATGATGCGATCCTTTAAAGAAAATAATCTTTTTACATGCTGGCCCTTTATTTTATTTCGATTACCAATCAAGTTCTTTAAATCTTTAAGTTTTAAGATTTGCAAATAATGATGAGTATTTGTTCTGCCTATAACAGGAGATTTAATTCGATACATAATCTCCGAATGTCAGATTTGATATAATGTTTATATTGAGCATTCAACCGTCACCACCCGAGCAGTAGAGAACCTATGATGATCCCTGTAATTATGTCTGGTGGAAGCGGCACACGCCTCTGGCCATTATCTCGTAAACATAAACCCAAACAGTTTTTAGCTTTGTTTGGCGACAACACCATGTTTCAAGAAACGTTACATCGCCTGACTGGGTTAGACGATCTACAGTCACCTATCGTTGTTTGTAATAATGACCATCGGTTTATGGTGGCTGAGCAGTTACAACAGTTAGTGGTCACAGAACCGACCATCATGTTAGAACCTTTCGGTAAAAACACCGCCCCAGCATTAGCGATTGCGGCATTACAATCAATGGCATCGGGTAGCGATCCTATTTTGTTAGTTTTAGCCGCCGATCATGTCATCAATGATATTGCTGCTTTTCATCATGCCATTGCTCTTGCCAAAATAGAAGCTGAAAAGGGTTCGCTCGTCACTTTCGGAATTGTGCCGACCTCACCGAATACTGGTTATGGTTATATTCAAGCAGGTGAAAAAAATATTGTCAGCAACGTTAAAGCCTTTGTTGAAAAACCAGATTTAGATACGGCTATTAACTATGTGGCTTCGGGTAACTATTATTGGAATAGCGGCATGTTCCTCTTTAAGGCATCGACCTTAATAACCGAATTAGAAAAGTACTCGCCCGATATTGTCAAC
>JAGXHJ010000019.1 GCA_024636315.1 Methylophaga sp.
CAATACAATAAAAAAATTATCGTCATTCCGGTGGTCTTTTTAGCCGGAATCCATGCTGAGAGAACAATGAACAAGCAATTTTGGCATAGATTCCCGCTAAAAGCCTGCGGGAATGACGGCGTTTTTCTTATCCCGAGTTGGTGGTAGTTAGTTGATAACGTACACATCCAACATGATCTATGTTTGTATGCTTATCGCACGATACGGGATAATTCTTAATCTGAGAATATTTCAAACATAAGAGAACTGAGTCTTTACCTAGTCAACATTCAATACTAATCTAGAGCTATTGAAAGCTTAGCTGTATAATAAAATCTTTCACATTAGCTATAAAATATTGCCATGACTACAGCGAAAACACTTTACGACAAACTTTGGGAACAACACACCGTCCGCACTGATGAAGATGGCATAACAGCATTGTTATACATCGATCGTCATCTAGTGCATGAAGTAACGTCACCACAAGCGTTTGAAGGTTTACGTTTGGCGAATCGTAAGCCACACCGTATCAGCTCTATCTTGGCAACACCGGATCACAATGTGCCGACGAGTCATCGTGATCAAGGCATCATCGATCCTATTTCTCGCTTACAAGTAGAAACTTTGGATAAAAACTGTAAAGAGTTTGGCGTAACAGAGTTTGATTTAGATGATATCCGTCAAGGTATTGTGCATGTAGTCGGCCCAGAACAAGGTGCAACACTACCTGGGATGACCGTGGTATGTGGTGATTCACACACCTCTACTCACGGCGCCTTTGGTGCCTTAGCCTTTGGTATCGGCACTTCTGAAGTTGAACATGTTTTGGCAACCCAGTGTTTAATTCAGAAAAAAGCCAAATGTCTATTGGTCAGAGTTGATGGTCAAGTTAACCCAGGCGTGACTGCAAAAGATATTGTTTTAGCCATTATCGGAAAATTAGGTACGGCAGGCGGAACAGGTTATACCATTGAATTTGCTGGCGAAGCCATTCAAGCGCTCAGCATGGAGGGCCGTATGACAGTGTGTAATATGACGATTGAAGCTGGCGCTCGAGCGGGTCTTATTGGCGTTGATGATACGACAATCAATTATTTAAAAGGCCGCCCTTTTGCACCTTCTGCTGAAAACTGGGCAGATGCCGTCGATGCATGGCGCGACTTGCACAGTGATGCCGGTGCCATTTTTGATAAAACAATTATTTTTAACGCCGCAGATATCAAACCACAAGTTACATGGGGAACCTCGCCCGAAATGGTTGTTGCCATTGATGGCAATGTACCAGATCCATCCCAAGAACCGGATTTAGTTAAACGCAATGGCATGGAAAAGGCTTTAGTTTATATGGGACTTAAACCCAATCAAGCTATCACGGATATTATGTTAGACCGTGTCTTTATTGGTTCTTGTACCAACTCGCGTATTGAAGACTTACGTCAAGCGGCGGCTGTCATTAACGGCGGTAAGGTTGCCAGCACTGTTAAACAGGCAATGGTTGTACCCGGCTCTGGCTTAGTTAAACAACAAGCCGAGCTTGAAGGGTTAGATAAAATATTTATTGCCGCAGGTTTTGAATGGCGTGATCCAGGTTGTTCGATGTGTTTAGCGATGAATGCTGATCGTTTAGAGTCAGGCGAACATTGTGCATCGACATCAAATCGTAATTTTGAAGGTCGACAAGGTTTAGGTGGACGTACGCACTTAGTTAGCCCGTCAATGGCCGCTGCCGCAGCTATTGCTGGTCACTTTGTCGATGTAACGCTCTAAATGTCAGCTATTCAGCATACTATCATTAATGAATTAAATACCTTACGTGATGTTTTACGTTGGACGACTTCACAATTTAATGCTGCAGAATTATTTTATGGTCATGGCAATGCCGATGCATTTAATGACGCGCTACAACTAATTTTACATAGCCTACATTTACCTGCTAATGAATTTCCTGAACTATTTGCAGATGCGCGTTTAACACTCGCAGAAAAGCAAGGTATCGCAACGTTAGTAGAACGGCGTATTACTGCACGGGTACCCGTGCCCTACCTTACTCATGAGGCATGGTTTGCTGGTATGCCCTTTTATGTGGATGAGCGAGTATTAATTCCTCGTTCGCCATTTGCAGAACTGATTCAAGATCAATTTATGCCTTGGCTCACTGATCCGGATTCAGTCATGAATATTCTTGATTTATGTACTGGCGGAGGTTGTATTGCCATCGCATGTGCTGAAGCCTTCCCAGAAGCGCATGTTGATGCGATTGATATCAGCACTGATGCGCTCACTGTTGCCAATATAAATATTAAAAAACATGATTTAATGGATCAGGTTCACACGATTCAATCTGATTTATGGTCGGCACTTAGTCATCAAAAATATGACCTTATCATCAGTAACCCACCCTATGTTGGTGCCGATGAAATGGTAAGCTTGCCACCGGAGTACCGTCACGAACCTATATCAGCACTTGAAGCTGATGATAATGGTTTGGCTTTAGTTGAGCAGATTTTACTACATGCTGCTGAATTTTTAACACCTGAAGGTCTGCTATTTGTTGAGGTGGGCAATAGCGATTTTGCAGTTATGGAAAAATGGCCTGATATTGAATTCTTATGGCCAGATTTTGAAGAGGGAGGTCACGGCGTGTTTCTACTTAGTCATGATCAATGTGTAGCGTTTGCACAAGGCTACAAATAACATTACTAAAGTTCATTAATCGCTGTCTGCTTCATAGGATTTCATACAATTTCTACCCGACATTTTAGCGCGATACATGGCATTATCTGCCAGCTCAAATAAACTATTTAGGTTATGTTTAGTATCAGCGTTCATTGTTGCCAAACCAATACTAACCGTAATGATTACACTAGCGGGTTTAAATTGTTTTAGACGCTTTTGCAGGCGCCCCATAAATGCAATTGCATCAGCCTCAGGGCAATCTGGCAAAAGAAATACAAATTCTTCACTCGCCCAGCGAGCCACCATATCACCTTCTCTTACAAAGCGCTTTAACCACGCTCCTAATTCAGCTAGCACTTGGTCACCCTTTTGGTGACCCATTGTTTCATTTATGTTTTTAAAAAAATCAATATCCAAAACAGCTAATGTTAACGGCCGCTGATAGCGAATAGCTTCACTAAAGTATTTCCCCGAAAACTCACGTAAAGCGTGACGGTTAAATAGTTTAGTTAACTCATCCAACATTGCCAGACTAAACAGTGATTTCTGCTGCGCTCTTAACTCCAAGGTACTTTGATAACGAGTAACATGATTAAAAACACGCTGACGAAGTTCTTCACGGACGATAGGTTTAGCAACATAATCATTCACACCCAAGTGAAATAGCTCGATTTTACGTGATATATTCTCGAAACCTGAAGTAGCTATGATCGGCACATTACCGTGTTCACCTTGGAAACGCCTAATTTTCCTAACCAATGAAATACCGCTCATTAAACCTTCAAGCATAATGTCAGTAATCACTAAATCATAATTGCCGGTTTGAAAGGCTTCCCATGCCTCTTCAGCATGTGTATAGGCATCGACATCCAGCCCCATATCCGTTAATAAATCGAGCATAATCGCTTGTAGAACACGGGAATCTTCAGCAACTAACACACGGCCTGATAATTGACGACTTTCACGTTCTGCATACCTCTGCAGATAGGTATTAAATTCAAAAAGATCTTTTTTGCAGAAAATATCTGTCGCACCAGCCAGTAAAGCCTGTTTGAGTATTTTCGAGTTATCTTCTTCCGTTAAGACAATAATAGACGCCAGATCATAACCTCTGACCGAACGTATTTGTCCGCAAAATTCACTACCTGAAATATCTGGCAGTTGAAAACTACAGCAGACCAGTGTGAAGCGCTCTTCCTTAGCCATTTTCAAAGCTTCATGACCTGTAGCGGCATAACTAGTCGTGAAACCAGCTTGTTCAAGTGAGGCTTTAAGCGCCACTCTAAACGCTTCTTCTCCATCAATAATTAATGCATTTAATGTGCGCATTTGTCCTTTGCCTCTAAATTTGATATCCATTCAGTATTATTGAAACTTATGCGAGTTTTCATACTTGCTCAAGCAATTGTCGTGTAAATACCGCCCGCAAGTAAAATCCTTTGGGATTTATTTTTTCATTTGTACCTGACGATGAAATGCCATTTACAAGCACTTTACTATTTGCGGCCTTAGGCCGAATCTGTAAATACTCACCTTCTTTTGCCGTGATTTCAGATTGCTCTCCCAATACAATTCGATCCATTAACTCTTCCCAGTCACGCTTTAAAATAGCGTCCTGCTCTTCATTTGGTTGCCATATCCAGGCATTGCCAACATACCGCTCAGCTATCGGAATATTCACATCAGCTTCAACTGGCACCCATAAAACATGTGCTAGCTTGCGTCTTATCCAGCTATCTTGCCAACTTAATTCGCCACTTTGGTTCATCGATACCGTACAAACATAGGTCGATTCTTTCGGCTGGCCTAGCGCATTCAGAGGTAAGGTTTTCATCTCGATCCCTAAGCCAACAAAATCTGGCTCTGCTTTATTGCCAGCGTCAGCGCCCAAATATAACTCAAGTAAATTACCGACCCAGCCTTTGTGGCGAAGTAGATTATCAGGCACCATAACACCAAGTTCAGCTGCAAGTATACCTAAGGTTTTTCCCGCCAAACGCTGACATCTCAACATCAACTCATCTTCTGTTTGCGGCGGTAAAATCTTACCTTGTGAGTTATTATCATTCATAGAAGCATGATAACCTAGCAGACTTTATTCTGCTCGTGACAATCGCCATGAAAGCACTCTCAATTCAAAATTTAACAAAAGTCTACAAAAATGGATTTGAAGCGCTTAAAGGTATTAGCCTAGATGTTAATCAAGGTGACTTTTTCGCTCTTCTTGGACCTAACGGAGCAGGGAAATCAACAACCATTGGCATCATCACCTCACTCGTGACCAAGTCATCTGGCCAAGTAAAAGTATTTGATGCTGATATTGATATCGATTCCGAAGCGGCTAAGTCTTATATCGGACTGGTACCACAAGAATTTAATTTTAATGGTTTTGAACAAGTTAAGCATATCTTAATCAGCCAAGCAGGATATTACGGCATGCCTGCTCATGAAGCCGAACCTCGTGCCGATGAGCTCTTGCTACAACTGGGCTTATGGGAGAAGCGGCATACCCCTTCTCGCGCATTATCCGGCGGCATGAAACGCCGCTTGATGATAGCCAGAGCCTTAGTACATAAGCCACAACTATTAATATTGGATGAACCCACTGCAGGCGTCGATATTGAACTGCGTCGTTCAATGTGGCTATTTTTGCAAGCGATCAATGCCCAAGGCACCACCATTATTTTAACGACCCATTATTTGGAAGAAGCAGAAAATTTATGCCGTAATATCGCTATTATCGATAAAGGGCTTATTGTCGAAAATACAGATATGAAATCACTGCTTAATCGTCTCGATAAAGAAACGTTTATCTTGGATCTGAAATCGCCACTACCTGCCGATTTTACACTCTCAGGTTTCAACCTCCATCGACTTGATAACACTACACTTGAAGTTGAGCTCAAGCGTGGTGAAGGGCTAAACACTTTATTTACGGCACTCAGTCTGCAAGGCATCGAAGTTTCTAGCATGAAAAACAAAGCCAATCGTTTAGAAGAGTTATTCCTCGCCTTGGTTGATAAATCAGAGGCGACTTTATGACTACCAAATTCGCTCGTCACCAAGTTGCATTTAATACGTTACTATCACGTGAAATTCGCCGATTTATTCGTATTTGGCCACAAACATTATTACCACCAGCCATTACTATGACCTTATATTTCATCATTTTTGGTAATTTAATCGGAAGCAAGATTGGTGAAATGGGTGGGTTTAACTATACGCAATATATCGCCCCTGGCATTATCATGATGTCAGTCATTAATAATGCTTATTCCAATGTAGCATCATCGTTTTTCAGTGCTAAATTTCAGAATCATATTGAAGAGTTAATAGTTGCACCGGTGCCAAATTATCTAATTCTGGCAGGTTATGTTGCTGGAGGTACGGCTAGGGGCTTATGTGTAGGTCTGATTGTCACCCTTGTTTCATTATTTTTTACTCACCTCAGCATACAGCACGTTTTTATCACCATCAGCATGGTATTTCTGAGTGCTATTTTGTTTGCCCTAGGTGGATTTATCAATGCAATCTATGCCCGTAACTTTGATGAAATATCAATTATCCCAACCTTTATTCTTACGCCAATGACCTATTTAGGTGGCGTATTTTATTCGATCAGTTTGCTGCCAGAATTTTGGCAGAATGTGTCATTGCTAAACCCAATTTTGTATATGGTTAACGCCTTTCGTTACGGCATGCTAGGTACGTCAGATATCGCGGTCGAAATTGCCTTTGTTATTATTATTCTGTGCATTGTCAGCTTGACTAGCTTTGCACTTTATTTACTTAACAAAGGTACTGGTATCAGGAACTAAGCTTAAAGCGTGTTCCAATACCGCAATATCAGCCCCTTTTAAGTGAGCGTTTTCACTCAAATGCCGTCGCCATGCCCGCGCACCAACTTGACCTTGAAACAAGCCAAGTAAGTGTCGTGTAATCGATTTTAAGGGTCGACCTTCAGACATGCGTTGCTCAATGTAAGGCAACATTTGGCGGATCACCTCATGCCGTGAAGGTATCGGGTGACCGTCTGCAAATATTTCACTATCGGCCTGCGCCAATAAATATGGGTCATGATAGGCCGCCCGCCCCATCATTACGCCATCAACGTGTTCCAACTGCAACTTAGCTTGTTCTAGTGTTTTAATTCCACCGTTAATATCAATATGAAGCTGTGGAAAATCTCGTTTTAACTGATAAACACGAGCATATTCCAAAGGTGGGATATCACGATTTTCTTTTGGACTTAAGCCCTGCAACCAGGCTTTTCTGGCATGCATAATAAACATGTCACAGCCCGCCGCTGATACTTGTTGGATAAAATCATACACAAACTCATAACTATCATGTTCGTCTATACCCAAGCGGGTTTTAACGGTAACAGGAATAGTTACTTCCGCTTGCATTGCCGCCACCCCTTCGGCCACCAGCTTAGGATCGGCCATCAAACATGCGCCAAAGCTACCTGATTGCACCCGATCACTAGGACAACCGACATTGAGATTAATCTCAATGTACCCTGCATCCTGACCAAACCGTGCACATGCCGCCAGCGCTTTAGGATCTGAACCGCCCAATTGCAGTGCTAGTGGATATTCGCTGACATTATGTGCCAAAAAGCGCTCACGTTGGCCATGAATCAAGGCACCTGTCGTCACCATTTCGGTATATAGCAAACTATGTTTAGAAATCAGTCGCAAAAAATAACGGTAATCGCGATCTGTCCAATCGAGCATAGGCGCAACTGACAGTCGATGAGATTGTTTAAGCGTTAAATTCGGTGACGTCATAATCTTCAATATTTAAGTAGATTGACCATTTTCGCAAATCAGCGCGTAAAATGTTTGTTTTTCATCAAAAAAAGATTCAAATGCAAACAATTCAAGGTGATGGTTTTACTGTTTCAGTGGTCAAAAGTGGCCGCCGCAAAACAACCGCGCTTAAAATTAAAAACGGTGAAGTCTCCATCCACATTCCCAAGCGACAGTCCATCGAAATTGCCCGCCATTTTGTACAACAAAAAACTCCTTGGATCCAACAAAAGCTTCAGCATCAAGCCCAGCAGTCATTGCCCGAAAAAGACTTTAAAGAGGGAGAATCGTTTTTATTCCTTGGCAAAGAATATCAATTACAACTGGTGCCAGCTGAGCGTCCGACGACCCTAATAAAAACAGCACAGACGATTCAGATACATGGGCGAGTCAATATTCTGTCAAAAACTGCAATACGTGCCGCATTAATCACTTGGTATAAACAACAAGCTGAATTGTACTTACGCTCACAAACAGCATTTTTAACAACTAAAACAGGCTTATCGCCACGTTCTATCACCGTAAAAACGTATAAAGCGCGTTGGGGTAGTTGTAGGATGAATGGCGATATTCAATATAATTGGAAATTAATGCTCGCGCGGCCTGACATCATTGATTACGTTATTATTCATGAGCTTTGTCATCTGCAGCAACATAACCATTCAGCCTTATTTTGGCAGTTAGTTGATACGCATTGCCCCAATTTCAAGACGGCGAGGTTGTGGCTTAAAAACAATGGTGCTTCTTTAGAAATATAAGCGCATCATTGCTTATTCGTAATAATGGCATTATCAATGCATTACATAATCACACTTACGCAGAACCACTTAATTCTTGAAGGCACTAAACGCTATGGCATTTTGGAATCACAAAAAAGAAATCGACGCATTACAACAGCAATTGCAACAACGTGATGCAACCATCAGCTCACTACAACAAGAAATCCATGCACTACAGTCACAACACAACAGCCTTGAAGAAACACTAGAATATGAAAAACTTCAGCATGACTGGCAAACAAAATTATTTAGTAATATGGATCAATTTGGTCGAAGCCTCAGCGGTTTTCAGCAAAGTTTGGGTGTGATGGCCGTTTCGCTAAGTGCCGAACGTTCTTCTGCGGTTGAAGGTGCTGAAACATCGATCTCTGTTCGCAATAATATCGAGTCGGTCGCTTCAGGTTTGAGTGGCATTACTGAGCAAATGGACCAGTCGGCCACTCGTGTTAACTCATTACAAGAAAACGCACTCAAGATTGGTGGTTTTGTTGAAACGATCAGCAATATATCTGAACAAACTAACCTCCTGGCATTAAATGCCGCGATTGAAGCCGCTCGCGCAGGTGAGCATGGTCGAGGTTTTGCGGTTGTTGCCGATGAAGTACGTACACTTGCCACGCGCGCCCGTGTAGCGAGCACTCAAATATCGGACTTAGTCGCTAATATCCAAAAGGAAACCGGCAGTGCGAGTGGTTTGATGCAAAGTGTCAAAGCAGACACGTCAGCATTTAGCGTTCGTGTTGGCAATGTCGTCACTGACATGCACAAGATGCTCGGTCTATCGAGAAATATGGAACTCACACTCTCCAGCTCCGCATTACGGAGTTTTGTTGAAATTGCTAAGCTCGATCACATCGTGTGGAAATTTGAAATCTATCGCGTGATGATGAATTTATCTCACACACAACCATCTGAATTATCTCTACATACCCATTGTCGTCTTGGGAAATGGTACTTTGAAGGTGAAGGTGTTAATAGTTTTTCACAATTACCAGGGTATCGTGATATAGCCGCACCTCATAAAATCGTACATGAACAAGGTGTCAAAGCACTTCAAGCCTTTTATGCTAAAGACAAAGCGCTCACACTCAGCGCTTTAGCGACAATGGAACAAGCGAGTATGGATGTCGTTAATAACCTAGAAAAAATGGTGGCATCAGCTGAACAAAATCCAGAAATAATTTGTGCACGGTAATCATAATAATTGTAATAAAATCATCATCTACCGTCATCTGTAAGCAGATCGTATCTTGTTTTTTCCTCGGGTATAGACTAAAATTCGCCCCTCTGAATAAGGAACGCTGCAACAGGAATCTCCTGCTAGGCTTATTCACAGTAATTTTTTAACCGCGTTCATTATTAATAAGTTTTTACTAAATAATAATGAGCGTTGCGTTTTATTGCTTCACTAGCTTGCATCCACTCCTGCAAGCGCTTAAACCAACTCTCTTCACTTTAAATTAAATCAATGAGGTAAGTTGATCATGAGTAGTCGTTTAATTTTTACTTCCGAATCGGTCTCCGAAGGCCACCCAGATAAAGTTGCAGATCAGATTTCAGATGCCATCTTAGATGAAATTTTGCGTCAAGATCCACATGCTCGCGTTGCTTGTGAAACCTTAATCAAAACTGGCGCGGCTATTGTTGCTGGTGAAATCACCACTTCTGCATGGGTCGATTTAGATGATGTAGTGCGTAAAACCATAACCGATATTGGTTATAACAGCTCTGATGTTGGTTTTGACGGACAAACCTGTGCGGTTATGTCCTTGATTGGTAAACAATCTTCAGATATCGCCATGGGCGTCGACCGCGCCACAGCAGAAGATCAAGGTGCTGGCGATCAAGGTTTGATGTTTGGTTATGCGAGCAATGAGACCGATGTACTGATGCCTGCTCCCATTACTTATGCTCATCGTCTAGTCAAACGCCAAGCTGATGTCCGTAAAAATGGCACGTTGCCTTGGTTACGTCCCGATGCTAAAAGCCAAGTTACTTTTGTCTATGAAGATGGCAAACCCGTCGGAATCGATGCCGTCGTCTTATCTACTCAACATAACCCTGAAGTTTCCTTAAAAGAATTACAAGAAGCGGTAATGGAAGTTATTATTCTGCCGACACTTCCCGCCGAATGGATTTCTAAAAACACCACTTTCCACATAAACCCAACTGGCCAATTTATTATTGGTGGCCCCGTTGGCGATGCAGGTTTGACTGGTCGTAAAATCATTGTTGATACCTATGGCGGTATGGCGCGTCATGGTGGTGGTGCATTTTCGGGTAAAGATCCTTCTAAAGTCGATCGTAGTGCAGCCTATGCAGGACGTTACGTTGCTAAAAATATCGTCGCGGCGGGTCTTGCCGATCGCTGTGAAATACAAATTTCCTATGCGATTGGTGTTGCTGAGCCGACATCGATCAGTATCGAAACCTTTGGCACAGGAAAAACATCATCCGAGAGACTAGTACAACTGGTACGTGCGCACTTTGACTTACGTCCAGTGGGCTTAGTTAAAATGCTTGACTTAATTCGGCCAATTTATCTAGCTACTGCCGCTTATGGTCACTTTGGTCGTGAAGAACCTGAATTCACCTGGGAACGCACTGATTTAGCTGACACCTTACGTGATGCGGCTGGCATCTAAACCGACATTTACTTATTCCCCGTAGCTTGGATTAAAGTCCGACCTACATAAGAAAAAATATCTAAGGATTATGAAAACATGACATCTCCAATTGAAAATCTAACTCCCGATTACAAAGTCGCTGATATCAGCCTTGCTGAATGGGGCGCTAAAGAAATTAAAATTGCTGAAACTGAAATGCCTGGCTTAATGGCGATTCGTGAAGAATATGCTGGTAAAAATCCATTAGCTGGTGCGCGCATTGCCGGTTGTTTACATATGACTATTCAAACAGCCGTATTGATTGAAACACTGATTGATTTAGGCGCTGAAGTACGCTGGTCATCATGTAATATCTTCTCTACTCAAGATCAAGCGGCGGCAGCGATTGCGACACAAGATATTCCGGTCTTTGCATGGAAAGGCGAAACCAACGAAGAAGCTATTTGGTGTATCAAACAAACAATTTTTGGACCTAACAACTGGCGTCCAAACTTAATCTTGGATGATGGTGGTGATTTAACGCAAATCATGCATGATGAATTCCCTGAATTATTAAAAGATGTTAAAGGTCTGTCAGAAGAAACAACGACCGGTGTGCATCGTCTATATGAAATGATGAAAGATGGTTCTTTAAAAGTGCCAGCTATCAACGTAAATGACTCAGTAACGAAATCTAAATTTGATAATCTTTACGGTTGTCGTGAATCTTTATTAGACGGTATTAAACGTGCAACAGACGTGATGATTGCCGGTAAAATCTGTGTGGTTTTAGGTTACGGCGATGTTGGTAAAGGCTGCGCTCAAGCATTCCGCGGTATGGGTGCAACAGTAATGGTGACTGAAATCGATCCAATCTGTGCGCTACAAGCGGCTATGGAAGGTTACCGAGTTGTGAACATGAATGATGTAGCAAACTTAGGTGATATCTTTGTTACGACGACGGGTAATGTCGATGTAATTAATCATGACCATATGCTTGAAATGAAAAACGAAGCCATCGTGTGTAATATCGGTCATTTTGACAGTGAAATTGCTGTCGCTTCATTACGTAAATATGAATGGGTCAACATCAAGCCACAAGTTGATCATGTTATTTTCCCTGATGGCAAACGCATCACCTTATTGGCTGAAGGTCGCTTAGTAAACCTAGGTTGCGCTACCGGTCATCCAAGTTTTGTAATGTCAGCATCATTCACTAACCAAGTAATGGCGCAGATTGAATTATGGGATAACCATTTAGACTATAGCAACGAAGTTTATGTATTACCAAAAACACTCGATGAAAAAGTAGCGCGTCTGCATTTAGCTAAGATTGGTGCTAACCTAACTGAACTAACCGATGCTCAAGCTAAATACTTAAGCTTGGATAAACAAGGCCCATACAAATCTGATATGTATCGCTACTAGCAGTCAGAAGTAACACACTACAGCCTCGATACCCCGGTGGTGAAAAGATATCTTCATCACCGGGACACGAGTATTTACAGATTAAACTAAATATATAAACTGTCTTTCAACTACCTTTGTGTATTCACTATGACCAATAAACTCACCATCAGTTGCGAATTTTTTCCACCCAAAACGGAAAAAGGTATTGCAACAATACGTGATGTCCGCCAGCAACTTTCTCCGCTGAAACCTGAGTTTTATTCAGTCACTTTTGGTGCTGGAGGGTCCACACAAGACAATACCTTAAATGCAGTGGTAGAAATTCAACAAGCGCATGCTGTAACTGGCATTGATGCAGCTCCACATCTATCCTGTGTCGGTTCAACTGCCGAACGTATTCGTGACATGCTCACTACATATCAATCACATGGCATTCGTCGCTTAGTCGCATTACGAGGCGACTTACCCTCAGGCATGCGAGATCCAGGTGACTTTCGTTATGCTAATGAATTAGTTGAGTTTATTCGCCAAGAAACTGGTGATTACTTTACGATTGAAGTCGCAGCTTATCCTGAGATTCATCCGCAAGCAGCATCAGCAAAAGCTGATTTTGATAATTTTAAACGTAAAGTTGATGCCGGCGCCGATAGTGCACTGACTCAATACTTTTATAATGTTGATGCGTATCTTTATTTTGTTGATCGTTGCCAAAAAAATGGCATTGATATACCGATCATCCCCGGCATTATGCCCATTAATAACTTTTCCCAGCTCGCCCGATTTTCGGATGGCTGTGGTGCAGAAATACCACGCTGGTTACGTAAGCGCTTAGAAGAATTCAATGATGATACTGAATCTCTGCAAGCATTTACCTTAGATTTTTTAACTGACTTTACCCAAAAATTAATTGATTCAGGTGTGCCTGGCCTACATTTTTACAGCATGAATAGGGCCGATCCAACCCTCACTGTCTGTCAACGTTTGGGTTTAATCGTTTAAAGCCAATAAGCCGTAATATCTGATGAACTATTTTATAGAGTCGCTATTGGCGGCCTTTAGCTTAATTACCTCACTTGATGCCAATATTTACCGCATCGTTTTAACGTCGGTTTCCATTTCTATTACAGCAACCCTGATTGCCGCACTACTGGCCATTCCAGCAGGCGTCGCCATGGCGCTCAATACTTTTGCAGGTAAGGCAAGTCTCCAGCATTTACTCAACACATTGATGTCTATGCCCACTGTCGTTATCGGCTTGCTACTTTATGGTCTGTTTAGTCGCTTGGGCCCCCTAGGTAATTGGGGCCTGCTTTATACGCCTACAGCCATTATTATCGCCCAGGCCATTTTAATTTTTCCGATCATGATGAATTTAACTATCGCCGCGGTGAACTCCGCAGATCCTCGCTTGGTTCCAACCTTAATCAGTTTAGGCGCCAGACCCTATACACTGACGGTTCATGTTATTAGGGCAACACGATATGCCATTCTCGCTGCCTTGATTACTGGGTTTGGTCGTGCGATTGGCGAAGTCGGAGCGGCAATGATGTTGGGTGGCAATATACAAGGCTTTACTCGCACAATGACCACTGCTATCGCCCTTGAAACTAGCAAGGGAGAATTTGAACTCGGCTTAGCGCTAGGATTACTATTGTTAATTATTGCTTTTGCACTTAATTTTGCTTTGTCATGGTTAAATAAATCATGACCTCAGCCTATGAATTAAGCGACATCACGCTTGAACAACAAAAGAAAATCATACTTGATATTCCACAACTGACCATAGATTCAGGCCAATGTTTGGCCCTACTTGGTGAAAATGGTGCGGGTAAAACAAGTCTCATCAATTTACTGGCTTTTACGAGTCGTGCAAATCAGGGCTCGATACGATTATTTAACCAAGTTGTCCGTTCAAAGCTCAAGCCAAGTCAACGTCGCCGTATAGGACTTGTTCATCAACAGCCCTTCCTACTGCCTGGCACCGTGGCTGATAACATTCGATTAGCACTCAGCCTGCAAGGTGTGAAGCGATCTCAGATTCCAGCGCTAACCCAACAAGCACTTGTACAAGTCAATTTAATTGATTTGGCAGATCAGGTTGCGAGTACTTTATCGGGGGGAGAGTTAAAACGCGTTGCCATCGCACGTGCGATAGCCTATCAACCTGATATTTTATTGTTAGATGAACCCTTTTCGCATCTTGACCATCGGCATATACAACTACTTGAAGATAGTATTAATAATTTCGCCCAACAAACAGGCAAGACCGTTATTTTTTCCACGCATGATCGATTTCAGGCACAAGCTTTAGCCAATGCGACTATTAATCTTGTAGCTGGGAAAATTACCGCCGCACCGCTTTTAAATCTCTATCATGGAACATTGGACCAACATTTTTTCAACACTGGTAAAATGATGATTCATGCCACTAGCGAGCTGACCAACGCACGCCATCTTGCCGTCGATCCTCGAGAAATAATTGTGTCGCCGCAACCATTAGAATCCAGCATGCGTAATAGTTTTTCTGGTCGCCTAATCCTTATCGCTGAAGAAGGTCATGCCATCCGCTTAACTATAGAATGTGCTGAACGCTTCCATGTAATCATTAGCCCTGAAGCGCTCTCGAGCCTAAATTTGTCTTTAGGAGACACGATCTGGTTAAGCTTTAAATCCACCGCCGTGACAGTATTTTAATTTTTACACACTTAACTATAGGCAATGGCATAAGACTTGCGGTACCATAAAGTCATGACATTTTATTTCGATTGTAAAAATCTGTGAAACCCTCATTACAGTTACGTGTAGGCCAAAGCTTATCGATGACACCACAGTTACAACAAGCCATTCGCTTATTGCAATTGTCATCACTTGAATTACAAGCTGAAATTCAAGAAGCACTAGAAACTAACCCTCTACTTGAAGTTGAAGATGACTTTGATCATGATGATCATTCAGCAATTCAACAAGAGAGTGAGAAAGTTATTGCGCAAGAAAACCAGGATATTAGCCAGCTTGAAAACGCTTCTATTCCCGATGAATTACCGACGGATAGTGAGTGGGAAGATACCTTCGATACCCAACCGGTATCACTACTCTCAGGCCAAGTTTCTGATTCTGGTTTAGAGCGTGACAATCAAGATAACAGTGGCGATTCTTTACAAGAACACCTACTTTGGCAGATGCGCTTAACGCCTTTTTCGGCTACCGAGCAAGAAATTGCTGTAACGATCATCGATTCAATTGAAGATGACGGTTATTTAAAAATCACCCTCGAAGATATCCAACAAAGTTTAGGCGATGAATATAGTGAGGTTGAACTTGATGAGATCGAAGCCGTCCTTCACCGCATTCAACATTTTGACCCGGTAGGTGTAGCCGCACGTGATTTACGTGAATGTTTATTAATTCAGCTTAAATTATATGAAACTGAAATTGATCAGCCCGCATTGCTCACCGAGTTAATTGATAAACATTTAGATACTCTGGCCAAACGTGATTACGCCCAAATTAAACGCGCCTTAAAAATCACTGACGAAGAGCTCACCGAATTAGTACGTTCAATTCAACTACTCAATCCTCGTCCTGGCAGTCATATTCAACAAGATAAAACAGAATATATCGTGCCCGATGTCTACGCTCGGAAAGTAAACGGTCGTTGGCAGTTATCACTTAACCCTGATAATGCACCTCGCTTACAGGTCGCAGAACATTATGCACAGCTTATTAAACGTGCAGATAATAGTGCTGAAAACACCTATTTAAAGAATAATTTGCAAGAAGCACGTTGGTTTTTAAAAAGCCTACAAAGTCGAAATGAAACCTTATTAAAAGTGGCAGAAGCCATTGTTGATCGACAACAAGGGTTTCTTGACCATGGTGATGAAGCGATGAAACCGCTAGTCTTGGCTAATATTGCTGAAATCGTTGAGATGCATGAATCAACAATTTCACGTGTCACCACACGAAAATACTTACATACTCCTCGTGGTATTTTTGAATTAAAATATTTTTTCTCCAGCCATGTCAGCACGGACAATGGCGGGGAGTGTTCAGCAACAGCAATACGTGCCATCATAAAAAAACTAGTACTCGCCGAAAATCCAAGAAAGCCTCTCAGCGACAGTAAAATTGCTGATATTCTTGTCGATCAAGGCATTAATGTGGCTCGCAGAACCATTGCGAAATATCGGGAAACCTTGGCAATTTCCCCCTCTAACGAACGCAAGCGGCTGGTGTAAACCAGTTTTATTGATCCATTAGGAGTAGCAACTATGCAACTAAATTTAACCGGACAACATGTTGATATCACCGATAGTCTTCGTGACCATGTAAATAGTAAATTTGAAAAACTAACGCGTCACTTTGATCACATGACTAATGTTCATGTCATCCTATCTGTTGAAAAAGATCGTCAAAAAGCAGAAGCGACTGTCCATGCTAGTGGTGCAGACTTATTTGCTTCGGATGAAGGTGAGAATATGTACACCGCGATTGATAGCTTGATTGCAAAGCTTGACCGCCAAATTATCAAACATAAAGACAAAATCAAAAACCATCACCAAGCTGATGGCCATGATATGAAACATAACGCAGGTTAATTTCGGATTTATCTATGCTCATAGCCGCTTTACTCATTAACGCCGACAACATTAGTTGTCATGATTCCGCCACCAGCAAAAAGCGCGTTATTGAAAACTTAAGTCAGTTGTTAGCCGCCAATACCGAAGCAACAACAGCTGATACTATTTTTCAGGCATTACTTGAACGAGAACGGCTGGGCAGTACAGGTTTGGGTAAGGGCGTGGCAATACCGCACGCCCGCATCCCTGGGATACCTCATGCCATTGCCGCCATGATGACCTTGAACTCACCTGTAAACTATGAATCAGCAGATAATAAGCCTGTTGATATCGTTTTTGGTTTATTAGTCCCGGAAGATGGTAATGATCAACATCTGCAACAATTAGCTCGATTAGTCAGCTTATTTCGTGAAGAAGAAACGTGCACCAAGATCCGCCAAGCTAACGATGCCGAGCAAATATTTGAAATATTGCTGGCGAGTGATGACGACTAAGCAAGTGTGGACACGCCAAACGAACTAGTAGAAAGCCACCACGGCGTATTAATGAACGTCGCGGGTTACGGCATTTTAATTATTGGTTCACCCGCCATTGGAAAAAGTAGCTTAGCATTAGAGTTACTTTCTCAAAACCATCAACTGATCGCTGATGACATCGTCGATTTTAGTTGTGCCAATAATATCGTTAGTGGCCATTGCCCATCGATGTTATCGGGTTTATTACATACCCGTGAACTAGGCCTTATTTCTGTTCGCACCGTCTTTGGCAACAAGGCTTGGCAAAGTCAGTATCAACTTGACTACGTTCTCGAACTCACGCAACAGTTCGATTCAAACATTAACCTTGTTCTAGAAAAGCGATCTTATACCGTTCTAAATCACACTTTTCCATTACTGAGACTTTCGGTAACAACACCCGCTTCACTTTACTCACGGCTGCTGTGTTGGTTAAACATGCAAGCAAATCCATATTCTGCAGAAAATGAATTAAAATAACATCAATACACTTTATATGAGCGTCGCAAAATGAATGGCAAAATAGCCCCTAATCAACATCGTTTAAATGCACAACTAAAACGGTTAGCTTCATGTCATTATGCTTATTTCACTATCTTGTTTAAACATAGAGAACTTTTATGGCTGTAGGAATTTTAATCGTATCCCATAATCAAATTGGAACGGAATTAATCAATACCGCACGACAAATGTTGTCATGTTGCCCACTACCGACAAAAGTTCTTGCCATTGGCGGTAAAGATAATCCAGCCAGTATTCGGCGACAATTTGAGACTGAACTTAAAGGCCTAGATCAAGGTAACGGTATTCTCATCTTGACCGATATGTTTGGCTCCACGCCAAGTAATATCGCTTGCGCCGTTTCTGATCGTGATGATATTCGCATTATTGCCGGTCTCAACCTGCCTATGTTGATCCGCGTACTTAATTATCCTAATTTGAATCTTGATGAATTAGAGAAAAAAGCCATCAGTGGTGGTATAGAAGGCATCGTTTGTTGTCATCACACGGGGTATAAATTATGATCGAACAATCATTCACGATTATCAATAATTTAGGTTTACATGCTCGCGCTGCCGCCAAGTTCGTCACGATTGCTTCGCAATTTGAAGCTGATATTCAAGTTTCACGTAATGGACGTACCGTTAACGGAAAAAGTATTATGGGCGTTATGATGTTAGCAGCAGGTAAAGGAACTGACATAAAAATAAATGCTGAAGGTGAAGATGCTGAAATTGCCTTACAAGCCATTGAGACGCTTATTAATTCTTATTTTGGAGAAGGTGAATGACACTTGAACTGCAAGGTATCGGTGTTTCGCGAGGGATCGCCATTGGTAAGGCGCACATACTGTTCCACAATCAGCCGGATGTTCGAGAATATCTCATACCCGCGTTTGCCATTGAGGAAGAAGTTGAGCGGTTTCTTGATGCCCTAACAGAGGCCAAAAAACAACTTAAAGCCATTCGCAATCAGATCCCCGCCAATGCGCCTACAGATGTATCTGCGTTTATAGATACCCATTTATTAATGCTGAATGACTCCTCGCTATCTAAAGTGCCGGTAGACATGATTCGCTCGCGCCATTGTAATGCTGAATGGGCATTACAATTACAACGTGATGCCTTAATCAATGTCTTCAATGAAATGGATGATCCTTATTTACGCACACGTCGTGATGATGTTGATCATGTCGTTAATCGTATTCATCGCATTTTATCTGATCAAGATGTTGCAGCTCATGAAATACCCGATGGTCGTCTGAAGGGCCATATCATTATTGCCGAAGATTTGACGCCGGCAGACACCTTACTGATGCAACATCAAGGTATCGCAGCCTTTGTCACCGAACATGGTGGTGCGACATCACACACCACTATTCTGGCACGAAGTTTGGGTATTCCGGCGATTGTCGGTGTTGGTTCCGTACGTCGCTATATTCAGGATAATGAATTACTGATTGTTGATGGTGAAAACGGCATGCTGATTGCCGGTGCCGATGAAATAACCGAGGCTGAATACCGGGTACGTCGCATTGCGTTTGATAAACACATCGCCTCACTCAGCAAATATAAATCTCAACCGACTAAAACCCGTAATGGCAAAACCATTACCCTACTCGCTAATGCTGAATTACCTGAAGACATCTCGGCAATTAGCAATATTGGTGCGCAAGGTATTGGTTTATACCGTACCGAATTTTTATATATGAATCGGATTGCACCGCCAGAAGAAGAAGAGCAGTTAGCGGCCTATCGTGATGTGGTTGAAGGCATGAACAATCAACCTGTGACCATTCGTACCTTTGACTTAGGTGCCGATAA
The DNA here is from genome assembly GCA_024636315.1 of Methylophaga sp. Lineage (GTDB taxonomy): Bacteria > Pseudomonadota > Gammaproteobacteria > Nitrosococcales > Methylophagaceae. The sequence goes on from JAGXHJ010000019.1 coordinate 19,687, forward strand.
AACAGTAGATGGCGGTCGTTCCTCAAGTCAAACGGCCACTAATCCAGCACTAGGTCTTCGCGCAATTCGGCTATGCTTAAAATTTCCAGCCATGTTTCGTACTCAACTCCGAGCTATTTTGCGGGCATCGGCATTTGGCAAAATTAAAATCATGTTCCCAATGATTTCCAGCACACAAGAACTTGTGCAAGCAAAACACTTATTACAACTGTGCAAGCAAGAATTAGATAACGAACAATTAGAATATGATCGCCATATTCAAATCGGCGCAATGATTGAGATCCCAGCCAGCGCAGTCTGTGCTGAAATGTTTGCCAAACAGGTCGATTTTTTATCTATAGGAACGAATGACCTTATTCAATATACCTTAGCTATTGACCGTATTGATGATAACGTTAACTATCTTTACGACCCCCTACATCCCGCTGTATTAAAATTAATCAAAATGACCTTAGAAGCGGGCAAAAAATACAATATCCCCGTTTCGATGTGTGGTGAGATGGCTGGTGATCCCCGCTATACGCGGCTTTTACTGGCCATGGGTTTGGAATATTTTAGTATGCATCCCAATGCATTATTAGTCGTCAAACAAATAATCAATGAAACTGACTTAACGCTACTACCGAGTAATACACTGCAAATAATGGATATGACTGATACTAGCGACGCTCAACTTTTATTGGAGCAGATCAATAGCAACGAGTTCATCGCTTCATAAGTATTTTTTTGATCAGACACAGCCATAATATTGGCCACACCGCATTAGCTAATTTGCGCATAACTATTGGTAGTGGAAATATGGGGAATGTGTTTGATCATAAACTGTGATTAACACATGCAAATAAACATTTGTTTATTTGCATGTCATCATCGCCAAAATAACACCTTGTGCAAAGCCCTCTCTGTATTTAACACTACACAGTCACTCGGCAAGCCGCTAGAATATGGCACTCACTAGATTTTCCCTCTGTTCACCATATTTTGAGACTAGGTCATGTCAGAGCTCGATGAACAACATGCTATTAATCTACCTCTAGAGACGCTCTCTGAAGCGTTAAAGAGTGGGCGTTTTATACGCATGCGTAGATTATTAGCAAGTCTTCATCCCGCAGAAACCGCTCATTTACTCGAATCATTACCGCCCAACGAACGAAAAATATGTTGGCCGATCATCCCTCCTGACCTACGTGGTGAGGTTTTATCTTATATCGGTGATGATGTTCGTTCTGGTTTAATGACCGATATGGATACCGCTGATTTGATCAGCGCTACCGAAGATCTTGATGCTGATGATGTCGCCGACATTCTGCAAGATTTACCCGAACATGTCATGCGAGAAGTATTGCGTGCGATGGACGATCAACATCGTCGCCGAATTGAAAGCATCCTAGCCCATGAAGAAGATACTGCCGGTGGTTTGATGAATACTGACGTCGTCACCGTACGGTCAGATATTACACTAGAAGTAGTCTTGCGTTATCTACGCATGCTCGGTGACTTACCAGACAATACAGATAGTCTCTATGTTGTCGATCATGAAGATAAATACCTAGGTACATTACCCTTATCCAAGGTGGTCAGTCGCAGTCGCTCCTTAACCGTGAGTAATGTGATGTCGAATCAAATCAAGGCCATTCCAATACTCATGTCGGAATCGGATGTGGCTCATCGATTTGAAAAGCATGACCTTATGTCTGCGCCCGTTGTCGACAAAGATAATCATGTTGTTGGTCGTATTACCATTGATGACGTGGTGGATGTTATTCGCGATGAAGCTGAACATTCAATGCTTAGCATGGCTGGTTTAGGTGAAGATGAAGATACCTTCGCGCCAGTGAAAAAAAGCATTCATCGTCGCTCATTATGGTTAGGTGTCAATTTACTCACCGCATTTTTGGCGTCATGGGTAATCGGGCTATTTGATACCACGATTGAAAAACAAGTCGCTCTCGCTATTTTAATGCCCATTGTCGCCAGCATGGGTGGTGTTGCAGGAAGCCAAACCCTCACCCTCGTTATTCGCTCAATGGCATTGGGTCAACTAAATGATAAAAACCAGAGATGGTTATTACGCAAAGAACTCGCTGTGGGTGCCAGTAATGGCTTTATTTGGGCGATAGCTATCGCTATTGTTACCATTTTTTGGTTTGGTAGTATTTCATTAGGCGTTTTGATGGGTTCCGCAATTATTATCAATTTAGTTGCCGCCGCCCTCGCCGGCGTAACGATACCAATCATGCTAAAACGCTTTGGAATCGACCCTGCGCTATCAGGTGGTGTATTACTAACCACGGTAACGGACGTGGTTGGTTTTATGGCATTCCTCGGATTTGCTACTCTATTCATCGTTTAAAAAATTATTGAGACCTTTCTATGTCAGGCAACAGTTTCGGGAAATTATTCACTATAACTAGTTTTGGTGAAAGTCACGGCCCATCCATTGGCTGTATTGTTGATGGTTGCCCTCCTGGCCTAACGTTAACTGAAGCGGATTTACAAGGCGATCTTGATCGTCGTCGTCCTGGTAAAACTCGTTATGTCACTCAACGTCAGGAATTAGACCAAGTTAAAATTTTGTCTGGGGTATTTGAAGGCAAAACAACGGGTACGTCTATTGGCATGATCATTGATAACACCGATCAACGTTCAAAAGATTACGGTAACATCATGCACCAGTTCCGTCCCGCGCATGCTGATTACACCTACCATCAAAAATATGGTTTTCGTGACTACCGTGGCGGTGGCCGTTCTTCTGCCCGCGAAACGGCAATGCGTGTCGCGGCAGGCGGTATCGCAAAAAAATATCTACGCGATCGTTACGGCATCGAAATTCAAGGTTATTTAGCACAACTAGGCCCCGTTAAAATTGAAAAACTCGACTGGGAGCATATGGAAAAAAGTGCCTTTTTCTGCCCTGATCCAGATAAAGAACAAGCAATTGAAGACTATATGAAAGCATTGAAAGGTGACTCTATCGGAGCACGGATCAATGTTATTGCTCGTAATGTACCGCCAGGTCTTGGGGAACCAATATTTGATCGTCTTGATGCTGAAATTGCCCATGCAATGATGAGTATCAATGCCGTTAAAGGCGTGGAAATTGGTGCCGGATTTGATTCGGTCACCCAAAAAGGCACGGAACACCGCGATGAAATAACACCCGAGGGTTTTTTAAGTAATAATGCCGGCGGCATACTGGGCGGAATATCGAGTGGTCAAGACATCTTAGTTAGCATGGCACTCAAGGCCACATCTAGCCTGAGTATTCCTGGTCGTAGTATCAATACCGATGGTGAAGCCGTTGAAGTTGTCACTAAAGGTCGTCATGATCCTTGTGTCGGCATTCGTGCGACGCCGATAGTCGAAGCAATGTTAGCCATCGTACTAATGGATCATATGCTACGTCACCGTGGACAAAATATGGATGTCACCACGACTACGCCGATTATCCCCGCCCAAGCATAAAAAGGCGTGCCCTTTAAAAACAAGCCTTATTGGCGTCTTTCTGGTTTTTACTTTTTTTATTTTGCATCATTAGGTGTCTTACTCCCCTACTGGGGACTTTACCTGCAATGGAAAGGCTTTTCAGCCCAAGCAATCGGCGAATTCACCGCAATATTACTGGTCACTCGAGTCGTTGCGCCCAATATTTGGAGTTGGATAGCTGATCATCATGGTCAGCGCATGAAGATTGTCCGTTTAGGCAGTTTAATGAGCACCATTGCCTTTGCGGCCGTATTGTTTGGTAATAGCTATATCTGGATCGCGGGCGTCTTACTGCTGTTCAGTTTTTTCTGGAATGCCACTCTTCCTCAGTTTGAAGCCACAACCTTGCAATATCTTGGTGAACACAGTCATCACTACAGTAAGATCAGAATCTGGGGTTCAATAGGCTTCATTGTTATCGTCATCGCCTTAGGGGCTTTACTAGAACATTTCGATGCAAGCATCATTCCCTACACCATGCTGATTAGTTTGCTTGCAATCTGGTTAATAAGTTTGACCGTACCCGAGTCATCTCCACGAGATTTAAGCTTAACGCATCAGCCAATAATGACCATTTTAAAACGACCCGAAGTCCTCGCTTTTTTAGCGATTTGTTTTCTAGTTCAACTGAGTCACGGCCCTTATTACACGTTTTACACAATTTACTTAGAACAACATCACTACAGTAGAACACTGATTGGTCAACTCTGGGCCCTAGGCGTCATCGCTGAGGTCGTTGTGTTTTTATTTATGCATCGATGGTTGCCACGACACGGCGTACGCAAGGTATTATTAGTTAGCCTACTTTTAAGCTCTTTACGCTGGCTTATCATCGGTTTTTACCCTGATTCTTTAGCCTTATTATTGTTCGCTCAACTACTACATGCCGCTAGTTTTGGCACGTTTCATGTGGCCGCTATCGAATGGGTTCACCATCATTTTACTGGCAAAAATCAAGGTCGCGGTCAAGGTTTATACAGCAGTATTGGTTTTGGTGCGGGCGGGGCTATTGGTAGCTTATTTAGTGGTTATTTTTGGTTATCACCCGGTCCAACAGCAACCTTTAGCATGGCGGCGATTGCAGCTGCATTAGCATTTATTATCTGTTTCCGTTGGTTAAAAGATGTTTATTGACACTAAATATCAATTTTTTGCATTTAGTATCAGGTAAACACCTTTCCATCTGTCCAAACAATACTTATACTAGTGCTCCTACTAATATCATCTTGAGTTAAGGGGAGTTCGGAAGGAGGGTCATAAAAGCCCCCAACCAGGCATCTATGCATTTTTCTATAAAGAAAGGGCTTAAACTGCCCATCGCGGGCGAGCCCGTTCAGACCATTGATAATGCGAATACCGTCAAGTCGGTTGCCGTATTAGGCAGTGAATATGTTGGTATGAAGCCAACGATGCTTGTTGAAGAAGGTCAGTATGTAAAACTCGGCCAAACACTCTTCACCGACAAAAAAAATCCCAGCGTTCATTTTACCGCACCCGGTGCCGGTAAAATCACCTCGATTAAACGTGGTGCTAAACGGGTATTGCAAGCCGTTATTATCGAGTTAGAGGGTAATGATGAAATCACTTTTCAGTCCTACAAAGTTGCTGAATTAAATCGTTTAAGTCGAACTGATGTGAAAGAAAATCTACTCAACTCAGGTTTATGGACAGCATTACGCACTCGTCCTTATAGCAAATCACCGCTTCCAGAAACAAATCCGCATGCCATCTTTGTCACCGCCATAGATACTAATCCACTAGCATCCGATCCAGAAGTCATTATTGGTCAATATGCTGATGATTATGCTCATGGCCTGACCATATTAAGCCGTCTGACTGATGGCAAGGTCTTTGTTTGCCAAGCTGAGAAGGCGCCGGTAACAAGTACCTCAGCATCGAATATAGAAACCCATACTTTTTCTGGGCCTCATCCCGCAGGTCTGGCCAGTACTCACATTCACTTGCTTGCTCCTGTTAACACCCAGAAGACGGTATGGCAAATTAACTATCAAGATGTCATTGCTATCGGCAAGCTATTCACTACCGGGCATTTGTGGATTGAAAGAATTATCTCATTTGCAGGGCCGCTGGTTAATAAACCCCGCTTATTACGCACTAGACTGGGCGCAAACACTGAAGATTTAGTTCGTGATGAAGTACAAAAGGTACAGTCACGAGTTATCTCAGGCTCCGTGCTCCATGGCCATACGGCAAGCAACTGGGCAACTTACCTTGGACGATTCCATAATCAAATCTCAGTCATAGCAGAAGCAACAGAACGTGAGTTTTTTGGTTGGATTAAACCCGTAGGCAAAGATAAGTTCTCAGCGCTCAACGTCTTTATATCTAAGATATTAGGTGCAAAACAGCTCAATTTGACAACATCTCAAAATGGCAGTCCTCGTGCGATGGTACCCGTCGGCACATTTGAGACCGTCATGCCCTTAGATATTCTACCAACACAATTATTACGCGCATTGATTGTTCACGATACTGACTCAGCACAAGCTCTAGGTGCTCTAGAGTTAGATGAAGAAGATTTAGCGCTTTGTTCTTTCGTTTGTTCAGGCAAGTTCGACTATGGCCCTGCGCTTCGTAGCAACCTTACACAAATAGAAAAAGAAGGATAAGCATGGCCCGTTTGCGACGTTTCCTTGATCGGATAGAGCCTTCATTTCAAAAAGGCGGTCCTTATCATAAGTATTTTGCTGTCTTTGAGATGGTTGATACTTTTCTCTACTCACCTGCCGATACCACTCGTGGCTCTCCGCATGTGCGAGATGGCATCGATCTAAAGCGGCTGATGACTTATGTCGTAATTTCGACATTGCCAGTCATTTTAATGATGCTCTGGAATACAGGTCATCAAGCAAATATTGCTATGGCTGAAATGGGTATGACCCAACTTGATGGCTGGCGAGGTTCCATCATTAGTTATCTGGGTATTGGTTTTGATCCCAATAGTATGAGTGCCAGCATGTTCCACGGCCTCCTTTACTTTTTACCTATTTACCTCACGACATTACTAGCCGGTGGCGCATTTGAAGTACTCTTTGCAGCGGTCCGTAATCACGAAGTAAATGAGGGCTTCTTAGTAACCTCAATGCTATACACCTTGATTCTGCCAGCATCTACACCATTGTGGCAGGTTGCTTTAGGTATCATCTTTGGTGTGGTATTAGGCAAAGAAGTATTTGGCGGTACCGGAAAAAACTTTTTAAATCCAGCCTTAACCGGTCGTGCTTTTTTGTACTTTGCCTACCCAGCTCAAATGTCAGGTGATGCAGTCTGGACCGCTATTGATGGCTTTTCTGGAGCAACACCTTTAGCGCTAGGTGCGGCGGGCGGCTTAGAAGCCATTACTAACGCCGGTTTTACTTGGACACAAACATTCTTAGGTTCTATGCAAGGCTCAATCGGTGAAACATCGGCCCTAGCCTGTTTGTTAGGCGCGGCCTTTTTACTTTATACCCGCGTAGCATCCTATCGGATTATCTTTGGCGTATTTTTTGGCATGGTCGCGACCAGCCTATTATTCAACTGGATCGGAAGCGATACTAACCCCATGTTTGCCTTACCGTGGTTTTGGCATTTAACACTTGGTGGATTCGCATTTGGCATGATCTTTATGGCAACGGATCCGGTATCAGCGGCCATGACCAATAAAGGTCGGTGGATTTATGGCGCATTAATTGGTTTTATGACGGTATTAATCCGTGTAGTAAATCCAGCCTTCCCAGAAGGCATCATGCTTGCCATTCTGTTTGCCAACATTTTTGCACCACTGATTGATTATTTTGTCGTGCGTGCCAATGTTCAACGAAGATTAAAGCGAAGTTAAGGACTATGGCAGATACAAATAAAAATAAAGGTATGATTGCATCGATTCTTGGCTTGCCAAATGATGACCCTAAAAAAACGATCATCGTTGCATTTCTACTTTGTTTGGTGTGTTCAATATTAGTGTCAACATCGGCAGTGATGTTTAAGCCGAAACAAATTGCCAATAAGCAGGCTGACATCAAAAAGAACATCCTCGCAGTCACCGGATTGCTTGATGAGTCTTCAGATGTAAATACGCTTTTTGAACAATTTGAAGTTAAAATAGTTGACCTTGAAACTGGCGAATATTCAGATATCGATCCTGAATCATATGACCAACGCAAAGCATCAGGCGATCCAGCTCAAAGCATCAAATTATCTCAACAGCAAGATATTGCAAATATTGGCCGTCGCGCTAATCTCGCAAAAGTCTATTTATTGAAAGAAGATGACAAGATAAAACGAGTTGTTTTACCAATTCATGGCTATGGCTTATGGTCAACCCTGTATGGTTTTGTGTCGCTTGAATCTAACTTTAATTCCATTGGTGGCTTGCAGTTTTATTCACATGCAGAAACACCAGGATTAGGTGGTGAAGTCGATAACCCAAAGTGGCGTAAGCAATGGCAGGGTAAAAAGATATTTAATGATGCAGGCGAATTAGAGATTGAAGTTATTCGTGGACATGTTGACTATCAAGTAGAAGGCTCTGAACATAAAGTCGATGGACTATCTGGTGCGACATTAACGAGTCGCGGCGTATCACACCTTGTTAACTTCTGGTTAGGCGACGATGGTTTTGGTCCCTATTTGAAGAAAATGAGTGAGGCTGAGAAATAATAATGGCAAACGCAATCAAATCGAGTGTAGTTGATCCACTCATTGACAATAACCCGATCACACTTCAAGTATTAGGTGTATGTTCCGCTCTAGCGGTGACGACCAACATGACAGCAGCATTGATCATGAGTATTGCCCTTACCACCGTTACCGCATTCTCAAGTGCGATGATAAGTTCAATACGCAATCACATACCATCAAGTATTCGCATCATAGTACAAATGACAATTATTGCATCACTAGTAATTATTGTTGACCAACTATTAAAAGCCTACGCCTATGATGCAAGTAAACAGCTATCAGTCTTTGTTGGCTTGATTATTACCAACTGTATCGTTTTAGGTCGTGCAGAAGCTTTCGCCATGAAAAACCCACCAGTCCTCAGCTTCTTTGATGGCATCGGCAACGGTTTAGGTTATAGCTTAATCCTGATGATAGTTGCCTTCTTCAGAGAGCTACTAGGTTCCGGTAAATTATTTGGCCATGTTGTTATCCCTGTTGCAAACGAGGGCGGCTGGTATATGCCAAACGGTTTAATGCTTCTACCGCCAAGTGCCTTCTTCGTCATTGGTCTAATAATATGGCTAGTTCGTAGCGTTAAGAGGGAACAAATTGAATCCGCTGATTACCAAATTCATCAGGTCCACCGCACGGAGGTCCTATAAATGGAGCACTACCTAAGCCTATTTATTAAATCTATTTTCATTGAGAACTTAGCTTTATCATTCTTCCTAGGTATGTGTACCTTTTTGGCTGTTTCTAAAAAAATAGAAACCGCGCTTGGTCTAGGTATTGCCGTAATTTTAGTACAAATGATAACGGTACCAGCAAACAATATTATCTATCAGTTTTTACTTAAAGATGGTGCCTTAGCTTGGGCCGGCTATCCTGATGTCGATCTTAGTTTCTTAGGCTTAATCAGTTACATCGGTGTCATTGCCGCCATGGTTCAAATATTAGAAATGGCCATGGATAAGTTTGCACCTGCACTCTACAACGCATTGGGTATATTCCTTCCTTTGATTACCGTGAACTGTGCCATCCTCGGTGGTACCTTGTTCATGGTCGAACGTGACTATAACTTAGCTGAAAGTGCTGTCTACGGTGTAGGTAGTGGCTTAGGCTGGGCAATGGCTATCACAGCAATTGCAGGTATACGTGAAAAACTTAAATATTCTGACGTACCTGATGGTCTTCAAGGCCTTGGTATAACATTTATAACTGCTGGCCTGATGGCGCTAGGATTTATGGCATTCTCGGGGATTCAACTGTAATGGAAATAGTACTGGGCATTGCCCTTTTTACCATCATTATTATGGCACTGGTATTTTTGATTTTAAGCGCTAGGTCAAAACTAGTATCAACAGGTGACATCTCCATTGTAATCAATGATGAAAAAACCATAAATTGCTCTGCCGGTGGAAAATTACTCGGCGCATTAGCTGATGCTAATTTATATGTGTCTTCAGCCTGTGGTGGTGGTGGTACATGTGGCCAATGCAAGGTGAAAATATTTGAGGGTGGCGGGTCAATTTTGCCGACTGAACAATCTCATATCACTAAACGTGAAGCCGCACAGGGTGAACGTTTATCATGTCAAGTCGCCGTTAAACAAAACATGAAAATCCAAGTGCCAGAAGAAGTATTTGGTGTCAAAAAATGGGAATGTACCGTCCGTTCGAATGATAATGTTGCCACCTTCATCAAAGAACTTGTATTGGAATTACCCTCAGGTGAAAAGGTTGATTTCAAAGCAGGTGGGTTTATTCAAATTGAATGTCCAGCTCACATCAGCGAATACAAATCCTTTGATATTGACGAGGAATATCGCGGTGATTGGGATCGTTTCGATATGTGGCGTTACACATCAACGGTAAAAGATGATGTGGTTCGTGCTTATTCGATGGCTAACTATCCTGAAGAAGAAGGCATTATCATGTTGAATGTCCGAATAGCATCGCCACCACCTGGTAGTGATGATGTTCCACCGGGACAGATGTCGTCATTTATCTTCAATCTCAAACCGGGCGACAAAGTTATGATCTCGGGGCCATTTGGCGAGTTTTTTGCCAAAGATACTGATAAGGAGATGATCTTTGTTGGTGGTGGTGCAGGTATGGCACCAATGCGCTCGCATATCTTTGACCAACTTCGCCGCTTACATAGCAAACGTAAAATATCATTTTGGTATGGCGCTCGTAGTGTACGAGAAATGTTTTATGTCGAAGACTTTGATGCTTTACAAGCACAGAATGACAATTTTCAGTGGCATATAGCCCTGTCGGATCCTACAGAAGAAGATAACTGGACAGGTTACACTGGCTTTATTCATAATGTGTTACGCGACAACTATCTAAAAGATCACCCTGCTCCGGAAGACTGTGAATATTATATGTGTGGTCCGCCAATGATGAATTCGGCAATGGTCAACATGTTGGAAGAACTAGGTGTAGAACCTGATAATATATTCCTTGATGATTTTGGTGGATGATGACTATTTTTATTGCTACATTTATCATCATAGCGATAGCCATCATCGGAATGGCAATAGGTGTTCTTTTAGGTCGTCCCGCCATTAAAGGAAGCTGTGGCGGGCTAAACCAAGTTGGATTAGCAGGAAGTTGTGCCGGCGCATGTTCACCAGATGAAAAAGAAATTTGTGAGCTTAAAAAGGCCGCATCAGCAGTGAAAAAAACTAAATATCGGAGATAAGATATGTTGGCATCATTAAAAGTAAAAGATTACATGACTGTGAACAAATGTACATTTTCCACCGATATGGACATATTGTCTGCAATCCATCACATGCTTGAATCTAAGATTTCGGGCGCTCCAGTCATTGATAATCATGGCAATATGGTTGGTTTTTTATCTGAAAAAGACTGCATGCAAGTCGCTTTGAATGCTGGTTATCAACAATCGGGGGCTGCCGGTCGGGTCTCTGAATTCATGAGTCATGGCGTAGATACTATCGATGTTGAAACACCAATCATCGAAGTAGCTGAATTATTTTTAAAGGGATCTTTTAAACGATTTCCCGTCGTCATGGATAATAGATTGGTCGGCACTATTACCCGCCAAAATATTCTTAGTGCTTTAGCCTATATTTCATCACCTGAAAGCACACACAAACCAACTAAACAGCCAGCAAAACAATCTGTTCATTCCTAGTTGATCGCAGTTAAAATTCATCCGATGGCTCGTCGGCTAGCTAGGTCTTTGCAGACATTAGCAACTATTCACCAACTGATATATTAAAACTCTCCACAAAAACAAGTTCGCAGGCATGAGCACCCGTGTCATTGCGAGTTAATGAGCTCAGCCAGTGCCAACCATCTTTGGCATCAACTCGAACAAGATAACCACGCATGTCGATTATTTGGCCTTGCTTGACCTGTTTAATCATAGATTGAATGGCCTTAGTTGCAGGAATTAGATGCATGTTTGCACTTTGAGTCTCTATCTCAATTCGCGGTATAGGAAAGTCTTGTACCTGCCAATGATACCAGCGACCTGATTGCGTAATGACAATCTGATTTAACACCGCTTCGTCTGACATGTTTTTCCAGCCTAAGGCTAAATCTATCGGTGCTAAGTCTGACTCTCGCCCCAACAGATAGCTATTTTTGGATAATACTTTTGCTTTGATAACAATGCTTGCTAATGGTGTTATCTGGTAATCCTTAAAGGCGAAATGTTCCGCGCGTTCAATTGTTATCTGTTTAGGTTCGTCAGTGACTAACAGCCCAGGTCCAAGTTCCACTGGTTCATCACTACCCAATAATTTCCAACAGGCGGCAATCACAAAAAGTAACAACAGCACGTTTTTCATTATGTGCTGATGATGACTTTATTCATCGTAAAATGCTTGCCGGCCCACATAATCAGTATCAAAACCGGCACGCCCATTAATGCTGTAACTAAAAAGAACGATTGGTAACCTAGTGCCTCAACCATGCCACCAGAATAGCCACCTAAGATCTTGGGTAATAATGTCATTAAAGAGCTAAAAATAGCATATTGAACAGCGGTAAAAGATATATTAGTTAGGCTTGATAAAAAAGCAATGAATGCCGCGCTAGCTAATCCTGCTGACAGGTTGTCAGCTGATATGACTACATACAAAATAACCATATCATGGCCTGCAGCAGCGAGAACCATGAACAGCAAATTGGTTAACGCTGATAATAAGGCACCTAAAAACAAAATCCGCATCACGCCGAAACGTACTGCTAACAGCCCCCCTAAAAATCCGCCGGCAATAGTCATGAACAGACCAAACGTTTTTACAACGCTAGCAATTTCGATTTTAGTAAATCCTAGATCTTGATAAAAGACATTAGAAATTACACCCAGAACTATATCCGAGATTCGATACAGCCCAACTAAGGCTAATAATAACCACGCTAAAGCGACGCCATAACGTTGGAAAAAATCTCTTACCGGTTCGATATAAGTGTTTTTTACCAAGCCTTGTTCAATGAAGCCCGATATTATCATGGCTTTAGTCACAGTGGCGGCAACAAGCAATGCCACCGTTAAGCGCACTAACTCAATAATAAAGGCGGCAAGATTAGTATTGCCAAGTACCATTGACAGAGATGATTTCATGTTTAAAGCGATATCTGCACTGTAATAAAAACTAGCCACAAAACCAGTGGCCGCCATGACAAATAAGCCTAAAAAGCTAATATGTTGTCGTTTTTCAGCGCTAGTATTGTCTTTATATTCAGTGTCGGGTTCGGGAATCATTAATGTTGTAATAACACCCACAAGCATTACACCCGCCATAGCAAGGTAGGTCATTTGCCATGCTAAATAATTATAATTATTGGTTGTTGAGCCCCAGTAACTAGCAAGGAACAAAGCACCTGCCCCCGCAATAATCATTCCGATACGATAGCCAGCAATATAACTAGATGACATTAAAGCCTGTAAATCACCTTCAGCAGATTCTATTCTATAGGCATCCATCACAACATCTTGTGTTGCCGATGAAAATCCCAACATGACGGCTGCCCATGCCATCACGGTAAGGGTATCCGTAGCAGGATCAATAGAGGCCATCAAAGCAATGGCAAACATAATCATGAGTTGAGATAACAATAACCACGCCCGGCGCCGTCCTAATAATCGTGTAAGTATAGGTAAGGGTAATTTATCAACTAACGGCGCCCAGACAAATTTAAAGGAGTAGCCCAATGCTGCCCAACTAAAATAAGTCACTGCTTCACGCTCTACGCCAGCTTCACGCAACCATAAACTTAATGATGAAAATATCAGCAATAGTGGTATTCCAGCAGAGATACCATAAAATAACATTGTCACCACTCTAGGATGTCTAAAAGAGTTTAGTGTTTCACCCCAGCTTTTACGTTGGACGATCTCGATCATTCTGTAATCAGCGTATAGTCATAATCAATAACAAGTGGGGCATGGTCAGAAAACCGTTCTTCCTTATAGATGTCTGTTACTAAAACTTTACCTTTTAGGCTGGGGGATAAAACCTGATAATCAATCCGCCACCCCACATTATTGGTCCATGCTTGTCCTCGATTAGACCACCAGGTGTATTGATGTTCATCTTGCTCTAGCTCACGAAAGCCATCAACAAAGCCAACATCTTCGAATAAAGTATCTAGCCATGCACGCTCTTCTGGTAAAAATCCTGAATTTTTCTGATTTCCCTTCCAATTACGAATATCTTCATTTTTATGCGCAATATTCCAATCACCACAAATAATATAATCGCGACCTGAGGCTTTCATTTCATCTAAGCGCTTCATCATATGGTCCATGCACTGATATTTAAATATCTGACGCTCCTCCTTCGAAGAGCCAGAGGGCATGTATAGAGAGATCACACTTAAGTTGCCAAATACCGCTTCAATATAACGACCTTCAGAGTCAAAATCGTCATGCCCCATGCCAGTGATAACCTCATCAGGTTTCTGGCGACAATACAGTGCGACACCGCTATAGCCCTTCTTTTCAGCATCATGATAAAAACATGAATAACCATCAGGGTGATACAACTCATCGCCTAACTGGTCAATTTGCGCTTTTGTTTCCTGTATACACACTACATCGGCCTGCGTGACCTTTAACCAATTAAAAAAGCCTTTGCGACCTGCCGCCCTAATTCCATTGACATTTGCCGTAATAATTCTCATAATTTGTATCCGTAAAAAAATTTTCTATATAATAACATTTACAAACAGTATAAAAATCAGGATAATGCTCTGTTCTTTATACATGAATATCTAATTTTTAGGAGAACCACTTTGGCAAACTCTGCTCAAGCAAAAAAACGCGCTCGTCAAGCGGAAGATAACCGCCAACGTAACACTAGTCAACGTTCTGAAATGCGCACAAGCATCAAAAAATTAAAAGCTGCCATCACTAGTGGTGACAAAGATCTAGCAACCGCTGCTTTCAAAGCTGCAGTTCCTTTCCTAGATAAAATGGCTCGCAAAGGCCTTGTTCACAAAAACTCAGCTGCACGTAGCAAAAGTCGTTTGAACAACGCTGTACGCGCACTATAAGAATACTAAGCGTTATTCGCTTTATAAAAAAACCGACGTAAGTCGGTTTTTTTATGTCTGTGGTTTATAAACTAAATTAAAAACGGCAATAATGTATATAAGCTACGCTTAAGATGTGATAACTAAATTATCTCGATTAACCAGCTCAGGGTCATCTAAGTAACCTAATAAAGCTTCAATATCCCTGCTGGCATGGCCCATAATTCGCCGCGCTTCTTCATCGTTGTAATTGACCAGTCCACGTCCAACTTCTAGCCCAGAAAGGTCCGTGCATACCACTAAGTCGCCGCGACTAAATTTACCATCAACCGCTTTAACACCTACAGCTAATACACTACGACCTTGCTGACGAATGACGCTTACCGCTCCATCGTCTAAACTAATTCGTCCCTTGGGAATATGGCCTAAAAGCCACTGCTGGCGTGCCGTCATCGGCTCATTATCTGGCCACAATAGTGTACCAACACCGACACCAGCAGCCAAATGACGTAAATTTTCAGGGTCCTGACCCGATAAAATAACTGTAACAGCACCAGACCGCGCAGCACGCCGTGCGGCTAATAACTTTGTTGCCATTCCGCCTCGACCCAAAGAGCCTGTGCCAGCGCCGGCCATATCATCTAATGCAGGGTTACTGGCAGCTGATGCAGCAATCATTCGCGCATCAGGGTTCATTCTAGGATCTGAATCATACAATCCATTCTGATCAGTTAAAATCACCAATACATCAGCTTCAACTAAGTTAGCAGTCATTGCCGCCAAGGTATCATTATCACCAAAGCGAATTTCTTCGGTTGCAATCGTATCGTTTTCATTTACAACAGGTAAAACACCCATTTCTAATAAGGTGTGTAATACACTACGCGCATTAAGATAACGGCCACGATCAGACAAATCAGAGTGGGTAAGTAAGATCTGCGCAGTATGTATATCATGGTGTTTGCATTCTGAAGCATAGGCTTGAATTAACTTCATCTGGCCAACACTCGCCGCGGCTTGTAGTTGGTGCAAAGCATGGGGCCGATTAGTCCAGCCTAACTGTTGCATACCAGCGGATACGGAACCAGAGGTGACAAGTACCACCTCTTTACCTTGAGCACGTAGCTCAGCAATTTCGCCGCTTAACCAACGGATCCGATCATAATCTAATCCTTCACCTACCCGAGTGAGCAAAGCACTCCCGATTTTGATAACCCAACGCTTAGTATTAACAAGTTGCTGGTGCGGACTGATCACTGTTTATTCCTCTAGCTGTGCGGCTTCTAATGCAGCTTGAGCTAATTCAGCTGCTTTTAATTCATCTAGATAATCCATGATTTGTTCACACAAATCGTCGCAACCTTCACCAGAGTTACCGCTAACACGGAATACTTTACCTTGCCAATTCAGTCGTTCTAAGACTTCCTGACACATTTCTTCTCGAATGTCTTCAGGTATTAAATCCATTTTATTAAGAACCAACCATTGAGGCTGACTTCCAAGCGCCTCACTGTAATGCTCTAGTTCACGGTTAATGGTTAATACGCTTTCCACTGGATCTTGTTTTGCATCAATAGGCGCCATATCGACCATATGCAATAACAACCTGGTACGCGTTAAATGCTTGAGAAATTGCAAGCCAAGGCCTGCGCCTTCAGCGGCACCTTCTACTAAGCCCGGAACATCTGCAATCACAAAACTGCGCACATCCTTCATAGTCACCACACCTAAGTTAGGGTGCAAAGTGGTAAAAGGATAATCAGCTACTTTAGGTTGTGCCGCCGACACTTGGCGAATAAACGTAGACTTGCCGGCATTAGGTAAACCTAATAGACCGATATCAGCTAATAGTTTCATTTCTAGACGTAAATGACGTTCTTCGCCAGGCGTACCATCAGAAGTTTGTCGTGGCGCACGGTTGGTACTTGATTTATAACGCGCGTTACCCAAACCATGCCAGCCACCTTTTGCGACTAATAATGTATCGCCTTCATTGACTAGGTCACCAATAAGCTCATCGGTATCATCATCCCATGCTTCAGTACCTGCTGGAACTTTGATATAAAGATCTTCGCCATGAGCGCCACTACATAACTTTCCGCGGCCATGCTCTCCACGTTCAGCTTTATAGTTACGTTTGTAACGAAAATCAATTAGCGTATTAACCTGCTTATCAGCGATTAAATAAAGATCACCGCCGTCACCGCCGTCACCGCCATCAGGACCACCAAAAGGTATATATTTTTCACGGCGAAAACTTAGGCAGCCATTACCGCCACCACCAGCACTTACTGTAATTTTCGCTTCATCTACAAATTTCATTCTATCCAACCATCTTATATGACCCTAAACATACTAGTCATTTTTAAAATTAACGTCCAGAAACAAAAAAGCCCCGCATCAGCGGGGCTCCTTAGCTGTTTGCCCCAAAATGGGCTCACATTATATTTTATGCAGCAACAATACTTACGTAGCTACGGTTGTTTGGACCTTTAGTCTCAAACAAAACCTTACCATCCATTTTTGCAAATAAAGTATGGTCTTTACCAATACCTACATTGCTTCCTGGGTGAACACGTGTACCGCGTTGACGGATAATGATGCTTCCGCCTGAAACAGATTCACCACCGTAACGTTTGACACCAAGACGTTTCGATTCCGAATCACGTCCGTTTCTAGTACTACCACCTGCTTTCTTATGAGCCATCTTTAAATCCTCTTAAATATGTCGGTGATCTTAGGCTGTGATGCCAGTGATCTGGATTTCAGTGAAAGACTGGCGATGACCTGCCTGTCTGCGGTAATGCTTACGACGGTGAAACTTAATGATTTTGACTTTTTCGCCACGACCATTAGCAGCAACTGTTGCAGTTACTTTAGCGCCTTCAAGGTAAGGCGCGCCGATTTTAATATCGTCGCCTTCACCAATAAGTAAAACCTTATCCAATTCAACCGTTTCACCAGCTTCAGCAAATAATTTTTCTACACGGAGCGTTTCGCCCTCTCTAACGCGGTATTGTTTACCGCCAGTCGCGACAATAGCGTACATCGCTGTCTCCAAAATAATTGTAAGTGTTATTTGTGGGTAACCCATCAAAAGACCGGCAATTCTATCCCTTTTTAGTCAAGAGATCAAATAACTTATGTGAGTCAAGGTGAAATATTTGCGATTACTTGCTCTGCATGAGAAAGTACGCGTTTTTCATATGTACATTATAGGCGGATTTAAGCGCTGTGGATATTCAATCCATTTATTCCCTCATAAAAGATGACATGGTGGCTGTTGATTCGATGATTCAATCTCGATTACAGTCTGATGTCGTATTAATTAACCAGCTTGGTCATTACATCATAAATAGTGGTGGCAAACGTCTTCGGCCCGCATTAGCAATTCTGTGCGCACGCGCTTGCGGTTATCAAGGTCAGTTTCACATCAATTTGGCTACAATAATCGAGTTTATTCATACCGCAACATTATTACATGATGATGTAGTCGACAATTCAGATATGCGACGCGGTCGCGAAACAGCCAACAGTATTTGGGGTAATGAGGCCAGCGTTTTAGTGGGTGATTTTTTATACACTCGCTCATTTGAAATGATGGTTGAAATGGAATCTATGCGCATAATGAAAGTCTTATCGCATACCACTAACGTCATTGCAGAAGGCGAAGTACTGCAGTTACTTAATTGCAATGACGCCAGCACTACAGAACAACGTTATTTAGAAGTCATTCATCACAAAACGGCTAAATTATTTGAAGCGGCTGGCTTACTGGGTGCCGTGATATCCGAAAGTAGCGCTGAAGTAGAGCAGGCAATGGCAAATTATGCGATGCATCTTGGTAGCGCATTTCAATTAGTGGACGACTTATTAGACTATAGTGAATCAAGTGAAACTATAGGTAAAAATATTGGTGACGATCTTGCTGAAGGCAAACCAACCTTACCGCTGATTTACGCGATGCAACATGGAACAACAGAGCAAGCCTCTATCGTTAAAGAGGCGATAGAAAAAGGTCAGCGAGATAAGATAAATGACATTATTGCAATTATTGAGTCAACAGGCGCAATCGGTTACACATTAAAGGCTGCGGAGAATGAAGTCGCTCAAGCAAAACAGGCGCTGTCTAGTTTAGCTGACTCACGATATAAAGAAGCATTAACATCACTTGCAGATTTTTCTATAAGTCGAAAGTTCTAGCTAAACTAGCCAGTAGAACACTTTTTCACCAAGAGTATTAAGTTGGTAACTTTTTTCTCACCATTTTAAGCTGACATGCTTAAAATTCCTTCTCTGATTTTTCACATTAAATAAATATTCTAATTATTTTATCTCTACCTGGTTATCCGTTATCCTTTCGCCTATGACTGACATATATAAATACCATCTATTTTTCTGCACTCATCAGCGTGATGATGGGCGAGCATGTTGCCAGCAACACGATGCACAATCATTGCGTAACTATGCTAAGCAGCAGGTGAAAGACTTAAAACTCAAAAAAGTCCGCGTTAATAATGCTGGCTGTCTCAATCGATGCGCTTTAGGTCCCATGCTTGTGATTTACCCACAAGGGACTTGGTATCATTATGAAACTGAGGCTGATATTGATGAAATCATCGAGTCTCATTTATTAAATGACATCGTTGTGGAGCGCCTACAAAGATGACTCCTGATCAGTATTGCCAAGATAAGGCCGCGAAAAGTGGCTCCAGTTTTTATTACAGTTTTCGCTTCCTTCCGCCACAACAACGCCAAGCCATCATTGCCCTTTATGCTTTTTGCCGCGAAGTAGATGATACGGTCGATGAAATCGCAGATACCGATATAGCCCGTACAAAACTAGCTTGGTGGCGCGAAGAGATTCAGCGCACTTTCCATGGTGTTGCCACCCATCCTGTTGGCTTAGCACTGCAATCTGCTTTGCAAAACTTCGATTTACATGAAGAGTACTTCATGGAAATCATTGATGGCATGGCCATGGATCTTGACCAATTTAGTTACCCTGAATTTAAACATCTAGCCTTATATTGTCATCGTGCGGCGAGTGTCGTGGGTTTATTATCTGTCGAAATATTTGGCTATGAAGATAGAAAAACACTTAAATATGCCGAAAACTTAGGCATGGCATTACAACTCACCAATATCATCCGTGATGTGCGAGAAGATGCTGAACGTGGTCGAATTTATCTCCCACAAGATGAGTTACAACAATTTAATGTCAATGCCGATGATTTACTTGCCCTTAAATCTAGTCCAGAGCTCATTGACT
Organism: Methylophaga sp.; assembly: GCA_024636315.1. Taxonomy (GTDB): domain Bacteria; phylum Pseudomonadota; class Gammaproteobacteria; order Nitrosococcales; family Methylophagaceae. The sequence continues at coordinate 39,631 of JAGXHJ010000019.1, forward strand.
TACTAAAATTTCAAACGGCAAGAGCCAAACAATATTACCAACAGGCATTGCAAGTCCTACCTGAAAGCGACCGATACACTCAACGGACAGGTCTGATCATGGCAGCTATTTATGAAGCCACATTAGATGAAATTGAAAAAGATAACTTCCAAGTAATGCACCATCGCGTCTCATTAACACCGCTTAGAAAATTGTGGCTCGCTTGGCGCATAGCTCGCCGTGAAAAACGGCTACATCGCAAAAATACCCGTTAATTCATGACCACGCTGATTATTGGTGGTGGTTGGAGCGGTCTGGCGGCAGCCGTTACACTTGTTCAGCAAGGTCACCCCGTTCATTTAATCGAGTCGGCAAAACAACTGGGTGGTCGAGCACGAAATGTATCGTGGCATGATGAAGTCATGGATAATGGTCAGCACTTGATGATTGGTGCCTATCAACAGATGCTAGACATGATGACCTTAGTGGGTATTTCTGCTGAAGAGGCATTTGATCGTTATCCTATGGATATCACCCTATATGACACCTTATTTTCGCCACTTAAACTCTCTGCAAAAAATTGGCTACCGTGGCCATTATCTCTAGCATGGAGTCTGATTGCTAGCTCTGGTCTTACTGGTTTTTATCAGGTCGCAAAATTACAGGCCCATAGTAAAAAGTTATTGTCTGGCAACGATATAAGCGTAAGTGACTGGTTACTTTTAACAAAACAATCCGAACGACTTATTAAACAACTCTGGGTACCACTTTGTTTGGCTACCTTAAACACGCCAATCACAGAGGCTTCAGCTCATCGACTAGCAACCGTATTACAAGAGAGTCTTGGTAGAGGAAAATCAGCTGCTGATTCTTTAATTCCGCGTATTCCACTAGGTGATGTATTTCCTAGTGTAGCAGCCAATTACATTAAACAGCATGGTGGTAAAATCAGCCTGCAAACGCGCGCAAAATCCTTGCTTATACAGGACAATAAAGTCCAAGGCATAACCTGTCAAGATGGCCATAAAATCTTTGCCAGCAATCTTATTGTCGCGACCAGCGCTAAACATAGTGCCGATCTACTTGCGCCCTATCTCACCATCAATAAATCTATTGAATATCCTATCAGCACAGTTTATTTGCGTTATCCAGCGACTGTCAGTTTACCTTCACCGATGATTGGTATGACGGGTACCATCAGCCAATGGGTATTTGATCGTAGCGCACAATCACCCGGCCTAATTGCTGTAGTCATTAGTGCCCCTGGCGAGCATGAAAAACTAACAAAGGCGGAATTAGTCAGCTTAGTAAGCAAAGAATTGCATAATATGTTGCCTTACTTGCCCGAACAAGCAAGTGATAGCTTGGTTATCCGTGAAAAGCACGCTACTTTTGCCTGCACCGTAAATATTGAACAGGAACGTCCGCTTTCCGAAACCACGATCAGTGGATTATGGTTAGCTGGGGATTTTGTTGCCAATGGTTATCCAGCAACATTGGAAGGTGCCGTTCGCAATGGCAAACACTGCGCCGAACTACTTTTAACCAAATAATTGACTTAAGTCGATATCATCTGCTGGGCTTGTTATACTGTCTTTTTTACCCTTTTAATATCCAAAGGAAGACCATGTTTTATAAAACTCGTTTTTTACTAAGCTCTCTTTTACTCTGCTCTGTACTAGTTGCCTGTGGTGACAATGACAATGAGACTGCTCAAGCTACAAATACCGAAGCCACTACTGAGCAAGTAGCCACAAGCGCTGCAATGCCAACCAATAAAATTGAAGCCGGCATGACACAACAAGCCATTACAGATTTATTAGGTACGCCATCATTGAGCCAAACACATACCTTGGACTCAATGACCATAACGCATAGTGAATGGACTAATGAAACTGGCACTGCCAGTGTTCAGTTTATAGACGGAATTGTTACATTTAACCAATTTACACCAACCAACAAGTAAAAACTCATGCCATACACTGCCGCTCCAGGTCTATTAAATGATCGTGTTATTATCATCACTGGTGCCGGTAGTGGTATTGGTTCCGCCGTCGCCAAAGCTTACGCTCGCCACGGCGCCACTATAGTATTACTTGATAAAAAAATTTCTGCTTTAGAGCAAGTTTATGATGATATTGTTGCCGAAGGTCTCCCTACTCCTGCAATTTATCCCTTGGATTTGAAAGGAGCGACTATTTCAGATTATGACGATCTGGCGAATTCAATAGATGACAACTTTGGTCGCCTAGATGGTCTGGTTCATTGCGCCGCATCACTCGGTCAGATAGCCCCTGTGCTACATCAAGATCCGCAAGTTTGGCTAGAGACCTTGCATATCAATCTTACCGCACCTTATTTATTAACACATGCCTGCCTAGCCTTATTGCATAAGCAGAATGACGCCTCGATTATCTTCACTACTGATGCCCATAAAGATAAAGCATATTGGTCTGGTTATGGCGTAGGCAAGGCTGGAATTGAATCACTCAGTAAACAACTTGCTGACGAACTCGAATATGATGGCCGAGTACGTGTTAACTGTATCGATCCTGGCACGGTAAAAACGTCACTACATGCCCGTGCTTTTCCCGGTATTAATCCGATAAACTTACCTGTTCCCGAAGATATTGTGCCGACCTATTTATACCTAATGGGTAAAGATAGTCTTAATGTAAATGGTGATCTCATTAAAGCACAATAATAGCTATCGTCAAATTACTGGCGAATACAACCAAGCAATTGAAATATATAGAGATAGTTTAACTGGCATGCTTTTAGCAGTATCTAGTTCAACACGTAAACTTGAACTAGGACGAGTATTATGAAAAATCAATTTCATGCCGAAACAGCAAAATTATCTTTGGTTGGCAAACACAGTCATGCCATCAACTTTAGCCAGTCCAAAGATGACAATCAAGATATTGAGTACATTGCCGCCCGCTTACCCGCGGTCTTACAAACATCCTTAGAATTAGATGATGTTATCGGACTGTTTCACAAAGAAATCAATAAAATACTGCCCTACGATAGCTTACATTATCAACATCAAGGCGTTCATTGCGACATCAGTACCGCGAATCGAAGTCATCACTCATGCAACTATCGCTTAGAAATGAACAACGTATGGCTGGGTGAATTAACGCTTACCCGTCGCACTAAATTTAGTGATACAGATCTGCAATTACTAGAAAATCTGTTATGTAAATTAATTTATCCCGTGCGAAATTGTCTATTATTCCGTCAAGCACAAAATGCCGCCCTAGAAGATAAATTAACCGGATTAAATAATCGGGCCGCATTTGATACTTGTCTAAAACGAGAAATCGACTTAGCACATCGTCAACACAGGCCTATGTCACTTATAGTATTAGATATTGATAACTTTAAAATCATTAATGATGCTCATGGTCACAGCAGTGGCGACTCAGCATTACAATTATTAGCGAAATCAATTACTGAGACAATGCGCGGTAGTGATATAGCCTTTCGCTACGGCGGTGAAGAATTCAGTTTGATTTTAAGTAATACCGATAGTAAATCAGCACATTTGCTAGCAGAGCGTCTACGGCTAGCCGCATTTTCGCTGGTCTGCAGTGATGGTAAGCTTAATTATGGTTTTTCTATTAGTCTAGGTGTTGCTCAACTGAACTGTGGTGAACAAGGTAGTAGCCTGTTTGACCGAGCAGACCACGCTTTATATCAAGCTAAGAAATCAGGTAGAAATGTAACCTTCTGTGCCCCTACCCTTACCAGTAATGATAACTAAGAAGATACCCTTCTTAGTTATCATTAGTCTAACTCTATTTACACTAATGCTTGCAATTAGACATGGCATAAAAAAGGGGCTTTTAAATAAAAGCCCCTTTTTTAAACAATTTTTACGATGTATTTATCGTCCACGCAGCCGAGGCTCACGTTTAGATTTCACATCTGAAGTGCTTGTTTTTTGACGCGAAGGCTTTGATCCTACTTTTGATGGCTTTGAGGCCATATTTTTTAGCGGTCGTAAGGTCTTTTCACGTTGTGCACGTCCCGCTATTTTCGGTGTTGCCAACGTTTGTAATGAATCAACAGAGTCATACAATGCTTCAACATCACCAGGCAAAGCCATCATCCAACGGCCCATTTTCAATTGTTTTGGAATAATAATTGGCCCGTAACGCACCCGCATCAGACGACTGACTTGAACCCCTTGGCTTTCCCATAAACGACGAACTTCACGGTTACGTCCTTCTTGAATAACTACGTGATACCAATGATTTGCACCTTCACCACCACCATCTTGGATATCGGCAAATTTAGCTTTACCATCTTCTAGCTCAACGCCATCACGAAGATTTTGCATTATCTCGGTAGTTACCTCGCCCAATACACGCACCGCATATTCACGATCCATCTCATTTGAAGGATGCATCAACTTATTAGCCAAATCACCATCCGTTGTTAACAATATTAAACCACTAGTATTAATGTCTAAACGGCCCACACTCACCCAACGACCTTCTTCTGGTGCGGGTAATGATTGGAAAATAGTACGACGACCTTCTGGATCTTTACGTGTACAGACTTCGCCCACCGGTTTGTTATAAAGAATAACTTGTTGTGGTTGCTGCCATAAGCGTTTTGGTGACAAGGGTTTGCCATCCATACGCAGTGTATCGCCAACATTAGCTTGATCACCAAGACTAGCCACTTCACCATTTAGCTGGACTTTACCTTCTTTGATCCACGTCTCAATTTGACGACGCGATCCGTAACCCGCTCGTGCTAATATCTTTTGAATTCTTTCTGCCATTTGCATTGTCTCCCGACATGTTTGAGGTTTGAAATAAACCTCTTATTTATAGTTTAAACCCATTGCTGAGCGAACTTCTTCTAAGGTATCGCGTGCAACTTCACGTGCAGCTTCATTACCATCTTGAATAATACGACGTACATCTTCAGGATGCTGACTTAACTCAACGGCACGTTGACGGATAGGCGTTAATTCTGCCGAAATAGCATCAATTAATGGCCCTTTACAATCTAAACAACCTATTGCTGCTGTACGACAGCCTTCCTGTACCCATTGTTTCTGATCTTCTGTTGCATAGACTTCGTGCAGTTGCCAAACCGGGCAAAGTTCAGGATTACCAGGATCGGTTCTGCGAACACGATTGGGATCTGTCGGCATTTTTTTGATCTTTTCAGCCAAGGTATCATCTGGCTCACGTAAAGCAATCGTGTTGCCGTACGATTTAGACATCTTCTGCCCATCAAGGCCCGGCATTTTTGATGCTGGCGTCAATAATGCTTTAGGTTCAGGCAAGATAACCTTACCGCCACCTTCAAGAAAGCCAAATAAACGCTCGGTATCACCCAAGGCTAAATTCTGCTGACTTTTTAATAAAGCGCGGGCAGTCTCTAATGCTTCAGCATCACCTTGTTCTTGATACGCTTTACGTAAATTATTATACAGCTTAGCGTTTTTCTTACCCATTTTCATGATGGCCGCTTCAGCTTTTTGTTCAAAGTCTTTTTCACGACCATAAATATGATTAAAACGACGGGCTACTTCACGTGTTAATTCAACGTGCACTACCTGATCTTCACCGACCGGTACTTGCCCTGCACGATAAATTAAAATATCCGCGCTTTGCAATAATGGGTAACCCAAAAAGCCATAAGTCGATAAGTCTTTTTCTTTCAGTTTTTCTTGCTGATCTTTATAGGTAGGAACCCGTTCTAACCATGACAGCGGTGTCATCATCGACAACAACAAATGTAATTCAGCATGTTCTGGCACTTGCGACTGCAAAAATAATGACACGGCCGAAGGTTCGATACCAGCAGCGATCCAGTCGATGACCATTTCCCAAACGCTTTCTTCAATGCCTTGCGTGTCTTCATAATGCGTAGTCAGGGCATGCCAATCTGCTACAAAGAAGAAACAATCAAATTCATGCTGAAGCTTAATCCAATTTTTTAACACGCCATGATAATGCCCCAGATGAAGCTGTCCTGTTGGACGCATACCTGAAACGATACGACGGGATTGTAATGCTACGGTATCCAATGTGTTCTCCTGATTCCTGCTTCTTGTTGAGCAAGATGTAGTGCTATAAAATTGAAAATATTTGCGGTGGCAAGTTAAATAACATTGCCAGCATACTAATAAAGCCGCTCATCATAGGCAGTAGTAACATACTAATTACGCCCAAGTAGAGCAAGCCTACTAAAATAAAGAAGCCATAGGGCTCTATTCGACTGACCTGCCATGATAAAGGACCAGGCAATAAACTAACTAAAATCCGACCACCATCTAGTGGCGGTAAAGGTAATAAATTCAGCATCATTAGCATTGAGTTAATCAGCACGCCAGCTACCCCCATAAGGAGCATAGGTTTGCCGAATGCAACACCAGATTGAATAAGCCCAAAGCCTATTTTGGCAGCAAATGCCCAAATAATTGCCATTACTAAGTTTGCCATCGGCCCCGCTAACGCCACCCATGCCATATCCATTTTAGGATTACGTAAATTCTGATAGGTAACCGGTACAGGTTTAGCCCAACCAAAGACAAACCCTCCCATCATCAATAACACTGCCGGTACTAAAATCGTGCCGATAGGGTCAATGTGTTTAATAGGATTAAGTGTTAAACGACCCAACATTTGAGCTGTGCGGTCACCAAATTTAAGTGCTACCCAGCCATGTGCAACTTCATGAGCGGTAATGGCAAATATTACAGGAATCGCCCAAATTATTATTTTTTGAACGATAGAGAAATCATCCACCGATGAATTCCTTGCCATTCATATAAGGTTGTAATGCAATAGGAATATGAATTCGGCCTTGTTCATCTTGATGATTTTCCATCACTGCAAGCAACGTACGGCCAACGGCTAAACCAGATCCGTTGAGAGTATGTACTAACTCCGGCTTTCCAGTTTCAGGATTACGCCAGCGTGCTTGCAAGCGTCTCGCTTGAAAGTCACCAAAATTACTGCATGATGAAATCTCACGGTAGGTTTGCTGACTAGGTAACCAAACTTCTAAGTCGTAGGTTTTGCTTGAAGAAAAGCCTAAATCGCCAACACATAACAATACTTTTCGATAAGGCAGGTCTAGTTTTTGTAAAATGGCTTCTGCATGACCTGTTAATACTTCATGTGCTTCAGCAGAGTCTTGCGGGCGAACAATTTGTACTAACTCGACTTTTTCAAACTGATGCTGACGAATTAAACCGCGAACATCGCGACCATGCGATCCGGCTTCGCTTCGGAAACACGGTGTATGAGCAACAAACTTTATCGGCAACTGGGTGTCCGCTGAAATGGTATCGCGAACAATGTTCGTCACTGGCACTTCGGCTGTAGGAATTAAATATAAACTTCCACCATCTACCGCGAAAAGATCATCGGCAAATTTCGGTAATTGTCCTGTTCCACGTAATGAATCAGCATTTACTAAATACGGAACATACGTTTCGGTATAACCATGTTGTTCAGTATGCTGATCAAGCATAAATTGGGTTAAAGCACGTTGCAGTTTTGCTAGCGGGCCTTTGAGCGTAACAAACCTTGCTTGGCTTATTTTAGCCGCGGTTTCGAAGTCCATTCCATCAAGGTTTTCACCAAGTTCCACATGGTCTTTAGGTTCAAAATCAAATGATTTTGGCTGACCCCACCGTGAAATTTCTACATTATCATCTTCATTCTTACCTGCAGGCACGTCATCTTGTGGAATATTAGGTAATTCCATCGCCACATCAATCAGCTGTTGTAAAACATCAGCCAAACGGGCTTCTGCCGCTTTATGCTCATCGCCTAAATGCTCTATTTCAGCTAATAATGGCGCGATATCTTCACCCGCCGCTTTTGCCTTACCGATCATTTTAGAGCGACTATTACGTACTGTTTGCAAATTTTGCGCATCTAATTGAGCTTGCTTACGCTCTTGCTCTAATGCTTCTAGCCGCGCGACATCGAGCACATAGCCACGACGCGCCAATAACTCAGCTGCTTTTTCAGGTTCATTTCTTAATAATTTTGGGTCTAACATTTTAAATTCCAGATTGTGCCGACCAAGTAACAATATGGTCGACTTTGACCATTGCTTGTACTTCCTCTAAAACACCAGCGATGATCTCTGGTGTATCGAAAAATTCAACAACTACGGGTAGCTCTAAAGATAAATCCATCAGTGATGATTTTCTGATCTTTCTGTCTTCACCAAATCCCTCTATCGCCCTAAATACAGATACACCTTGCACTCGATTATCTGCATATAACCAATTAACTAATCGTTCGTAATGATCGCGGCCTTCAGAAAGATAGATCCTTACCATTGTTATTGTTCTCGTATTCATACTAAATCTGTCTTCCCATTACCAAACCCAACCACGTTGCAACTAAACATAAAGTGACGCTTAATACTACATTTAAGGCCGCTCGGCTTAGCTCTCCCGACTCCACTAGCATTAAGGTTTCAATGGAGAAAGTAGAAAACGTCGTGAACGCACCAAGAAAACCAATGATGATTGCACTTCGCCACTCAGCTGATACCAGCCCGCGCTCAATAAACAATATAAATAAAATTCCCATCAACAAAGACCCAACCACATTGACTGCTAAGGTCCCATAAGGAAAATCTCGCCCTAATAAGCGATAAACATAGGATGACATGCCAAAACGTAATACCGCACCTAAAGCACCACCGCCAGCAATAGTTAATAACTGAAGCACTAACTTTTCTCAATAAAATCAAAGCGCATAGTTTACCTTATTACATACCAGTACTAATAACTGATTGTATAGTTAACTAACAATTATCTGCATTTCAAATACTTTGAGACCTTTGCACGAACCACTTTTATTAGTGCCAGATTAGCTGAAAGCTAATTTTTTGAATAAATTTAGAAAAAAGTGACGTCACACGTTCATTTTTCTCCAATTTACGGGTTATTTACCCGCTATCTCCCTTTTTTA
>JAGXHJ010000020.1 GCA_024636315.1 Methylophaga sp.
ACAATGACTCTACGGCAACAAAAAGCCTTTTCTAACATTATTCTCCACTGTTCGCTAACGCTCTCTATTACGAAAATGCAAAAACGCGTTGCCTACTGGCGACTAATCGACCTCGCTTCGCTCTCCATGTCGATCAGCGGATGTTGGAAAATATTTATCGTCATCAACGTGACAATGCGAACTCTTTCACTGCAAGCACCGAAGGCGCTAACGAAGTGACCAGCGCCATTATCGCCTCCACATCAACTAATCTTTCAGCTGTTTTACCATTCTTGTTTATTGGCGGTCTTACCGGCCTACTGTTTAGCGAATTGATCTTTACGATTTCGGCAGCCATTTTTGCATCAATGATCATCGCTATCACCTTAGTACCTGCTTACGCAGCCAAGGTGACTAACATTAAAACGAACCGAATCAGACAAGCGATCGACCATGCCGTTGATAACTTGCAACGTGCTTACGCCAGTATTATTAGTGTCTTATTGCACTTTCGCTGGTTAGTTGTACTTGGCTTTATTACTGGCTTAGCGTTTAGCATTCCCGTTTTCCTAAGCGGCAAACACATAGTGTTGCCTAATTTAGATGATGGCCTTATCACCGTTAGAATATCGGGAGATACTGGGGTGTCATTGGCTGAAATGGATCAAAAAACACAGCTTATTGAAGGCATGTTTTCCGGCCAGCCTGAAACAGCAACACTCTATACCTTAGTTGGTGGCTCAGTTTACGGACGTTCACAGCGAGAAACGCCAAGTCAAGCCAGTATTACCGTGCAATTAAAACCGCTGCCAGAACGCCTTATTAGTAGCGGCGAATGGATTAAACGGATGGATAAGCTCATAGCTAAACAACAATTAGCAGGTTTCGAAGTACGGATGTCGCAACGCGGTATTCGGGGTATTCGCACTAACCGAGGCGATGAAGATATTAGCTTGCGCCTACAAGGTGCTAATGACGCGCAGCTTAAATTACTCGCGGATGATATTGCTGAAAAAATGCGCCTTATCCCAGGCATCAGTAACGTAACGCACTCAGCCGAAGACGAACAGTTCGAATTGGCGATGACATTAGACCGCGAACGAGCGGCCAGCCTAGGTGTCAACTTACAAGATATAAAACAAGCGACTCAAATTGCATTGCAAGGTGTGGTTGTCAGTGATTATCTTGATAACGACAAAAGCTATGATATTCGTCTTCGCCTACCCCAATCCGAGATAACCAGCCCGCAAGATATGGAGTCGATTTTATTATTTCCCGGCAAAGATAATACGGGCCCTATTTACCTAGGAACAGTCGCGAATGTTGAATTACTCAAATCACCAATTAGTATTCTGCGCGACAATCAAATGCGAATTGTTGAACTGACTGCATCACTAAGTGATGGCACCACGCTCGGCGAAGCATTAAATTCACTTGGCCAACTTCGCTCACAAATAATATTGCCCAAGGCTTATACCCTATACGATGGCGGTTCTCAAAAAGCATTACAAGATCAGCAAAGATTAACTGTACTCCTATTGCTACTTGCACTATTTTTAGTTTTTGTAGTGATGGCCGTTCAGTATGAATCCCTACTCAACCCGTTGATTATTATTCTTAGTGTGCCGTTTACAGCCATAGGCATTGCCTTAGCAATAGATGTATTAGCACTTCCACTATCGATGCCAGTCTGGCTGGGCATGATCATGTTAGTAGGTATCGTGGTCAATAACGCCATACTGCTCGTTGAATATATTGAAATCGAGCGAGAAAAACGACGCGATATAACATCATCCATTGTGGCGGCGGCTCGCTTACGGCTACGTCCCATCTTAATGACCACACTTAGTACTGTCGTCGGCATGATACCGCTGGCACTGGGCTGGGGGGAAGGCGCGGAAATGTTACAACCGCTAGCAATCACTGTTGTCTGGGGCTTAAGCTTTTCGATGCTAGTGAGCTTATTACTCGTGCCCATTATGTATCATTTATTGCATTCGCTTAAATCAACAAAAGTACAAAAATCGGTAACGACTTAGAATTAGAATTAGAAACGGTAATTTTCAGGCATAAAAAAACCCATCACCTGTATAAAAGTAATGGGTCATTTTATTAACAATAACACGTCATTGTTCAAACACTTGTTTTGTATCAATTAATGGCGGAGCGGACGGGACTCGAACCCGCGACCTCCGGCGTGACAGGCCAGCATTCTAACCAGCTGAACTACCGCTCCACACCAACCTGTTAAGCGTTCAGAGCCTAACAAGAAGCGGGAATAATACAGTAATTAATCCGAAGATGTTAGTGTTAATTTTTTCAATCTTCTAATGAGAGCATCTTGTAGCAAAAACCTGTTGATTGCACTCAAATTTATACAATAAATGTAGCCTTATTTTTAGCTAAGCTTTGCGCCCTTTAATCAAAATTAACGATCGATTTGCGTTTAAAACTCAGCCATTAAGTGTTCAATAAACGGCCAATCACAGCATAATTAGTAGAGACAAGCACCGCTATTGTTGCCGAACTAATTCACTGCCCGTTCATCTAAAGCAGGTAAACTAGCTATCTATTCTAAAATCAGGAGTAACAACTTGGCCCTATTTAAACGCGTATCCGTAGTATTTTTGATGATAGTTCTTGCCGCCTGTGCCGGTTTGACACCTAACTACGAAAAACCACAAGTCAACGTTACCTCGTTTACGCTAGCGCCTGATTCATCTGGGCTAGCACCTCGCTTTAATATCGGCTTACAAGTCATCAATCCAAATCGTACTGCACTGCCTTTAGTCGGCATGAGTTATTCGGTTGAAGTTGAAGGTAATCGGATTTTAAGTGGTGCTGAACCTAACTTGCCACGCATAGAAGGTTATAGCTCGGCAGATATCGTCATTCAAGCTAGTCCTGATTTATTCGGTAGCGCGCGTTTACTTAATCAACTACTCTCTGGTCAACGTGATGAACTCAACTACTTATTCAAAGCACGGCTTGATGTTGGCACCTTAATGCCTTATATCAATATTGAAGAAGAAGGCAGTTTTGGCCTCACCAATGGTCAATAACAATCGCGGCCGTTTAGCCATTTTAAGCTTGTCTGCGAGTTATTAAGCTTGCTTTGTTATCATCAGAATATTTTAAAACTATGAAAACTAACGCTGGTCCACCGACACTCAGTAAACCTGTTATTACCTTAATATGGATTGCATTGCTAGGCGTGACCACGGTGCTCTTTAACGGCCTGTTAGATGATATTAACAACCCGAATAAAGAACTAACCATCACCCTTAATGATGCAGGCAATAAAGAAGTCATTTTAGAAAGAAATCGCTATGGCCACTATGTGGCAAGCGGTGAGATTAACAATCAACCGGTAGAGTTTCTGTTAGACACCGGTGCCACATTAGTTGCTATACCCGAACACATTGCACAACAGTTAAATTTGAAAAAAGGTCAGGCCTTTCAATCTCAAACGGCAAATGGCACCAGCCAGTCTTATGCCACGACTATTGAGAGACTGACCTTAGGTGGTATTGTCATGACAAACGTACCCGCAAGCATCAGCTCGGGAATGGAGTTCGATGAAATTCTATTAGGCATGTCTTTCTTAAAACACTTACACCTAACGCAACAAGGCAAACAGCTCACAATTAGCGTACCAGATTAAACAAAACATGATTATCAAGCGCGCTGTAAATTTAATCTAACCAACCCAGTACCTGGTAACAAGATGAAACTATTTGAAATCTTAAAGCAACGAAAAGCCGTTAGAGCCTATTTAGACAAACCCGTTGAAAAAGAAAAGATTCATGCCATTCTTAATGCCGCTCGACATGCGCCTTCAGGCGTCAATACCCAGCCTTGGCAAGTCGCAGTGGTAACAGGCAACGCTAAACAGACATTACAAACTAAAATCGAAACCGCCTTTCGTGCCGGCAATAAAGGCAAGGCGGACTATGAATATTACCCAACGCAATGGATAGAACCCTACAAGTCACGTCGAAAAAACTGCGGCTTACTGATGTATCAAACGCTGAAAATTGAGCGTGCCGATACGCAACGCCAAATGGAGCAATGGGCTACCAACTACCGTGCATTTGATGCCCCCGTGATGTTACTTTTTTTCATGGATGAGCACATGCAAACCGGATCGTATATGGATTACGGCATGTTCCTGCAGTCAGTTATGTTAGCGGCCGTCGACCTCGGCTTAGCGACTTGTCCACAAGCTTCTATTGCTGATTATCCAGAAATCATAAAATCAGAATTAGCTTACTCAGATAATAGAGTTTTGTTATGTGGCATGGCCCTCGGCTATGAAGACAAAAATTCCCTTGTAAATAGTTACCGTACAACTAGGGAAGATGTAGCATCATTTACTGACTATTTTGATTAAACTAGCTTGTAAGCGTTAAACATCAATTGCTCTGGGATAACAAAACTCAGGCACACACTGTTCCGGCGCTGCTGGCAGTTGGAAAATGTGGGTGATTGTTACAAGTGAGGTTGGGGCCGTATCCATATAATCTTTATTCTATCCTTAGAATAAGACGCGCTAATTAGCATGTCTGAATTGCGTTATTGGACACTATACTACATTTTTCGGAGTTTTTTGGTGAGGATCTTAAGCTTACAAGTATCCAAAATATAGCTTTTAACGAGGCAACTAAAACTACGCAGTGCCTGTCCCTTGGCACTGCGTTATCAAATCAAGGTACTACTTATTTCCAATTATTTCTTTTAGCTTGTTGTAGTTTTTCATAGCCTGCTAGCAATGCCGTATGGCGTTCGAAACCTTCTAAACTCAAGCCAGGGCAATGTAAGTTGTGGAAAACTTTTTTACCTTCAACAATGGCAATACCATCGGTGACGTTATCTTGGCCATACATAAGTGCTAAGCCGTGTTCATATTCAGCATACTCACGCTCGTCATCTTGTTGAATTTCTAACAAAGCTTTTAAACAACGGTAATGACGAATATTGGCTTCACTTGCTTGACCCAGTGCTAAGCACCAGTCAATCCAATCCATTGCTTCTTCATCTTGCATCGCCAGACATAACATCGCTTTAATTTCACCTAAGCGAACCTCAGACCACAAAGTACCAGGATCAGGCGCTAAACCTATAAAGGGTGCAACAGGCGTTTGGTCGTTATAACCGCCCTCTTCCAAGCGTTCCAATATATCGCGCCATTGTTCGGCATCGCCATCTTTTAGCGTTAAGAAATCTTCACGGAATAACGCGCCTTCATTATTGTTTTCCCAAACCAATTCATCAACAGGATAAATATCTGACATACCCGGCACTAAAATTCGGCAAGCGTAGACATCTAAATGTTCATAGTCAGCAATATAAATATCAAAGCCCATTTCATGGATTTTGTTGGTTAAATAGGTAAATTCATCGGCAGTTTTGCTGTCATGCTCCCAATCATTAAATTCAAAATCAGGTGTACTACGGAAAAAGTCGTTTGAAATATAACCACTAGAGTCAATAAAATGCATTTCTAAATTGGCGGGGGATGAGACTTCATCTTGATCGAAGGTAGGCGGATGAAATACATCTAACTGATCTAAGCCACGACCTTGCAATAACTCGGTAACGGTTCGCTCTAAGGCAACTTCAAAACTAGGGTGAGCACCAAAAGAAGCAAACACCGAACCATCTTTAGGATTAATCAGCGTCACACTCATTACTGGATATTCGCCACCCAAAGAAGCATCGGCGACTTTAAGTGAGTAACCATGCGATTCTAACTCTTCAATGGCTTGTTTGATTAGCGGAAAACGATTAATAACCTCAGCAGGGACTTCGGGTAAACAGATCCCTTCGGCAATAATTCTATTTTTCACATAGCGTTCAAATACTTCTGATAAACCCTGTACGCGTGCTTCGTTTTTAGTATTACCCGCTGACATGCCGTTACTAACAAAGATATTGCCAATGACATTAATCGGAATATAAATTGATTGACCATCTCTTAGTCGAAGATAAGGCGCAGCACAAATACCACGCTCACCGACACCGGAGTTAGTATCAACTAACATGGCTGGCGTTAATTCACCACTAGGATCAAAGTGTGCCCATAAGGATTCATCCATCAAGCCTTCAGGCATTTGATCTCCGGTCGAATCAAACCATTGTTCATTCGGGTAATGTACAAAATCATTCTTGCAGTGCTGTTCGCCTAAATAAAAATCCGCAAAAAAGTAGTTACAACTTAAGCGCTCAAAATACTCACCCAAAGCACTGGCTAAACAGGATTTTTTTGTACTGCCTTTGCCATTAGTAAACATGATCGGGCAACTTTTATCACGGATATGAACCGAATAAACATTGCTCACGGGATTAAGCCATGATGCCTCTTCAATATCAAAGCCAAAGGACTTTAATTTAGTCTGCATGGTAGCGATACTTGTTTCCAAGTCACTATCTTTACCTTTGATGAATGTTTTTTCAGTCATGATTTCGTTACTTTTGGTTGCTGAGTAAAGAAGGCCTCAATTAAGAGACCATCGTTATATTAAGGCTTAAATACTTTTATTGTTTTTTAGGCTTTTCTACACCAATAGCACCATCTGAACGTGCTTTTAAATAGGCATATAATTGATCCATATTTTCCATAACTTGAACATTGGCATTCCATGAGGGCATGCTACCAATTCTGCCAGATTTACCATTTTCAACCGTATCGTAGAACTGTTCTTTTGAAATAAACTTTAAACTCTCTGCTAGATCTGGTCCCACCATGCCTTGGCCATAAGTACCATGACAACGCGCACACCAGTTACGGAATAGTTTAAATCCAGCATAACTGCTTGCATCCAACTTGTTGCCATCGACAACACTATAAAGTCCTTCCACTGCAGATGCTGTTGTTGTTGATTCAACCGTTGGCATTACAGCTTCCGTTGGCGGAGTTACGGGCTGCTCCATCACTTCAGTTTCGACTGCCGCGACCGCTTCTTCAACCTTGTCTTCCACCATCGTCACTAAGGGTATTTGCTCTTCTGTCTCTGCAACCTCAGTTTCATCAACGAGGGTATCAATCACTTCTTCTGTAGCAACGTCTGCTATCGTTTCATCTTCTTGTTGAGCAGGCTCTACAGCAACTGTCTTAGTATTATAACCATCGTCACCGCTCTTTAATGCAGGCCAAAATGCCGCAATAATGAGCGCTATGAACACAAGATTTATACCGATTATTATTTTAGTTTTATTCATTTCCATCTCCATTTTCGACAATAACATCTGATATTAATAATACCACTTAGCTTATAAAACTGCATAAACTATGATGCTATAAGCCTTTTATGCCGCAATAGCCCTCCTCAGTGTGAGATAATACGGCGCAAATAATTAAGGCATGCTTTTCATATCTGAAAGCGAGCTCTCTCAACCAAGGTTTTATGATGACAATTGAACAAACATTATTAGCGCGTAGCGACTCAAAATGTGAATTATGCAACTCCGAATCAAATTTATCAGTGTATGAAGTGCCGCCTGTGACTGATGCCAACGCTGATAATTGCGTTCTTGTTTGTGAAACCTGTCTTGATCAAATTGAAAACCCAGAAAATGTTAATCCTAATCACTGGCGTTGTTTAAATGACAGTATGTGGACAGCCGTTCCAGCCGTTCAAGTCATGGCATGGCGTCAACTTAAACGCTTAAATACTGAAATTTGGGCGCAAGATCTACTTGATATGCTGTATTTAGACGAAGAAACGCAAATTTGGGCCTCCGCGATGGATACTGCTGAAGCCAATGCTGAAAGTAGCTCGGTTGACAGTAATGGTGTGACATTAAATGCTGGTGACAGCGTGACACTTATTAAAGATCTTGATGTTAAAGGTGCAGGCTTCACAGCTAAACGCGGTACTTTAGTAAAAGGCATTGCATTGACTGACAACCCTGAACACATCGAAGGCCGTGTTAATGGCACTCGTATAGTGTTACTTACTAAATTCTTAAAGAAAGCCTAAAACCAAAACCCAAAAACAGATGTATTAACCATTAAAACGGTGAGTGCATCAGGTGGTTAATCTAACCATAAACCACACAACAGGTTCTATATGATGATTTGATCAAATGGGACACCATTAAAAAGCGTTGATAACCAATTCAACAATTAAGAGATATACAATCTATGAGCTTTGCCTCACTGGGCTTATCAGCCCACATACTTAAAGCAGTAGCAGAAAAAGGCTACGAAACACCATCAGCTATCCAACTACAAGCAATACCAGCCGTACTTGAAGGTAAGGACGTCATGGCTGCCGCCCAAACCGGCACCGGAAAAACAGCAGGCTTTACCCTGCCGATTCTAGAATTATTATCCAAAGGCGAACAAGCTAAACCCAATCAAGTTCGTTGTTTAATTTTAACCCCTACCCGCGAGTTGGCGGCACAAGTAGGTGAAAGTGTTGCCATGTATGGTAAAAACTTACCACTACGTTCAGCAATCGTCTTTGGTGGTGTAAAAATTAATCCACAAATGATGAAGCTACGAAAAGGTGTTGATATCCTAGTTGCCACACCAGGTCGTCTACTCGATTTATACCAACAAAATGCCGTACGCTTTAATCAACTTGAAATTTTGGTGTTAGACGAAGCCGATCGCATGTTGGATATGGGCTTTATTAACGATATTCGTAAAATATTGGCTGTATTACCTAAAACTCGCCAAAACTTGATGTTTTCTGCGACATTTTCAACACCTATTCGTAACCTTGCCAAAGGCTTAGTGAATAATCCAGTTGAGATCTCGGTCAGCCCACCTAACACCACCGTGAAATCGGTAGAGCAGTTCATTCATCCTGTGGATAAATCGAAAAAAACCGCCTTATTGATTCATTTAATTACAGAAAATAATTGGCATCAAGTTTTAGTGTTTTCACGAACCAAACATGGTGCCAACAAGATAACCAAACTACTTGATGCTACCGGTCTAAAATCTGCCGCTATTCATGGTAATAAAAGTCAAAATGCGCGTACTAAAGCATTAGCTGATTTTAAATCTGGCAAGGTTCAAGTATTGGTTGCGACTGATATTGCCGCACGTGGTATTGATATTGATCAACTGCCACACGTCGTCAACTTCGACCTACCTGATGTACCTGAAGACTATGTACATCGTATTGGACGTACTGGCCGTGCGAGTGCAACGGGTCAAGCCGTATCATTGGTCAGCGCAGATGAGCTCAAACAATTATCTGACATCGAACGTGTAATCGGCGAACTACTTGAACGTAAAATTATTGAAGGCTTTGAACCCGTCAATAAACTATATGAAACACGTTTAAATACTCGCCCAGCTAAAGATAAAAAACCTAAGAAACCACATGTTGGTCACCGTGATGGCCAACGTTCTGGTGAAAATGCTCAAGGCCATAGAGCCGGTGGCAACAGAAGTCGCCGCGGCTAATTTATTGCCTAATAATAAAAACTATTAGCGTGTCCTTTTCAGGCACGTTAATGGTTTTGTATGACTATTTTTATCTACCAAAACTTAGCTTTCACATTAGGCCTTAAGCTACATAACTTTTTTGCATAAACTATCTAACCTGAGATCGGGTTAAGGTCTGACCAATAATTCAAATTCTTCACGCGTAAGATTTAATGCTGGCTTACTTTCTTTCAGACAGTAAGCAACAAGACCACCAATCAGATTGAGCATAAAGCCATTCATACTCCGGTGAC
>JAGXHJ010000021.1 GCA_024636315.1 Methylophaga sp.
CAATACAATAAAAAAATTATCGTCATTCCGGTGGTCTTTTTAGCCGGAATCCATGCTGAGAGAACAATGAACAAGCAATTTTGGCATAGATTCCCGCTAAAAGCCTGCGGGAATGACGGCGTTTTTCTTATCCCGAGTTGGGGTTAAGTAATAAAAAAGGCCTCAGTAGTTTGGCTTCTAAGATATAACTAGAGGCGAGCTACGCACCAATTAGTAGTTTAGCCGCCTTAAAGCAATTGTTATTATGGCTAGTTTTTAAGCCGCTTAATTAGCTTATCCAAAGCTTCATTAACTAAATCTAAGCTGTCGCTTGATGTCATTAAGTCATTAATACTAGCTGTTACTAGGTCTGAATGTTGTTTAATAATGGCACTATTTTGTGCTATTTCATTGACGGTTAATGCTTGTTCTTGAGTTGATTCAGCGATAGTGGCATTCAGCTGGGTTATGTTTTCAACGGCCCTAATAACAGGTTCTATAGCGCTTTGAGTATTACTCATTTGAGTGACACATTTTTGTGCCGCTTTACTTTGAATATTGACTGTTTCAGAAGCTTCGACACTGGAGGCGACTAATTGTTGAATAATGGTACGGATTTCATCTGTAGAAGAAGTTGTTCTAGAGGCTAACTGTCTAACTTCATCAGCAACCACGGCAAAGCCGCGTCCATGTTCACCTGCTCTTGCAGCTTCAATTGCTGCATTTAACGCTAAGAGATTAGTCTGCTCAGCAACATTTTGTATTACCTCTAAAACGGCACCGATATTTTTACCGTTTTCTTCTAGTCGGATCATTATTTGCTCAACGGAAATCAAATTAGTGGCTAATGTTTGCACTGACAATGCCGTTTGGCTGAGTTGTTGACTGGCATCAGCAGTAGCCTGATTAGCTAGGGTGGCAGATGTTGAGGCATTAGCTGCATTATCTGCCACACCCTTAAACGAATATGATAATTGTGTTACTGCTGTCGCGACCTGTTCAGTCGATGTGTTTTGCTCACGCGTTAATGACAGCGCTTTTACTGAGACTGTCCGCATATCATTGCTGGCGCTAATAATTTGTTGTGATTCAATCCCCAACTGGTCAATAAGAGTAGCTAAATGGGTTTGAAGTTGTAGACCTGATTTCTCAACAGAAATTACTTCTTGATAATTCATATTGGCGTGTAAGGTCTGAGTATAATTACCTTTCAATAACTTCCGAAGAAACACTTCAAGCTGTGTCAAATGCACAATAACTTTATTTTGTAAGATAAATAATAAACTGACAGCAATGACAATGACGGCAATAGAAACAAGCATTACCCATTTCACTCTCCATGTGACATCTTGTTTAATATTGTCTATTTGACTCTGATAGCTATTAAGCAATGATGTTAATTGCTCCATTGATGTATTGAGATTTGTTTGACTTTCTTTAGAGCGTACAGCTAGTTCTGTCGTATTATCCAATTCTTTGCTATAACGATTTGTCAGTGATGAGGTGGTGTTGAGACTTAATTGACCTTTTTCTTCAGGCTTTTCGGGCATTAAAGCATCTTCATCAACTTCAGTGTAAATGCCAAAGCGGGGTAGAGCGATTGTGTTGTCTAGTGTGTCAGCAAAAGCACTATTTTCATTAATTAATGCCTGTTTAGAATTGTCTGATGGATTATCAAAATATTGTTGCCGATACAGAGTGATTTTTTCTAATGATTGATTGAGTTGAAGTAAGTGATCAAAGAACTTGATTTTGCTGACATAATCATAGTTCTCAGCATCATTTACATACTGTCTTAGTTGGCCAAGTTCGCTTGCACGTTCACGTTCATTATTAATAAGCAAACCTTGTGGATTACCTGCGAGTTTACCAGCAGAACGTACCAATTGGACGTTGCTCTGAAGTTGTTTTATCGAGTGTTGAATATCAAGATTATCTTGCTCACTTAACCAATTAATATCGGTAAGCAGTAAGTTATCGAGTATCGCTTCTGCTTGCTGTAAATTGTCGGCATGACCTGTTACTAAATATCGCTCTAAGAGAATACGAGCATCTGTGTCAAAGGCTGATTTATATTTTTGAAAGGTTTGCGATATTTTGTAAGGTTTATCTAGCTCGTTCCAGCCCCATATACCGATGACAACAGCACTAATGATAAAGCTAACAATTATGGTGATTAGTATTTTAGATACATCAGATAATTTCATGCTTCACCACTATAAGTAATTTAATTAACTCAATAGTGTAAGTTTTAATTATGACAATTTTGTTACACGAGAAGATAGTGTTATAGCAAGCGGCATGGGAGTAAATGGATTGTTGGCACCGTTGCTAGCGACCGATAAAAACATTAAAATAATGAGCTGAAAATTGTACTGCGGCGCGAACAAAATACCGTTTGTCTGATGTTCATTTACCAACGATATTTATCAAAATTATCTGGATTAGCCCAGAATCGACTATTGAGCCAATCGCGTTTAGGCTGATACGTTTCGATGGCATAACTATATAGGTGATAATTATCAATCACTGCAATGTGTTTCATTCCGAGTGCAAGATAGTCCGCTAATTGCCAGCCTTGTTGTGTTGAACGCGTTATTTCAGATATAACAATAATATGTTGAGCATGCGCATTTCGCATCAAGCCTAGCCATTGCATTGCTGGTGTCTTTGGCAATGTCTCAGTGATATCGCTGATAATGGCTAAGTCTATTGTCGGTAAATCAACCAGCTGTTGTATACTAAACGGTGTTTTCAATATGTGGGGGCTGGTATCGTGCCACTCTTTACAGGAATTAATCGCAATATCACCCGCAAGCAATAGTGACTGGTGCTGACATTGCTTAATCAAAGGCGAAAGTATCATTGCTAAATCTAAAGAAGTGCTCATGACTGAACAGGATAAAACATCTAAAGAATTCTGGAAAGAAAAGCGTTTAAGCCAAATGAGTCATGACGAGTGGGAAAGCTTGTGTGATGGTTGTGGACGTTGTTGTTTACATAAACTCGAAGATGAGGATGATGGCCAGATTTATTACACGCGCGCTGCTTGTACCTTATTAGATGTGTCCAGTTGTCGTTGCAAAGATTATGGCAACCGCGAAACATTAATGCCTGACTGCATACAACTAAGTGTTGACCATGCTGAATATTTTGATTGGTTGCCTGAAACCTGCGCCTATCGTCTTTTAGCTGAAGGTGAGCCTTTGCCTGAATGGCATCCGTTAATTACTGGCGATCCTACTAGCGTAATTAAGGCGGGAATTTCTGTTCGTGATTTTGCTAAGCCGCTCAGTGAGGTTGAAAATTTATCAGATGAAGTTATTTCTTTACTAGAAGCTGGTATAGCGAGCCAGGATGACGCCTGAAGAGAGTAAAGAGTTAACTGCACGGCTAGAAAAAGCGGCACTGCTCTTATTAAGCTTAGATATTTATCGAAAGCCAGATGATTTAGCCCGTCGCTTCGGATTACCGATACCGGTTGTGCGTTTCTGGTGGCGAAATACCGACCAGGAAAAAAAAGCGATAGCTGATCGTGATTTGACGCTTAAACAGGCAAAAACGATTCGTAAAGCAACACAAACGCTAGAAGGTTGGGAGAAAGTAAAGCGCTACCGCCCTGAATGTGGTGCTAAGCTAGCCAATGGTCGCCGATGCAAGCTTTCGGTGGTTATTAGGCAGCCTGAAGGTTGGGATCAAGGTTGTTTAGCCGATCGTTGCCGGATGCATGGCGGTTCGTCGCGACGAATACGCAAGAAAAAAGTTGAAGATGATGAAACATAAATCATATCGACCAGAACACTCGTAACTAACATTTTCCTTTTAAGAGTTTAACTAAACGATGTCAGACCGCACTGCTTTAACTGAGTTTAATCAAAATTTATTAGAATTTTTAGACGCATCACCGACGCCATTCCATGCTGTAGAAACCATGCGTGCTCGTCTTGATGAAAAAGGCTTTCAATTTTTAGATGAAAAAGAAGCTTGGGGGAAATTAGCGGCGGGTCGTTATTATGTAACCCGTAATGATTCATCGATCCTCGCATTTACCTTGCCTGATGTTGATTTGGCGGCTACGGGTTTTCATATGGTCGGTACCCATACTGATAGTCCATGTTTGCAAGTCAAGCCGCGGCCAGAAAAAGTAAGTCACACATTATGGCAACTTGGTGTTGAGGTTTATGGCGGTGCTTTGCTTAATCCTTGGTTTGATCGTGATTTATCGATGGCGGGGCGAGTAAGTTTCCTAGATTCAGAACAGCAGATTAAACATACACTGATTGATTTCAAAAAAGCGATTGCGACTATTCCTAGTTTAGCGATACATCTTGATCGTGACGTTAACCAGAGCCGTAGCATTAATCCGCAGACCCACTTGCCACCGATTGTTATGCAGCTTGATAAAGGCCAAACTAAAGATTTCCGTGATCTATTACTAGAACAAGTTAAGCAACAGCAACCATCTTGCGACATAGCAAAAGTCTTAGATTATGAAATCAGCTTGTACGATACTCAAAATGCGGCTGTTATAGGTTTGAAGGATGATTTTATTAGTAGCGCTAGACTTGATAATCTACTAAGTTGTCATGTCGGCTTGAATGCCTTACTCAAGGCTGACGGCAATACGCCTAGCTTACTGATATGCACTGATCATGAAGAAGTCGGAAGTATGTCTACTTCGGGTGCACAGGGTTCGTTATTGGAATCAGTACTAATGCGATTATGTTCAGATATCGAATCTCATCATCGAATGATTCAGCGTTCTATTATGATTTCAGTGGATAATGCTCATGCGATTCATCCTAATTTCGCCGACAAACATGATGCCGAACATGGCCCTAAACTTAATCACGGGCCAGTGATTAAATCTAATGCCAATCAACGTTATGCTACTAATAGTGAAACCAGTGCATTTTTTCGTCAATTATGTGAGCAGGTTGATGTGCCAGTTCAAGACTTTGTTGTGCGTACTGATATGGCCTGCGGTAGTACAATTGGTCCACTTACCGCTGCGGCCTTAGGCGTAAGAACATTAGACATAGGTGTACCTACTTTTGGCATGCACTCTATTCGTGAACTCGCGGGTAGCCAAGATGCCTACATGCTAGATAAAGCATTAACTCAATTTTTTAAATAACTTTAATAAAGGAACAGCATTATGGCTGAAACAGTAGATGAATTAACGGTCGAATATATGGAAGGCGACGATATGACCGTCAAAGAACTAGACAAGGTTGTATTAACGAAAGGCGCTTGGGCTACTTTACTGTATCGTTATCAAGATCTTGATCGTAAAACAGGTGAGTTTGGACCAGATAAATATACTATCCGTCGTTATCAAAAACGTAATGGTGAATATAGCCAACGTTCGAAATTTAATATCTCAAGTAAAGATCAAGCGACTAAAATTATTGAAGCTTTAAGCAAGTGGATCGAAGACTAAAAAATGAATAAAAGCCTTATAACCAATGTAATTGCTGCTGGTCTTGTTGCTACAGGACTGGTATTAGATGCGCCATTCCGCGAGCCTGTATTAGCCACTGGGCTATTTGCTTTAGCTGGTGGCGTGACAAACTGGCTGGCTATTCATATGTTATTTGAAAAAGTACCTGGCTTATATGGTTCTGGTGTGATTACTGCTCGCTTTGAAGACTTTAAAGTGGGTATTAATACGCTGGTTATGGACCAATTTTTCAGCAAAGAAAATCTGGATCGTTTTTTCAATGAAATGGTCAGCGAAAACGACAATCATAAGCTCGATTTTCAGGATGTGATTGACGAGACTGATTTAAGTGGCACATATGACGGTTTAGTCTCAACGATTATGGAGTCATCATTTGGTAGCATGTTAGGTATGTTTGGAGGCGTAGAGGCGCTAACACCACTGAAAGAACCTTTCATCGTTAAGATGAAAAAGTCTCTTAATGAGTTGGCACATAGTGATTCGTTTCAAAGTAGCGTGCGAGAAAAATTGACTAGCACATCGGTCAGCCAAGATATTCATTTGCAAATTGAACATGTTGTGAAATCACGTTTAGAAGAACTGACACCGAAGATGGTTAAAGATATTATACAAGCGATGATTCGTCAGCATTTGGGCTGGTTAGTTGTCTGGGGTGGGGTGTTTGGCGGCTTGATCGGTTTAGTCACGAGTCAATTACCACTTTAAATTGAAGCCTCTGTAATGAGGCTTGATAAACGTTATTCTCCAAATAAAAAGCCCCCATCATTAAATCTGATGGGGGCTTTTTGCTTTTAATATTCAACGGTTATTCAGCTGACATGTTTTTACGTTTGTCACGTATTTGTTGCTGTTGCTCAGGCGTCATATTCCGCCATTTTTCACGCATCTGCTGACGCTGTTCTTCAGGCATATTTTTAAATTTTTGACGACGCTCTCTTAGACGTTGTTGTTCTTCTGGTGGTAGTTGTTTAAAGCGTTCATGGCGTTCACGAATTTTCTGTTGTTGTTCAGGGGGAAGATTTTTAAACTTTTCATAACGTTCTTTAGCTCTAGCTTGTTGCTCTGGTGTCATGTCCTGCCAATGTTCAGATCTTTGCTGTTGCTTGCTCTCAGCATTATTGTCAGCAAATGCAGGATTAATCGTCACTGCAAACAGTATCATGCTAAGCAATTTTAATTGGGTACGTATTTTCATTGGTAGTCCTTTAACTGTTAGAATCTGCGTTATCATCGAGCCATTGATAAAACTCAAGATCTTGATATAACTCGATTTCATCCATATCAGAGACTAATACCCATTCAGGATCACTCGCCAGTTGCTGATTAGCCAGTTGTTGATTATCTGGCAGTTTCGTGGTTGGCATTACCGTGATGACTAATAGTGCCATGACAGCCGCCGTTGCTAAGCCTGTAAACCATCGACCAAGGTCAAATCGCTTTGTTTCAGCATGCGCTAAGGCTTTATAACGCGCTTGGGTAAGCTGTGACTGGGTCATGGCATCAAGTGTCGTCAAACTCAAATCTAGCTGCTGTTTTACATTATTTTCAAATTTATTGTTCATGGCCATGTCTCCCCCAATTTGTTGCGTAAAACGGTTAACGCACGATGGTAATGTGTTTTAACACTCCCTGTCGAACATCCCATTGCTTCGGCTGTTTGTGCCGTGTCCAAACCTTGCCAGCAACGTAAGAGAAAGGCTTGCCGTTGCCTAAGTGGTAATAGTTGTAATTCCACTTGTAACACTTCAACAGCCTGTTCGTTTAGTAAGTGGATTTCAGGTGTTCTTGCTGATAAATCTTCGATGTAGTCCAGCACGTTGTCAGCTTCTTCATCACTAGTAATCGGTAACCATCCAAAAAATTTTTGACGAATACTTTTACTACGATACCAGTCCGTGATTTGCCTCTGTAAGATACGATGAAATAATGGCGGCCACTCTTGTTCTGGTAGCTGTCGGTATTTCTTAACTAATTTAATCATCGCCTCTTGTACAATATCTAAGGCATCATCACGGTTGCCTGTAGCGAATTGTGCCATTCTAAATGCCTTATTTTCATTGTCGGCTAAAAATTTATTGAGCAGATCAGACATTAAGAATTTATCCTTAAAGCGCATAGAAAAAGTGTAACTATGAGCGAATATCACCGAGCTTATATAAATACCATACTACGCTTTTTGATAATGATGTTATCTAGTACCTCTAAAGCCTTGAACATGGTCCCGATCATGGTGTTTACCGTGACGATTATGGTGCTTGTTATTATGATGTTTGTAATCATTACGATATCTATATTCATTACGATAATCGTGATGGTTGTTATAACGATGAGGCATATAATAAGAAGGACCTGGAACAATCAAGCTAAATGAAAATAGTCTATTATGTCTATCGACCGCTCTATGATCATGGTGTTCTACGTGGCCAAAAGTTTGATTACGTTGGTCTTTATATCTGTGATCCGAATCAGCTGATGCCGCTGTTGTTGTGGCTAAAGCGATAATTGCTGATAAAAGTAGTAATTTAATTTTCATTTTAGTTTCTCCGTTGTGTAGAAGGGTCTACAGTTATAACAACGGGGCTGAGCAATATCGGTTGACAATTATTTTGATTTTATTTTCAATCTACTCTTTTATTTAACCTCAGATCTTGTTTGAAATAAGATTTTAATTGCTCATACACAGCAGGGCACTGCTTTTCGAGCAGTTGCGGTGCTGTGAAAAAATACTCGCAACTCACTGCAAAAAATTCAGCAGGGTTTGTTGCGGCATAATTATTAATATAACTATGTTGATGATGTTCGATTTGGCTGACTAATTTGCCGTGGGCCTCGCGTAATGTATCTGACCATTCTTGGAGGGACATATCACGTGTCAGCGGCGGTTGGCCATCAGCTCGTCCAGATAACATATCTAATTTATGGGCAAACTCATGAATGATGACATTATGGCCTTGATGCAAACTGTAACTATCTTGCTCTACATCTTGCCAAGATAAGATGACAGGTCCTCGGCCCCAAGATTCGCCGCTCAGTCCCTTAGTCTGTCGATGAACAACACCATTTTCATCCGTGATATCGCGATTGACGATAAAAGCTGAAGGGTAAAGAATAATTTCAATCCAACCATCAAAGGCATTTAAGCCTAAATAGAGAATTTCTAGACAAGCTTGAGCCGCAATAGTGATGCCCATGTCGAGTGTGACTTCTAGGCCATGAACACCAGTAAATGATTTTTGATGTAGAAATAGTGTCGAGAGCAATCGTAACCGAGATTTTTCTTTATTGTTGCGAGTGGCGATGAGTGGGATTTTAGAGGTAACACGATGCCAAGTGCTAAATGGAAGGGCATGCCGACGTAAAATTCTTTTAGTGATATAGCGCTTTATGAAGTTCATAAAAATACGCTTAGTATTTGTTTTTACGTTCTTGTTGACGGATGGCGCTATTCGCTAGGATTTGAGTTTTTTGTTGGGTAGAGGTATCGCTACGGCCCCATAACTTAATTTCATCTAGACTACGAAAGCAACCGAGGCAAATATCCAGTTCATTAAGGCAACAAATTCTTACACAGGGTGAGTTTAGTGTTTTCATATAAAAAAAGGCATCCGAAGATGCCTCATTTTGTGACTAATCGTAGCTGTAATGTTTACGTAGTTGTTTAGTCACTTTCCACATGCTTTTTAAGCCTACGGGGAAAATAGCATAATCGCCAGGAACGATAGTGACTGAAGGTTCGCCATCTGGCGTTACAACGATTTCGCCTTCAAGAATGTAAGCTTTTTCTGTTTCGTCGAAGTCAAGTCTGAATTCTGTAACTGGGCAATCCCATGTTTCCCATGCTGATACGCCTAATTCTTTTAAACGTGCTTCACTTGGGTTTTTTTCAATAATGATTTTTGGCATAAATATCCTGACTATAATTTTGTTAAAAATCGGTTGTTGCCAATAAGCATAAATCCGATATTTAGTTTGAGCTTAATACTTATATATAAGCGAGATTCTGTCACGCTGTGTGCGACCGGTAAATAATACCAGAAAGGGTGAATATTATTTAGCTTTAACAGCGATTTGTTTATTTATATTTATTCACTTTGATGAAAATTTAACTGTACATCTTGATTCCAGATTCGTTGCCAAACAAGTTTGAGAGCACTTAATTGAACTTGTTCACCTTCGACACGCTGTGGACTAAGTGCTGTAGTTTGTTGCTGATTTCGCTCAGCGATAGCGAAATGAAAAAAATAGCTGGGTTCAATACCCATTCTTAAATCTCTAGCAACGATAGTGTTTTCCCGCTGTTCTAGGGCATAAAAACCATGACTAAACCAATCTAGTCGCTGGAATGCAGGTAGTGAAGTGATTAAGGGTTTTAGTTCAGAATGACGCGCGTGCTGGCTGAAATTAAAATTATTGTCTTGATCAAAAACGGAGCGGAATCCTTGATAATAATAGTCCTCGTTAATCACTAAGGTTCGCCATAGTATAATGTTTAACGGTGCGGCGGCAACGAGGACTTTATCGTATTTTATGCCTTGTTTTTGCAAAGCAATATTTGCCTGTTGTTCAACCCAATTTTGGATGAATAGGCCTGCGAGAAGATAGGCGCAACTAAATACAAAGCCACTCAACATAATACGATGGCTGACCCGCTTGTTGGGCTTTATTAATATGGCGATAAACCCTGCTAGAAGCGGGACCGAATACAGAGGATCAATGATAAATACACTACCGCCGGAAACGGGGGGGAGCAGGAAGGGCCAAAATAACTGGGTGCCATAAACTGTCAAAGCATCTAAGGCACTATGTGTTACTAACGCTAGCCAAACTAGCCAAAACCAAGTTACGAACCTAAAAGTGTTATCAAGTTTATATAAGGCATAGGCAAGGGCTGGCGCTATTAATGTTTGAATTAGCCAAGAGTGTGTCCAACTCCGATGCAAGGTGAAAGCATCAAGATCATTGAGATGAGTAATAAAGACATCAAGATCGGGCAATATGGCAACGGCTGCTCCGCATAATACGGCTTTTCGGGGTGATATTTTGCCAGCTACAACATAGCCAACTGCGCCACCGAGTACGGCTTGGGTGATGGTATCCAATTAATATTATTGCCGTATGGAAATAACTGCTTGGAAAAAAGTGAGCATTTGTTCTCTTGTTAATTGACCTTGATGTTCAACAGGTATTTCGCCTACTGGGGACATCATATAGCCTTTAAAACGATAATTGGCTACGCCACTCATCATCACATTACTACTAGCGTTAGTCAGCTCATCAGGCTTCACGGTAACGGGAACAGTGAATATTTGAGTCTCATGAGCACCTAAGCTTTTCTTACCGAACGCTTCGATATTTGCGATAGCATTTTCGTTAAGGTAGATATCACCATACATCTCTCTCACTGGTAGTTTGAAGTCATTCGGGTTATATAAAGTCACATCAAGAACTGCACGATTTTCTTCTGCAGTAAATGACTTTAATTTGATATTAACGACCTCAGGCGACAGCACCGACTCAGGCAATATCTCTGCGTGACTGGAAGTCATGAAATTGAATACTATAAAAGCGATGACAAATAAATTTTTCATTGTATGTTCTCTAAAATGCGAAGCTGAAGATATTTCTAAGGTTATTTTGTTGAGTGTTAGCAAAATAAGACAGTTAAATAACGATATATATCCAAACAATGAATAGATATGTTGGTTGTTTTGTATAATTAACTAACTTCATTAGATAGACAGTAAACTAAGTCAATGATCACTCTGCCTATTTTAGTATCTGGATTGTTTTAACAGTAACGTGTTTTCTATCGGAATATATTTTGAAGCGGCCTCAATTAAGGAAGCTGCTGTTAGTTGCTTAACACCATATACCTCGACAGAGGCATCATAATCGGAGCGTATTTTTTTCGCCAATAGATCAAAATCCCCATCGCCAGATGCTAGAACCACTACATCAGCTTGTTTTGCATATTCCATGGCATCAATGGTTATTCCGACGTCCCAATCACCTTTTGCTGAACCGTCTGCTCTTTGAATAAAGGGCTTTAATTTCACCTCAAAACCAATTGCTTTAAGTATATTTTGAAATTGTCTTTGTTTTTCATCGCCTCGATCTATGGCATAGGCAAAGGCTCTTACAACGTCACGATTTGCGGTCGCTTGTGACCAAAATTCGTTGTAGTCAAAATTACAATGGTGGATTTGTTGTGTGGTGTAGTAAATATTTTGGACATCAACAAGTAAGATAACTTTTTCCATGAATACTCTAAGTTTTGTTTGCGACACGATGCTGACGGCAGTATGCAAGCAGATAAAAAATCACGATTGATATTTTAAATAGACTATCGCGATATAGCGAATGTTTACATACTTTGTAGCGTGATTATTTATTTTTTAGACTTTTTAGACTTTTTAGACTTTTTTGTTTTGTCCTTAGCTTTTTTCTTCTTTTTGTCTTTGTCTTTGGCTTTTTTAGATTTCTTTTTATCTTTAGATTTTATTTTGGTGAGTTTTTCTTTGGGGATAACGGATGCTACTAGATTACGGGCATCATTAATTACTTGAGTCGCTTTAAGTTCACTAAATCCGGGGATAACAACAAGTTGTTCGACACTAGTATTTGCGAGATCTTCTATGGTTTTAAAGCCATTTTTTGCTAGCACAACTTGCATTGCAGGACCGATTCCTCTTACATCAAGAATAGATTGAGTCATGATAGTGTTCTCGAATTAACTGATGAAATTACAGGATATCAGTTGTTAGGCATCATAAGTAAATTTGTTTTAAAATTCAGCAACTAAACGCTATTTGTGAATATTATAAATTGAGTAATGATGAATGTTTTAAGAATTATTAATGCGTATTCATCGGCCTAGATCGCATTTTTTGCTGTAATCCATTGTGACATATATTTAGTGCTCATCATCGAGTGATGTTTAAGCATGCTACCGGTAAAATTAGCTAGGCGATGTGTTGCTAAATCTTCCGTTATTTCAATTATTTTGGTGATTAACTTCGGACCTAATATTTTTTTGTCATAGTTAGAATTTAATAAAGAAGATGCATGTTGTTGTGCATTAAGCCAAAGCTGTTCATCGTTATATAGATTAACCGCTGCGGTTACAAATTCAGCAATATCATCAGTTACCACTCCAGGCCAGGGTTCCTCTTGGTGCATGCCTTCGCTACCTACTGTTGTTGTCACACTGGGAGTTTGCATAATCATCGCATCTAATAGCTTGCCTTTAATGCCTGCTCCAAAGCGTATCGGAGCTAAACAAACACGGGCTTGTTCCATTACGTCGAAGGCATCTTCTGCCCAACCTTTGATTAAAAAACCAGTTTTGGGATTATTTAATGCAGTGGCTTTAGGGGGGGGGTAAGAACCGTAAATATGTAATTCAGCATTGGGAATTTGTTTTTTTATCAGTGGCCAAATTTGTTGTAGATGTAACACGACGTCCCAGTTAGGTGCATGACGAAAGTTGCCAATAGTCATAAAGTGTAGGCGTTCAGAATAAGAGCGAGTCGTACTGGGACATTGTGCAAGATCAACCATAAAGGGAAGGTGATGAAGTAAATCTTGATCGACCTTGAAGATGTTGATTAATAAATCCATTTCAAAGCTAGAGATAATTAAGGAAATATCACAGCGTAAGATTGCCGCTATTTCGCGTTTAGCAAGATCGCTGAATAAATCAGCTTGAGTCATCTCGCGGCCAGTTTTACTTGCTTGATGCCTTGCATGGCGTAAACATTGTAGATCTTCGGTATCTAATACTTTAAGTGCTTTGGGGCAGTTTTTTTCTACTCGCCAGCCAAATTGTTCTTCCATCATGAAGCGGTCAAACATCACGATATCAGGTAGGTATTCTAAAATATACTGGTCAAAGCTATCGCAATTTAAAGTTATTTTTTGACTAGAAATACCTTCACTTGCTAGATCAATCATGTGATCAGTGGGTTGTGAAGGCGTCGCAAATTCAACTTGCCAGTTTTGTTGTGTATATTGGCGTAAAATGGACATCATATGGCTACCGGCAGCTGACGAGTTAGGCTCTGGCCAGACATAACCAATTATTAATACTTTTTTCATTTAATTACGTCCAATTTGATTCTACGATTCTACGATTCTACGATTCTGCGCAAGCATATATCTGTAACTATTGAGGTTGTCCTTGCAAGAAAATCATTTTACCCCATTTCAACAATCGATAGCGGCGTATGCTCTGCCTGAGCGATTTACATTTCCTTTTTATTACCAACCACATCCCTTGTGTTTATTGGCCGCTAAGGAGTTACAAACTCATCTAGATACACAAACGCAGTGGCAACATAACTTTGGACTGACCGGCGACACCGATACTGCTATTGGCAAAATGTTTGGTGTGTTATTGGTACAAAATAAACAAGGTGAGCTTGGTTATTTAGCGGCTTTTTCTGGCAAGTTGGCCGATAGAAATCACCTACCAAACTTTGTGCCACCAGTATTTGATATGTTGGCTGAAGAAGGTTTTTTTCTAGCAGGACAAGCCGAAATTAATCACATTAATGAGCAGATCAAAAACCTAGAAGACAACCCGCAAATACCTGTGCTTGAATTGGCATTAAAATCCGAGAAAAATCTCGCTTCAGCAGATATTCAAACACACAGACAATTAATGATAGCGGGCCGTAAAACTAGAAAAAATCGAAGAGTCTCGGCACAACAAACACTGACTCCAGAAGACTTTTTACAATGCAAAGAACAATTAAGCAAAGAAAGTATTCAAGACAAAAATCAGCTACGAGATTTAAATGTTTATTGGGAGGCTAGAATTCACAACGCAGAAAGACAAGTTGATCACGTTACTGCGAAACTTAACACGTTAAAACAACAACGCAAATTCTTATCAGCCAATTTACAGCAACAATTATTTGAAAATTATCGTTTCTTAAATGATAAAGGTGTTTATAAAAATCTATGTGATCTTTTTAAAGATACGCCTCAGCGTGTACCGCCAGCCGGAGCAGGTGAATGTGCCGCGCCCAAATTATTACACTATGCGTTCCAACAAGAAATGAAACCACTGGCCATCGCCGAGTTCTGGTGGGGAACCTCACCCAAGTCAGAAATTAGACAACATCTAAATTTCTATGCGGCATGCCAGGGTAAGTGTCAGCCCATTTTAGCTCATATGTTAGAAGGCATGAGCATTGATGACAATCCTCTATTGACCAATCCTGCCGAAGGAAAAATGATTCAAATCGTTTATGAAGATGAGGCCATGGTGGTTATTAATAAGCCTAGCGAGTTTTTATCGGTGCCAGGAAAGAGTATCGAAGATTCGGTTTATCTACGTATGAAACAACGTTATCCGCAAGCATCTGGGCCGTTAATCGTCCATCGACTCGATATGTCTACGTCAGGATTGATGGTGATTGCTTTATCCAAAGCGGTACACAAAGTTCTGCAAAAACAATTTATAAATCGTACGGTCAAAAAACGATATGTTGCCTTGTTAGACGGAGAGATAACACAACAAGAGGGCATCATCGATTTGCCACTTCGTGTTGACCTTGATGATAGACCGAGGCAGTTAGTTTGCTATCAATACGGTAAAACTGCCAAGACTAAATGGCAGGTGATAGAACGAAACAAGAAACAAACTAAGGTTTATTTTTACCCGATAACAGGGCGTACACACCAACTACGCGTGCATTCTGCTCATATAAATGGTTTAAATACGCCGATTGTAGGTGACGATCTTTATGGTAATAAAACATCTCGCTTACACCTACACGCCGAGACCTTAGAGCTGGATCATCCGGTCACTAGAGAATCAATGCATTTTCAAGTTGAAGCTGAGTTTTAGAAATACAGCATCAAAATAGATTAAAATATTCAGATTACATGAATTGACCACATTTTATACCCGATACGTATTAGGAATACCCGATGAAAATTGATAAAAACACCGTCGTCAGCTTAAGCTACGAGTTAAAAAATATTGATGGCACGGTACTTGATTCAAGTACCGATCCTGTAAATTACTTATTGGGTGGTTACGATAATATTTTTCCAAAAGTTGAACAGGCTTTGATGGGTAAAAATAAAGGTGATTTAGTGAGTGTTGATTTGCAACCAGAAGATGCTTTTGGTGATTATGACGAAGCATTACTGCAAATTGAACCCGCCAGTGTTTTCCCCGCTGACGCACTAAAAGTCGGCGTACAGTTTGAAGGTGAAGATTCAGCAGGCGATATAATTTTATATACCGTGACAGATATTGCTGACGGCAAAGTCGTACTTGATGGAAATCATCCGGCAGCCGGCGAGCGCCTAATCTATAGCGGAAAAATTATGGGTGTTCGTGCGGCAAGCAAAGAAGAACTTACTATCGAACATGCACTGAGATATCGTCACTAGTTATTTATATCAATGCGTTAGCGTCTGTTTTTGGAGCGTGACATTAACTGTGAAAACCAGTCGTGTGTGGTTTTTTCACCATACAAAACATAGTCTAGAGCGTACTTGTTTAATAGGGTCCACTCCATTTTATAACGAGCAGAAAAGCGTCCGCAGAGTAGTAACCTATCGCTTATCTGTAATGGCATCGCATCATTAGGGAGCAGAGTCAGTATGCCGTTACGTTGTAATAATAATGGCATGGCAAACAATTGTTCATCACGGTTTTTGGGGTTGCCTAATATATTTCCAATAGTAACTAACTCATTGGTTGCCAATTTGTTGAAAACGGCAAGTGCTTCTTCATTATTAATCACTAGCTCCCAGAGTTCGGGTACTTGTTCTTTGACGATTAAGCAGACGCGTTTGACCATCTCACTGGCCCATTCACGAGTTTGTTGACCGGCCAAGCCCATAAATGCGTATAGTAATGGCGTGGCTAGTAAACCACCAATTTTATTAGCGATTATCGAACTTGGGTGCATCACGATATCGGCTTTAATGGCATCAAATAGCCGTTTATTTTCTTCCAAATTATTACGCGCGACCACAAATAAATCTGGATTCATTGCTTTAGCAGTCATAATAATAGACAGGTTATTGGCATCATTGTCGGTTCCCGCGATAATTCCTACCGCGTCCATGATACCGGCCTTATTTAGTGTGACGGCTTCTGTTCCCCAGCCTTTTATCCAATCATCAGTCGAAATCCCTGATTCTGGCAAGCCCGTTAATTCAGGTGATGCTTCGATGATGATGGGGTGAAGGCTATTGACTTTAAGTTGTTGATAGACCGTTTTCCCAAAACGGCCATAGCCACAAATAATCCAGCGTCCTTGTTGTGGTGGATAGATGGGACGATCTAAAGCTTGGTAGCGGACTCCAGTTAACCATGTATTTAATAGGTTTAACGCTGGCGATTGAATTGCTGTGGCTAAATGTATGGCAAAGGTATCAAAGGGATCGATAATGTAATCTGTACCAAAGGACGACATATTGTCCTCAATCTCGTGTGAATCAGCACGGCAAATTACTTTAAGATGTGGACTGAGCAGTTTGGAGGTCACCGCAATTTTTAAATTGACATCGTTGTCATCCGTCACTGCAATGACACCCTGACATAAGGGATGCTCTAATCCTGCTTCAATTAAATGAACTGGCCGTGCGGCATCACCATGTAAGCCCGGTACAAATTGTCGTAGGTTTTCCAGCTTTAACAAGTTGATAACATCAGGATTAATATCAATCACCACGACATTCTGATTACGTTCAGTGAGGACAACCACTAATGCTGAGCCAGTTTCACCGTAACCACATACAATATAAAAAGGTTCTCTTAAGCGTTTTATTTTGCGAGAAAATCTGAGTTCTTTTAATGCTTCTTGAAAGGTTTTGTCTTGGATAAGGGTAAGTAAGGTACCAATGGCATAAAGCCAGACAATAACGGTGGAGTAGATCGAAAACATTACCCATAAACGTTGAGCATCTGTAAACGGATAGGGGATCTCTCCAAAACCAATCGTTGTTGACATATAGCCAACAAAATAAAAGGCATGGAAATAACTCATATACCAGACATTGCCATCAGCATCTTGTCCTGGTATGAGCGTTAAACCTAAGGCAGTAATTGAAAAGACAGTCACTAACGACAGTAAAGGCAGTCGCATGCGGCGGAAAAAGATAAAGATGATGTTATTCATGGCTAAGCTCTAGGCTTAATTAGCGTCTTAACATCACGGTTTCAATGACTAATAGCACAACGGAAATTACGTTGGCTAACAATGCTCCACCTGATAAAGACACGATGCTGGCCATCACTGTCGGTGTTAAACCAATATCGAAGATATGAACAGCAAATGTCCAGACGATGGTGGCAACAAACAATTGCAACACAGCAACTAAACTTGTCGCTAGCAACACTGCCCCCATTTGAGTACGGTCACCAAATTTCAAAATCGTCGCGATCACGTTTACCAAGACTACAGCAAACAATTCATACACATGATGATGGTTGGGGTTTTCGATATCACCGACAAAAAAACCAAAGTTTAGCGTTAATGCTAAGACGATAAAAAAACCAAATATGACTTTTTCTGGATTCATTGATTATTCCCCATTAGCTGCACATTTATAAATGCCAGAAACATAGTTTGTTCTGGTCGATGTCACATACCTTGAATATGCCCAAGTTTATTAACTTAAACGCTCATGATGCACTATATTGATAATGCCGGCATAAATAAAGCACCGGTATTTATCTTTAGCAATGGCGGCAACGAGTTTAAGCATAAAATGTTAGATGTTGATGTTTTTATGTAGAGCGTAAATGTAGTGAGCATAAGAGTATTGCATCATCCACAACATCCTTTTGCTGGTTTTTGATTAAACAGCAAAATGCACATAATTAACCTCAACTCGGTTTAAGAACCAAGGGAACTAAAAAGCCTGTTTACCGATCAGATCTTTTACCACAAAGATTTTGACCAAAGGAAAACAGGCTTATGAACAAGTTAACTGAAGTATTCTGTGATGTCGATGACAA
>JAGXHJ010000022.1 GCA_024636315.1 Methylophaga sp.
AGGCTCTCAAGCGACTGACGGAGTGAGGATGTAATTACTGCACTATTCTTCGCTACGCTACGAAAGCTGCTGTAATCACCAACTCCTACTGGCGGCTTGCACTACTTACTCGCTATCGCATCGTTCCATGTAGTGCGTCGATGGGGGAAGTCCATAGTCAGGAATTTAAGACAAGTTAATATCATGAAATTCACACAGTCGATAAATTTGTAAAAGGGATATTAGCCTAACGATTCTGTTTAAATTTTTTTGTCTCACAAGTGCTAAGACTTAAGAGATCGTTAATTCTAATCTGACCAGAGAAGGGATTTCTTAGATTGAAACCGTCCTTTCAACTAAGTCGCTCCAGAAGGTGCGAAGCTGTAATTACATGATTTCTCGCACCTTGCTTCAAAAGATAAAGTACTTTATTTGCTCGAGCACTTATTCGAAGTGGTTGCTTATCTCGAGAAGTTCCGCGCTATTATGGCTCGCTGTTATGAATAATTAATTTTCATTCTAATATAACAGCCAATACTACTTTTCTGTCTTCAGCGACGAGTAAGTTGTAGGTACGACATGCTGGGCCAAGCGGCATACATTCGACGCCTATCGACTGGGCATAAAATTCGATCATTAATTTGGGGGGAAGGGAATAAACGCTAGATCCATGTGCCAATATAAGCACTTCAGGATCTAGGTTTTTTAATTCTTTAACATCATTCACATTGAGCTGCATGATGTCTTTAATATGCCAATCAGAGATGATCTGATGAGGCATCAAAATTAGACTGCTGTCCAACCGTTTTAAATCTACATATTCTTTGGATCTTATGACTACGAAGTGTTCACCATAAGAATGTACTACATTAGCGTCTGATATCGCTTCCAGACTAAATTTCATCGATATGTTCTACTAAGCTAAAACTTCATTTACGCGGTCACGTAATTCTTTACCAGGCTTAAAATGAGGTACAAATTTTTCACCCAATTCGACTGATTCACCACTTTTAGGATTACGACCTACACGTGGTGGTCGATGATGCAAGGTAAAACTACCAAAACCACGGATTTCTATACGCTCACCACCCGCTAAACTATTGCTCATTTGTCCTAATATTAGTTTTACAGCTAATTCGACATCACGATAATTTAATAGTGATTGTTTTTCAGAAATTATTTCAATCAAATCCGACTTTGTCATATCTTTCAATTCCTTAGAATTAATCTATCTATAATTATTCTATATTAGCAATCATTAACTTGTAACAAGCAATGTTTCAAAAGAAAAAAAGCATCTAGGCAGATACACCTAGATGCTTTTTAATTAGAACCTAAACTTAACTATCTTTTTGATTCATTTGTTCTTTCAACAAGTCGCCTAATGTTGTATTACCACTACCAACATTTGAGTACTCTTTCACAGCTTTTGTTTCTTCTTGAGTATCTTTCGCTTTGATTGATAATGTCAAAGTACGATCTTTACGTGACATACCCGTAAATTTAGCTTCAACATCATCGCCCACTGCTAATACTTTGCTAGCATCTTCAGTACGTTCACGTGAAATATCAGCTACACGGATATAACCTTCGATACCTTCAGCTAATGCAATTGTCGCTCCGCGTGCATCGACTTCAGTTACTTTACCAGTAACGATGCTACCACGTGGGTGCTCTGACATATATTCAGAGAACGGATCAGATTGCATTTGTTTAACGCCTAATGAAATGCGTTCACGTTCAGGATCAATCGCTAATACGATAGCTTCTAAGTTATCGCCTTTTTTGTAATCACGGATAAGATCTTCATTCTCTTCATCCCATGATAGGTCAGATAAATGAATCAAACCGTCGATGTCGCCATCAAGACCGATGAACACACCAAAGTCAGTGATTGATTTGATTGAACCAGATACTTTATCGCCTTTGTTGTGAGTCATTGCAAACTCTTCCCAAGGGTTAACTTTGCACTGTTTCATACCTAACGAGATACGACGACGATCTGCATCGATATCTAATACCATTACGTCAACTTCATCACCTAATTGAACCACTTTAGATGGGTGTACGTTTTTGTTAGTCCAGTCCATTTCAGACATGTGAACTAAACCTTCAACGCCATCTTCGATTTCAACAAAACAACCATAGTCAGCAATGTTAGTAACTTTACCGCGAATTCGGCTACTATTTGGGTAGCTGCTTGCGATAGACTTCCAAGGATCATCACCCATTTGTTTCAGACCTAATGAAACACGTTCGCGTTCTTTATCGAATTTCAATACTTGAACTTCGATTTCATCACCGATTGCAACCACTTCTGATGGATGTTTAACACGTTTCCATGCCATATCTGTGATATGTAGAAGACCATCAATACCGCCAAGGTCAACGAATGCGCCATAATCAGTAAGATTTTTGACAATACCTTTAACGATTTTGTCTTCTTCTAATGTTTCTAATAATGCATCACGTTCAACACTGTTTTCTGCTTCCATAATGGCACGGCGAGAAACAACAATATTATTACGTGGACGATCAAGTTTGATTAACTTGAACTCAAGTGGTTTGCCTTCAAGGTGTGAAGTATCACGAATAGGACGAATATCAACCAATGAACCCGGTAGGAAAGCACGGATATTATCTAGTTCGACAGTGAAACCGCCTTTAACTTTACCAGAAATAACACCGATAACCGTTTCATTACCTTCAAAGGCATGGTCAAGTTTAATCCACGCTTCAGCTGCTTTAGCTTTTTCGCGTGATAATTGAGTTGCACCAAAACCATCTTCCAATGATTCCAAAGCAACATCGACAATATCACCAACTTGTACAGTGATTTCACCCTTTTCATTCATGAATTCTTCAACAGGGATGGCGCCTTCTGATTTTAAACCAGCATTAACCATAACTACATCAGAACCAACACTTACAACCATACCTGAAACGATCTTACCTGGTTGCATCGGTGTTGTGTTTAAACTCTCTTCAAAGAGATCAGCAAAGCTTTCGCTCATTATTTACATCCTTGGCCCAACTAAAACTAACGGACCACTCAAAAATACCTGCTAAATGCAGGAAGTTAAAAAAACTTATCTAAAATTGATAAGCCCCTAAATCACACCTCAGTACACAATGCACTGACATGTTTAAATACTGCTTCTATTCCCATTGCGCTGGAATCTAATTGCAGAGCATCGTCGGCAGGCCTTAATGGCGCTACTTGCCTTTGCATATCTCGTTCATCACGCTCCGAAATCTCTGCTATAAGAGCGGGAAGGTTACACTCAATCCCTTTTTCTTTCAACTGCTTATATCGTCTTTCGGCACGTACTTCAGCGCTAGCCGTTAGAAATACCTTATGATTCGCAAGTGGAAACACTACCGTACCCATGTCACGGCCATCGGTCACCAGTCCAGGTAATTGGCGAAATGCGCGCTGACGTTCTAATAATGCGGCTCGTACCAACGGCAATGCCGCTACTTTCGATGCCGCATTACCGGCTTGTTCAGAACGTATAAGATTACTGACATCGCCACCTTCAAGTAGCACGGTCAAAACATCGTTATCTATTACAAAAACTAAATCCAAGTTTTTAGCCATTTCAGCTAATTGTTGTTCATTGTCCAGCGCTACATGATGCTTTAATGCTGCCTGGGCCAACACGCGATAAATCGCACCACTATCTAAATAATGCCACCCTAATTTTTTAGCGACGAGTTGAGCGATAGTGCCCTTACCTGAACCACTAGGTCCATCAATCGTTAATACGGAGATCTCAGACATTGAACTCTTCTATATCTAAACCAGCTTTTGTAGCTAAACCTATAAAATCAGGAAATGAGGTCGCCACATTGGCACAATTATTAATTTGGATAGTACCACCAGCTTGTAATCCAGCGATGGCAAAAGACATGGCGATACGGTGGTCATCATGGCTTTCAACTTCACCCGATCCAATTACACCACCCGTTATTATAATCCCATCAG
This sequence comes from Methylophaga sp., assembly GCA_024636315.1. Classification (GTDB taxonomy): domain Bacteria; phylum Pseudomonadota; class Gammaproteobacteria; order Nitrosococcales; family Methylophagaceae. The sequence goes on from JAGXHJ010000022.1 coordinate 3,968, forward strand.
CAGTTGATTGGGCATCAATACCTAAAATTTGTAAGCCATCAGCCATAGCTTGAATACGATCGCTTTCTTTAACGCGTAACTCTTCAGCACCGGTTAGGGTCGTTGTACCTTCGGCACAGGCCGCCGCCACGAATAATGCTGGGAATTCATCAATAGCCAAAGGTACTTGGTCTTCAGGGATTTTAATGCCTTTCAGTGGGGCATAACGTACTCGAATATCAGCTACCGGTTCGCCTCCAGTTAAAGCTTCATTTGATAAGCTTATATCTGCTCCCATCAATCTTAAAATATTAATCACACCAATTCGAGTTGGATTAATGCCAACATGAGTCAAGGTAATATCTGAACCAACCGCAATAGCCGCGCCAACCATAAAGAAGGTTGCTGATGAAATATCGGCCGGTACATCGATTGAAGTAGCGGTTAATTTACCACCACCTTCTATAGTTACCGTATCGCCATTCACTTCAACCGCATAGCCCATCCCTGTCAGCATTCGTTCGGTATGATCTCGCGTTGGTGCTGGTTCCGTTACCGTTGTTTTACCTTTGGCATACATGCCTGCCAACAAAATGCATGACTTCACTTGCGCGCTGGCCATTGGCAAAGTGTAAGTAATACCTGTTAATTTATTGCCCGCTTTTATTTTAAGTGGCAGTTTGCCTTCATCACTATCAATCTCGGCTCCCATCATTGCTAAAGGATCAGTTACTCGTCGCATTGGACGACCTGATAACGATTTGTCACCGATGAGCGTACTAGTGAAGTCTTGGCCTGCTAATAAACCACTTAATAAGCGAATAGAGGTACCCGAATTACCTAAATAGATATCTTTATCTGAGGCTTTTAGTCCATGCATACCCACGCCATGAATCGTCACTCGCCCCTCTTTCGGTCCTTCAATCTGAACACCCATAGCACGAAATGCTGCTAAGGTCGCAAGCGCATCATCGCCTTCTAAAAAGCCACTGACTTCTGTTACACCTTCAGCTAATGAGCCCAACATAATTGAACGATGAGATATTGATTTATCTCCTGGTACGCGTAATTCACCTTGTAATTTTCCGCCAGGTTGTACGATATAGTGTTTCTTGTGTTCACTGCTCACGCTTTAAAACTCCGCTTAATGTCTTATATTTCACTATTATCAATCAAACCCGGCTCTGAAAACCGAGAATCACGTGCTTGTTTGGCACGTTTAAATACTTCAACAAGATAATCGCTATCACTATTCATAATAGCTTGCTCTAAACTATCAAGACCTTGCCGATAGTCATTTAATAGCTCTAAAATTGCAACACTATTACTTAAACAAATATCACGCCACATCACAGGATCACTCGATGCGATACGCGAAAAATCTCTAAAACCACCAGCGGCAAAACGTAACACCTCTTCACAATCAGCTGACTTGGCCAGCATACCAACGAGGTTAAAAGCTAATAGATGTGGTAGATGACTAGTTGCCGCCAATACTTTATCGTGATGTTCGACGTCCATATCAACAACTTCAGCGCCCGTTAGTTGCCACATAATACGCACTTTTTCTAGTGCTTCTGAATTTGTTTCTGCGACAGGTGTCAGCACCACTCGATGATCGTTATATAAGGTTGCGAATGCCGCACTCGGGCCACTTCTTTCCGTTCCTGCGATCGGGTGACCAGCAACAAATTGTTTAAACCGTTCACCTAAAGCGATTCTTGCTGCCGCCACAACTTGTGCTTTAGCACTGCCACCATCGGTAATAATTGTTTCATCGTTTAAATGTGGTGCCAGCTCAGTCAAGACCGATGCCATCGCGCCCATGGGCACAGCTAAAAATATCATATCTGCATCTTTAACGGCATCTGCAATAGAATTTGCCGCCCTGTCAATCACACCTAGATCCAAGGCTTCTTGGCGAACACTTTCAGTACGTGAATAACCTACAACTTCGCCAACCTGCCCCGCTTTTTTTAAGGCCAGCGATAACGAACCACCAATTAAACCAACACCAATAATTGCCAGTCTATTGATCACAACGGTCGACCTAATAGGCTAGATAATGCTTCTAGGAAACGTTGATTTTCAGCGTATAAACCAATACTCACACGTAGGTGTTGTGGCAAACCATAATTGGTCACAGGACGAACAATCACGCCCTGTTGCAATAATGATTCATAAATATCAAGGCCATTACGTTCCACATCGACGGTAATAAAATTACCTTTCGATGGAATATAGCTCAGCGCCATCGCCTCAAAGCCAGCTATCAACTGTGCCATACCTTGGTCATTAAGTTGTTTGGTTGCGGCAATATAAGCATCATCAGCTAATGCTGCAGTGGCGGCTACTAAGGCCAAACTGTTTACATTAAATGGCTGACGAATACGGTTTAATAAATTGGCAATTTCAGGATGAGATAAAGCAAAACCTACTCGTAACCCAGCCAAACCGTAGGCTTTGGAAAAAGTACGGGTAATAATTAAATTCGGATATTTTTCTAACCAACTAATAGTATCTGCAGTGCCATCACCATATTCAACATAGGCTTCATCAAGTACCACTAACGTGCTGGGCGGTACTTGTGCGACAAAAGCTTCTAACTCATCATCAGCGAGACTTGTACCCGTTGGATTATTCGGGTTAGCAATAAAAATAAGTTTGGTGCGCTCGCTGAGCAGTGTGCTCATCGCCTGCAAGTCATGACCATAATTACGCGCCGGCGCAATGACACCTTTGGCGCCAATAGCTTGAGTAACAATTGGATAAACCGCAAAGGCATGTTGAGAATACAAGACTTCATCAGCAGGTGAGACAAAGGTACGGGCGATGATTTCTAAAACATCGTTAGAACCATTCCCTAAGGTTATTTGACTAAGTCCTAACTGATATTTTTCTGCTAGAGCAGACTTTAATACAAAACCATTACCATCTGGATATCGCGTTAAATCTTTAGTTGCTTCGGCAATTGCCGTCAACACCGATTGCGAAGGCCCTAGTGGATTTTCATTTGACGCCAATTTAACAATGTTTTTTATGCCATATTGACGCTCTAATTCTTCAATAGGTTTACCTGGCACATAAGGCTGTAGTTGGTTAACGCAGGCTAGAGCGATATCACTAAAGCTCATAAATACTCCGTCTTAGAACGAAAACTATCAATAACTAACAATGCGGCACCGATAACAATCGCTGAGTCAGCAATATTAAATGCAGGCCAATGATAAGTACCGTAATACACGTCTAAAAAATCAATGACATAACCATAATAAAAACGATCAATCACATTACCTAAAGCGCCGCCAAGAATCATCGCAATAGATACTGCTTCTAATTTAGCGTGTGGTTTAAGTTTTTTTAGCCAGATTAATAATGCAATGCTGACTACCGATGCCAAACCTATAAAGAACCAACGTTGCCAGCCATCAGCATGGGCCAAGAAGCTAAATGCCGCGCCTCGATTATGGGCCATCGTTAAGTTAAAATATGGGGTTACGGCGAAGGTTTCATACAAAGACAACCATGACACCATCAGCCATTTAAAGGCTTGGTCTAATACGATGACCAAGCTTGTTAACCATAAGTAATTCAACATAAAGTTAAACGTGAAGGCGTTGTTCGCCCTCTCCGTCTACGTTAACAATACAACGTTCACATAATTCTGGATGTGTTTCATCGCTACCCACTTCTGCCGTTTGGTGCCAACAACGATCGCAACGTGCATGCTCCGAAGCCGATAAAACTAGCGATAAACCAGCTACTGAACTTGCAATCGCATCAGCAGTTTTTTCTGAAGCGGGTAATAAGGTAGCGCGAGATGTAATCAATACAAATTTTAGTTCTTTGCCTAATTGATTCAAATGTTTAAATAACTCAGACTCAGCGTATAGCGTTACTTCTGCTGTTAACCCACCTTTAATCTTGCCATCAGCACGTAATACTTCTAATTCTTTTGAAACAGCATCTCGGGCAGAGAATATATATTCCCAAGCGTTATAATCGAGATGTGCCTCCCCTAGCGGCGTTAAGCCTTCATACCATGTGTTAAGCAATACCGATTCATTACGTTCGCCCGGTAAATACTCCCATAACTCATCAGCTGTAAAACTAAGAATCGGCGCCATCCAACGAGTTAAAGCTTCTAATATATGGTACATCGCTGTTTGAGCTGAACGACGACCTAAGCTGTCTTTCTTCATTGTGTACTGGCGATCTTTAGTGATATCCAGATACAAACTACCCATTTCCTGAGCACAGAAATTGTGAGTCTTTTGATAAATCACATGAAATTGAAAGCTGTCATACGCTTTCTTAATTTCGTCTTGTGCTTGATAGGCCTGATCAACAGCCCAACGATCTAAGGCCAACATATCTTCGGTCGCGACTAAATCCGTTGCTGGATTAAAATCTGACAAATTCGATAATAAATAGCGTGCTGTATTACGAATTCGACGATATGAATCAGCAGTTCGTTTTAAGATCTCATCAGACACACTCATTTCAGCGCTGTAGTCTGAAGATGCCGTCCATAGACGGATAATGTCTGCACCTAAGTTATTTACTACTTTCTGCGGTGCTACAACATTACCTAATGATTTCGACATTTTCTTGCCGGCAGCATCAACCACAAAACCATGTGTTAACACAGCTTTGTATGGTGCTTTACCTGTAGAGCCGATAGACGTTAACAATGATGATTGGAACCAACCACGATGTTGATCACTACCTTCTAAATATAAATCAGCAGGACGACTCAAATAGTCACGACGTGCTAGGACACAGGCATGTGACACACCCGAATCAAACCACACATCCAAAGTATCACTGACTTTTTCATAATCGGCCGCTTCATCACCCAACCAATCACTTAAATCAGAATCAAACCAAGCATCAATACCTTCTTGTTCAACTTTGTCAGCAACCTGAGCCATCAACTCTCGTGTTTTTGGGTGTAAGGCTCCGGTTTGTTGATTGACAAACAATGGAATCGGCACACCCCAAGTACGTTGACGCGATACACACCAATCAGGGCGACCTTCAACCATACCTTCAATACGTTTTTGGCCCCATGAAGGCATCCACTTAGTTTCTTTGATCGCTTGCATAGCCGCTTGGCGTAGACCATTTTGATCCATACTGATAAACCATTGCGGAGTTGCACGGAAAATAATCGGCGATTTATGACGCCAGCAATGTGGGTAGCTATGCTTAATATCAACATGGTTCAACAATGCACCTTTTTCTGCCAGTAGAGCAATCACTTCTGGATTAGCTTTAAAGACTGATTGACCCGCGAAGATAGGCGTATCTGGAAGGAAACAGCCATTGGCACCAACAGGATTATCTACTTCTAATTTGTATTTCAAACCAACCGTAAAATCGTCTTGACCATGGCCAGGCGCAGTATGAACGGCACCCGTACCCGCATCAGCAGTAACATGATCGGCCAAAATAATCGGCACTTGGCGGTTATAGAATGGATGTTGCAATAATAAACCTTCTAATGCTTCGCCTTTACAACGCGCGATGATTTCACCGGTCATGTTGTAACGTTCCAATGCAGATTCATACAACGCTTCTGCTAATACCAGACGTTCGTCACCTGCTTGCACCACAACATAATCATATTCAGGATTAAGCGATACCGCTTGGTTAGCCGGTAAAGTCCACGGCGTCGTTGTCCAAATTGGCACACTGATTTTGCCGTTACCTTTCGCGCCCGAAGCCACAACAAAGGCTACTTCATCAATAACCGTAAAACGGACATCAATCGCAGGAGACTTTTTATCTTCATACTCAACCTCAGCTTCGGCCAAAGCACTACCACAATCAATACACCAATGAACAGGCTTCACGCCTTTATGTAAATGACCGTTGTCAACAATCTCACCCAAAGTACGGATAATGTCCGCTTCAAAGCTGAAGTCCATTGTTAGATAGGGATTATCCCACTCGGCCAACACGCCTAAACGTTTAAAGTCTTCACGCTGACCATCAACTTGTTTTTGAGCATAGACACGACACGCAGCTCTAAATTCAGCGGCAGTGACTTTTACACCCGGCTTACCTACTTTCTTTTCAACATTCAGCTCAATCGGTAAACCGTGGCAATCCCAACCAGGTACATAAGGCGTATCAAATCCGCTTAATGTTTTAGATTTAAGGATAATATCTTTAAGAATTTTATTTACAGCATGACCAATATGGATATCACCATTGGCGTACGGAGGACCGTCATGCAAGATAAAGGTAGGTCGCCCTTTCGCATTATCACGCATTTTTTGATACAGATTTCCATCCTGCCAACGCTTTAATATCAAAGGCTCACGATTAGCAAGACCAGCTTTCATCGGAAACTTGGTTTCAGGTAGGTTTAAGGTATGTTTATAATCTGCCACTGGGCTACTCGTCGTTTAAATCAATATAAATCCGCGATTATACGGTGTTTATGACCGTCTATAAACAGCTGATATACTTTAATAATTACGTTGATGTCAGCGCTCGTCGATTAAACCGCCCTAAGCTGTATTTTTGCGTTATAACTAACGCGTAAGTTTCGGTTAAGCATTACAAAGCGCTAACTTTGCAGAATTCATTTAATTCAAAATCCACTCTATCTCACTGAAAAGCATTAGAATACAGCTATCAGAAATCTACTCTGCAACTCCAATCAAAGGTTCTAACCACCATGATGTTTGGTCAAAACAGACAACAACTTCGCCAGTTTTATCACGATGTTTGGCAGAAACAAGTTGACAAGCAGTCACTTTCGGCACTCGAAGCGACGGTGGTTCAGGTTATAAATGAACATCCCGAATACCATGCTATTTTTAATAGTGATGCGAGTTTGGAACAAGAGTATTTTGTAGAACAAGGTCAGACCAATCCATTTCTACATATGGGTTTACACATATCCTTACATGAACAAATTTCAACGGATCGCCCAGCAGGTGTCCGTGCAGTTTATCAAAAATTAAAAGCTAAGTATGGTGATGCACACACAACTGAACATAACATGATGGAATGTCTGACCGAATCACTCTGGCTAGCCCAGCGTAATAATCAACCACCGTCAGAATCAGATTATTTAATAGCTTTGCAAAAACAATTATTGGATAAAAAATAATGGCAAATAAGATCACCGCTAGCATTACATTTCATTTCAAAGGTGAGATATTTACGCCCAGTCTGGAGCTTAATTTAGATGAGCTGATGCAGCGCTATAACGGGCTACCACCGCTACATGAAACACTAGCAGCTGAAAACAATATCGATAACTATTCGTATCAGTATGAAATGTTGTTAGGTGAAGATATTCAATTTAGCAATGCCAAAGGTGACGCTGTATCGTTTTTAAACGATGGTCAGTTTAACCAAGTCGAATACGAGCATTTTTGGTTTCAAAAAAATATACTTAATCATCTACACAAAATAATGATCACAGAGTTAGATATCGACGAAATTGAGCAACACCCCAAACTGATACAAGCCATGCTCGCCGCTTTTGAATATGGTCGAGACTATATAGACAAGGAGTAAACCAATGAACGTATTCGGATTTAATAGTAATGATGCACAACCACAACTGTTGGCCCAGCCAACGCCGATTCCAACTGGCCATGATTTATTAATTAAAATCGATGCCATTGCTGTCAACCCCGTCGACACTAAAGTCATCGCTGGCATGACTGAGATATTAAGCACGCCGCGCGTCGTAGGTTGGGATGCCACGGGGACAGTTATCGCCTCTGGCGAGAGTACCGTATTGTTTAAGGCTGGCGACAAAGTATTTTATGCTGGAAACATATCACGTCCAGGGTGTTACGCCAGCCATCAATTAGTAGACGAGCGAATAGTAGGCATAGCACCCTCGACTCTTACATCTGTAGAAGCCGCGGCCATGCCACTTACCAGTATTACGGCATGGGAAGCGTTATTTTCACGACTAAAAATCACTGAACAACAGGATGCCGGAAAAAACATTTTGATTATTGGTGGTGCAGGCGGCGTAGGTTCAATCGCTATTCAACTAGCTAAAAAAGTTGCCAAACTCAATGTCACTGCCACCGCATCACATACAGCATCAATTAAATGGTGTAAAAAAATGGGCGCCGATCAAATCATCAACCATCACGGTGATCTTACTCATCAATATCGCGCCCTAGGAATGAGAGATCCAGATTATATCTTGTGCCTAAATGACACTGATCAACATTATGCTGCCATGGCTGATCTCATCGCACCACAGGGATTGATTTGTAGCATCGTAGGCAGTCAGCAAAAACAAGATCTGGATAAGTTAAAATCGAAAAGTGCCGGTTTTATATGGGAATTTATGTTCACTCGTCCGATGTACAATACCCATGACCTAATAGCCCAACATCATCTATTAAATACTATATCCAAGCTACTTGATGAAGGAAAGATCATCAGCACATTGACTGAAAGTCTCGGACCAATGAATGCGGAAAATATTCAAAAAGCGCATCAACAATTACTCAGCGGTACAACCATTGGAAAACTTGCGCTAACGGCAATCGTATAAAGGCCTTACATAGCCTCAATAGTGTATTGTCATAAGAAATAATATAGTGAGACCTTTGCACGAAACCGGCAAAAACATACTAGAAATGAGATAATACACCCTACGAAAATCATCAGGAATGGGCTCATACATGGCGTGGAAAAACCTACAACAAACTAGTTTTGCCGATTCAATGCTGATTGACCA
>JAGXHJ010000023.1 GCA_024636315.1 Methylophaga sp.
CCGGAGTATGAATGGCTTTATGCTCAATCTGATTGGTGGTCTTATTGCTTACTGTCTGAAAGAGAGTAAGCCAGCATTAAATCTTACGCGTGAAGAATTTGAATTATTGGTCAGACCTTAACCCGATCTCAGGTTAATTAAAGTTGGACTAAATCAATCGAGTCTGACACCTTTGATTTTTGACACCTTTGATTTTGTTGGCACAGAGTGGCCAAGGCTTTTTAAAAGAAAGTTAATATTACTCGAACTCCATTCTCCTAGCCCCATTAACAACCAGTCGCTTGAAGAACAATATTAACCGTTTTAGCTGAAGCAGCTACGCCTGAATATACAATTGTCGATACTTCTGCTAATGTTCCATCACCAGTTACAGTAAATGTTTCACCTGCTAAGCACGCTTGGTTATTAACAACACCAGTAACTTTATCTGAGTCATTATATTTTGACACTACTAGCTTGCCATTACCACTGCTAAAAGAGCAAATGTATACATATTTAACATTATTTTCTTCTAGTCCACATGTGGCTCCATTTGACCCAGCTACAGACACACTATTAGGATTGATTCCTGAAACGCCAGAGCTTGTTATTGTGACTTTAACATTGACCGGGGGTGTTGGCGTTGCGTTTCCGTCAACGACAACTATCATTTCATCCGAAGTTAGGTAATCCGAAGATGCATCATTATTATCGATAGGTCGTGTATTAGTGAAACCTGTCATGCTATCAGCACGAGTAGCTGTGGCTATCGCACCTGATGCACTTGTTGCTGCTAATGCTGTCAATAAACCTGCTTGATTTACACTAACTTGAGTTGGTTCGTCAGTACCCCAAGCACTCGTATCTTCATTTGTCTGAGCAATCAAAGTCCCATCTGGATCATAAAACGGTAATAAATTTGAGATATCAAGCCAAGTTGTTCCCACATCGACAACGTCTTTCAGTTTAGTCATTAGGTCCGTAGGAATGTATCTAGTGTACAAAGTTTTAGCCCGTAGATTATCTGTATCTCCAACGGCTAAAGCTGGGGAATCTAAATCAGGTTCGTTATCAAAAGAGACAACTGAAGCTGATGCCGGATCATTGAGGATATATTTAATTGACGGCGTAGCGCTGTCAGCGACATGCCCTATCTCTTGCGCGGGAAACGAATTATAGTTATCGAGCTGTTGTGCATAAGCAAGCAAATAATTTTGTTTAAAATCTTTGTAATTAATAAAGCCGGCACCGTCTAATAGAAAGGACTCGGGCATTGTTTTAACGCTTAAGATATTAAAATCTTGAGTCACCCTGAGTACACCGTCCACCCTAACAAGCGCACAAGCTTCAAGGTAAGTATTCCCCACAGCATTTGCCAGCTGTAGAACGCCACTGCCATTTGGAAAATAATGATTATGATCGCCAGCATTATAATCATCTGTAGGCCTAAATGGGTCAAATAAGGTATCTGGATTATTGGGACCATTCATATCATGATGATCTCGACAACAAATATCACAATCAGGACTTTGCTGCCCACTAGGACCTGTATTTATTCGTGAGCCTCTTTTTTTACCAGCACTCACTTTAAAGTCAGTCGAATCCTTATCAAATTTATTGATAAAGATCGTATCATCCATTGCCAACTCTAAAGTTGCGGGTAAATACGTAACTGTAGAATTTGCGGCTTCCTGTTTACAAGTACAATTTACGAAACGAAACTCTTCAGCCTTTAATTGTATATTGTTACTGTTATAAGTGACGAAACTAACATCGTAATTTACAAACTGTTTATTCTGTGAAACAGTGATACTTGGTGTTGTTGATTCTCTCCTAATACCTGTTTCGCCACCAATATCACCTTGATCTGTATAAACAATTTCAGGAGCCACACCAGGATTGAACGATACCTTAGGTGAAACACCACCATTCGCTGAATTATCAGCTAACGCCGTTAACGCAGGCGCATAAGCATCAACTACCGTATCTAAGGAAACGCTCTGTGCTACACCCGTTTCATCATTCCAGCCGACCGTTACAGTGACTCTTTTGAAATCAGATATATCTGGTGCAGGCACTGGTTCAGTTGAAGTTGGCACAGACAATGCGGCTGTATGCCAATAATCTTGTACAGTCCAATTCAAGCTATATACCATCGGACCTACGGTTATTGATGCTGAAGGTAAAATCAACCCGCCTGTTTCCGTATAGGTAGTTAGAGCATTTACATCGTCTACACCCGTAATATGTGCATATGCAACTTCCTGCGCGGGTACCAACGGTGGTAGCGCTGCGAGAGCACTAGTCCACGTGTACCCTGAGCTCAACTTAGTAAAACTTTTTAAATCATCTATTTTTTGCTGTGCAATCGATACCGCAACTGTCCGTTGATTGGCATCAGAACTATTACGTATAAATGTGCCTTGTAATTTTGAAACGCCCAAAATACCTAATGCGAGCACTAACAAAGCAACCATCACTTCTATCAGGCTAAAACCATGGCCTTTAGTTTTAAATTTCATAATTGTTTCCTCAAAAACCTCACCACTATGGAGTGAAGTCGCGCCAGCTATAGCTAACTTTTGCAAACTGGTCGTTAACGTCAGGTTTTCTTAAATTTTCAAAGACACTTTCATCATAAACCTGAGAGTAAGTACCATTAGTAAGCTCTGATGGCACTTCTGAAATAGCTGAACCATGGATAATAGGGCCACCATTAAGTACAAACTCGGCCAAGCCCATTAAGATCCCCCATACTTCAGCCCCTGCGTTCACCCTTAATTCCCCCTCAACGACTAAAATAATGGGTTTATCGCGGCTACCTATAGTGACATTACTACCAATGGTACAATCTCCTGTCACCCATACCAACGCTGAGTCACTCAAGCCATTAAACGCTGAGGCTAAATTAGTGCAATCTGCCAAGACTAAACCTGTTGCTTCTGCCAATGCTTTGATTTCAGGTTTTAGGCTGGCTAACGTATCAGGTGGCGTCGCAGTATCATCACCAAAAAGATAGACAAAGGGTGAATCAGGAAAATCCGCGGCAGGATACATTACAATATCAGAGTTAACATTGCCTGAATTACTTCGTTCGTTCGCACAACTACATCCACTCCAACTTGAGCCCGTCAGCCCATCACCTTTGGTATCCATGCAAACTGCGCCACCATCTTTAAATTCTCCATGGTCACATGTTTTCCAGTTAGCGCCAGAGGTATCGATAGTGTCTTTTGCCCATACCGAAACAGGCACACCTGGCCCACCACCATTTGGGTTAGGTACGATATTAAAGTTACCACTCAAATTCCCAGAGGGAACCATCAATGGTGGTACCTGTCCAGGTGTAAGAAGACTTGTTTTTACAAAGCTGACCTGCGCAATTACAGCTCCAGTTCCATCATCACTTGTACCCTGACCAATGGCAATTGTATTCGTTGCAGTTTTGACTAAAAAGCTGGCGCTCAATGGTAAAGCAGCAATATTATCTACGGCTGAATCTATACTTGTGCCTGTTGTATTGTTGTCAAATACCATCGTTGCCCCAACGATATTACATGGGAATACCCCTGTAATATCTGTTGGTGTAGTGCAATCACGCCACCCATCGGCAACATTGCCATCATGTAAACTTTCGTTAGCTCTAAGATAGGTAGCCGCCTGCTCCAATCCTGCTTCAGCGCTGGCAAATGCCACTTTATGCCGCAATTCATTACCTGAAATACGCTGATCAAGTATACCTACTCGCGCGGCATACATAACAACCAGAGTTACAGCAATAAGTAACACAACAGAAATTAGTAGAACTGCAGCACCACGTTGATTTTTAGTTACACTATTATTCATGATACCACCTCAACTTGCATCTTCATTTCTAACCCGAATCGTTTCGGTAATTGTTCTACAGACCTCATCCCCAGCCAAGCTAGTTTTAGCTGTCAATCTTACAACAATTTGTTGTACATTCACTGTTCCTGCCGGAATTACTGATAATGTAATATCAGTCACGGGAAAGTCAGCAATAGGACAATTAGGCAAATTTTCGTCTATCACGATAATTTCTGCAGTATTTATATCGGTTATCGCTTCACCGAAATCACAGGTATTGTCTGCACTATTCCCCCACATTACTCTTCCAGAGTCTATACGAAACCCATAATTCTCAGCACCTGAAGCATCTATAGTTCCACTTCCATCCGCATCATAAGAATATAAAAGACATGTTGGATTAACAGGTACCAGTCCACCAAAGAAGTTCACCCCTGGATCTGCAGAGTAACCCGATCTTTTTAGTTCATCAGACATAAAGCCCATGACAGTCCTGAGCTCCTGATTAAGATGGATCATCTTTATATTTTCACTGCTGGATTTAACATTACTGATAAAAATGGCAATGATTGAACCGGTTACTAGCAACCCAAGCAACATCGCAATCATCATTTCGATTAACGTCAGTCCAGATTGTTTTTTTATTTTCATCATCATTTAATTTACCGTGACTAGTCCAATGGCATTAACGTTAACTGTTTTAGTTCTACCTGCGGCCCCCACTCTGAAGGTGAAACCTTGATCATTAGGTGGTTCAGGCATACCTTGTCGTGGGTTAAATTCAATAACGCCACCAGCACTAGCACTCATTTGAATACCAGTATAGGTGGCTGAGGTTACATTTTTAAGCACGCCATCAACTTCACAAGCACTAGCATTACAATCGCATACCGCACCAGTGTCATCATCTATACCAAAACACCAATTTGTGCCGGTAGTAACTTGAACGCGAATAGTTTCATTTCTTTTTATAGCTTCTGAACGAGCATATTGGATATTTGAATATAGATCGTCAGCCGCACCAACTAAACGGCGACCTTCGAGTATAGATTGAAATGAAGGTAAAGCGAGTGCGGCTAAGACTCCAAGCACTACAACCGTGATCATCAACTCTATCAAAGTGAAACCTTTGTGTCTTTGTTGTGCCATTTGTATTTCCTTACGCTACCTCATATTTGATTATAGACCTTAATGATTAGATTTTCATAGGATAAACATCTAATATTTTAAGCGAATCTGTGAGATAAAACACATTTTTAAGGTGACGTGATGTAATATTTAGTCTATCTTTCGATTATGTAAGTTTCATTTTAATGGGTGTGTTATGAATTTCAAACAAAAAGGTTTTACCCTTATCGAGCTAATGATTGTGATTGCTATTATCGGTATCTTGGCGGCAATTGCGTTGCCGGCTTATCAGGATTATGTAAAGCGAGCGAAGCGCGCTGATGCTAAAACGGCTATTCTTGCAGTGCAATTAGCAGATGAAAAATTTCGCGCCAACTGTAAACAATATGCCACAGCTCTTGATTCAACACTCATTGGTGACAAATGCGACACTGTAAATGATATCTATAAATTAGATTTTGAATCAACATCTCCTGATGGTTATTACACACTTAGTATATCTGGCGACTCAACTACTTATTCAATTACAGCCACACCAGTACCAAACAAGTCACAAGCAAACGATTCAAAGTGCTTGGCATTTACAATTGACCAGAATAATACCCAAACAGTATCTGGATCTGATTCCGCAACCAATTGCTGGAATAGATAATATCAAATTAACTACACGTTAACGCATTACCACTAGCATCTTCATAAATACCATTATTATCAGTATCTTTAGGTAGTCTAACCCGAGCAGTCTTGCTAATCACCACTGCTCGAGCATATTTTGCATCGTTATCGGCTGGACACAATTTAAACGTGCCATTTTGGGATAACGTCATTCCATTTTGGGTGAAGCGTATATAGTTATTAGAACCAAAGGCCGCCCAACTCAGCCGATAGTCATTGCCTATCGTGCCGGATGAAATTTTTATTTCTCCAGCATCTCGACTACCATCTTTGTTATTATCTTGAAATACGATCCAGCCATCAGACCAGTTGCCACCACATAAATCAGCATCATTACTCTTACAAATAGTGACAATGCTGTTGCGTTTTATAGCTTCACTTCGAGCGAGATAAACTAAAGAGAATAAGACATTCGCTTCACCGCTAACTTGCTGTCGACGAATAATGTCGGTGAATGCTGGAACGGCAAGTGATGCCAGTATTGCGATGATGCTAATAACTATCATCAATTCAATTAGCGTGAATCCTTTTGCGTTCATATTGAAAATCCTTTTCAAATGTGATCGCTACTAACATTGCCCTATTTTTTAGTTATTTGCAAAAATTAATACTAAAACTGAATTGTTGGAAAGACTAGATACAGCCATTGCACACATGCCAATGCAAATACACCAGCAATAACGTCATCGACCATAATACCCAAACCACCATGAATGGCTTTGTCAGCAAGGTTAATTGGCCATGGTTTTAGAATGTCAAAAAAGCGAAATAGGACAAAGCCCAATACCATCCACTGCCAGCCAGCGGGTGCTGCTGTCATGGTAATTAAATAACCGACAATTTCATCCCAGACTACAGCAGAAGGATCATTTTGACGTATCCAATCAGCTGATTTCTGGCAAATCCAAATACCGGCAATGAATGCGACGACGACTATCGCAAGATATAGCGCTAATGATAAATCTTGCATCAACCAATAAATCGGCACCGCGGCTAATGTGCCAAAGGTACCCGGTGCTTTAGGTGCTAAACCTGAACCAAAACCTAGTCCTAGAAAACAAGCAGGACGTTTGAGTAATTCTCGAAATGTAATTTTAGACTGGGAAGTGGTCATAACCGGTACCTTTTAATGCAATCAACGCATCATTGTCGTCAATAAAATAAATACCTTGATCATCGGTAATCGTGCCAATGAGGGTACATTGATCTTTAAAACGTTGTTCAATTTCTGAAAAATATTGCGGTGGCACGGTAAAACACAATTCGTAATCATCACCTGATTGTAAGGCAAAACGTTCTGCCGTTTTTCTATCCACTTTCGACATCGCTAATGATAGTGGCAATTTTGCTAGGTCGAGTCTCGCACCAACACCACTTTTATCGAGGATATGGCCCAAATCAGCTAACAGACCATCTGAGATATCAATTGCTGCAGAAGCTAAGCCCGCTAATTCTTGGCCAATTTCCAGTCTTGGTGTGGGTTGTTCTAATCGTTGACGGAGATAGCTTTTATCTTCAACATTCAACGCAACATTGTTCCACTTCTGTAATTGCAATTGTAAGGCTGCACCAGCATCACCGAGCGTTCCGGTCACATAGATCATATCGCCAACTTGGGCACCACTACGCCGCAATGCTTTTTCTGCTGGAACAAAACCATGAACTTGAATACTGATCGTCAGTGGCCCACGTGTTGTATCGCCGCCCACCAATTGAATATTTTGCTTTTTTGCTAATTTGGCTAAGCCTTGCGAAAAACCTTTTAACCAGTTTTCATTCACTTCGGGAAGCGTTAAGGCCAAGGTAAACCAAGCGGGTTGAGCACCCATCGCAGCTAAATCACTCAGACCTACTGCTAGACTTTTGTAACCTAAATGCTCTGGATCAACATCTGCAAAAAAATGAATATTTTCAACTAAGGTATCAATTGACACAGCAATTACGTGTTGGGCGGGACATTGCAATAAAGCACAATCATCACCGATGCCTAACAATACATCGTCGCGTTGAGTACTGAGTTGTTCAAAGTAGTGCTGGATTAAAGAAAACTCAGATAATACTGTCATAAACGTAATCTCAAATATTATGTAGGTTGGACTTTAACCCAGTCTGTCGGGTTGAAACCCGACCTACTCTTTCTAATTATTATCTCAAATATTATGTAGGGTGGACTTTAACCCAGTCTGTCGGGTTGAAACTCGAACTACTTTTTCTAATTATTATCTCAAACATTATGTAGGTTGGACTTTAACTCAGCCTGTCGGGTTGAAACCCGACCTACTCTTTCTAATTATCATCTCAAATATAATATGTAGGTTGGACTTTAACCCAGCCTGTCGGGTTGAAACCCGACCTACTCTTTCTAATTATTATCTCAAACATTATGTAGGTTGGACTTTAGTCCAACATGTGGGTTGAAACCCGAACTACGATTGATCGTTATTTATTATTACGACGCGCTTTAGATGCTTGATATTCAACGGCACGTAATTTAGATCCCATCTTATCTAAAACACCATTGACATAACGGTGGCCTTTTTCACCACCAAATGCTTTAGCTAATTCAACGGCTTCATTTAATACGACGCGATAAGGGACTTCAGGACGGTGGATAAACTCATATACCGCCAGCCTTAATACTGAACTTTCGACAGGATCGATTTCTGATAAGCTACGATCAACCGCAAAGGCTAATTCACTATCTAGCGTGACAAGCTCTTTCGATACTCCTTCCACTAGCGTGGCGAAATACTTCTGATCCATCTTGTCTGAGTTTTCTGCGCTGACAAAATCTAGTGCATCTTTCGTGGTGGGTGCCTGGCCATTGACTAAAGCTTGATACAAAGCCTGTACAGCGGCGCGGCGAGCATGAGAACGAGGTAATCCACCTGCCATCTTATTTCCCAGCCTCAATTTGGCGAAGCACATTAACCATTTCAATCGTACCCATTGCTGCTTCTGCACCTTTGTTGCCAGCTTTTGTGCCTGCACGTTCTATAGCTTGCTCAATGCTATCGACTGTCAACACGCCAAACGCTACGGGAATATCAAGTTGTAATGTTAGTTGACCCAGACCTTTTGAACATTCACCTGCTACAAATTCAAAATGAGGTGTTCCGCCGCGAATTACTGCGCCAAGCGCAATAATGGCATCATAGTTTCCAGTGCGTCCCATGCGTTGAACAGCTAATGGAATTTCAACAGCACCAGGAACACGTGCTAGGTGAATATCACTTTCGCTGGCACCATGGCGAACTAAACAGTCAATAGCGCCAGAAATCAAATTATCAACGATGAAATCATTAAAACGACCTGCAACGATGCCTACTTTTAGCCCTTTGGCTGAGAAATCACCTGAAAATGTTGTGATATTTGTCATTATTATTAAAGACCTGATTACGAAATTAGAGATATTGTACTTTGTTTAATAAATTAAACCTACATAGAACACGATTACTAAAGCTGAACGGTCGCTTTGTTTTTTGCATGCGGTAAACCTTCAGGGTCCGCATCTATCGTAAACCATTGATAAGGTTCGATATCAATTCGAACAGCGGTTAGTTTCTCTCCCCATACCGCACCACTATCTAGCGAGAAAACATTGCCGTATTGACCGGTACCTAATGTGGACCAATGACCAAAAACAATGCGGTCATCTTTAGAAGCTCGATTAGGCATCTCAAACCATGGTTTTTGATCGGTAGGTTTATCCTTAGGTGCGCCCTTAAATTTAAGTGCTAAACGCCCATCATCGTAGCAATACCGTAAACGAGTAAAGCAATTAGTGATAAAACGTAACCTATCCCAACCGTCTAATTTTATAGACCACGCTTTAGGTTTATTGCCATACATATTGCTGAAAAAGTCACGCCAGTTGTCACTTTGCAAAACTGCTTCGACTTCTTTCGATCGCTCACTAGCTTCGGCAATTGACCATTCTGATGGTAACCCAGCATGCACCATGCTAAATCCCAACTTGCTATCGTGGTGAAATAAAGGCTGATGACGAAGCCAAGTCACAAGTTGTTCTTTATCAGCGGCCCGTAATACTGAATCCATCGTATCCATACGATGTTGATGCTCGATGACCCCCGCGGCATTAGCCAATAAATGCAGGTCATGATTGCCTAAAACAACTTTGACCTTTTCACTGCCTAAGTCCATAGCGAAACGTAAAACGTCAGCCGATCTGGGACCACGATTAACCAGATCGCCAGCAAGCCAAATTTGGTCAACTACTGGATCAAAGTTAATGTGATCCAATAGTTTAAGTAACTCATCAAAACAACCTTGGACATCACCAATTGCATAAACAGCCATTTATGTTAGCGGCGGCGATATAATGGTTCTGGTTTTAATGCCGTCGTTTGGTAACTTTCACTAAAGTCGTTAAACGCCGTCAACGCATTTTCCATTTGATCTGGCTTAGCTAATTCAAAACTGTTAATGCCTGATTGTGACATGTAAAACAACTGATCATGCAACACATCACCTTGGGCACGTATTTCGCCAGTGTAGTGATATCGATCTCGTAATAATCGTGCAAAAGAATAACAGCGGCCATCAGTAAATGCAGGGAAAATAAGCACAATCAACGAAAAACTAGCTAAGTCTGGCACGATTTCTTCTAAAGGATCATCACCAGTCAGTCGCAAGCCCAAACCACCTTGATGCTTCGATAAGGTTTCATGCTGTTCTTGCCAGCGATTGAGTGAGACAGTGATTTTACCGGCAACCAACGTCGCCTCATCATCTAAATGCAGCCAACTGTCTTCAACAATCTCGCGATCTTTAATTATCTGCATATACACGCTCCTTAAACGGGTCAATCCCAACACGACGTACTGTGGCTAGAAATAATTCGTCTTCATGACGAAGTTCTTTAAATACTTCCAACAAAGTCACAACCGTATCAACGACTTCATCTTTAGGAATGGCACGACCTAAACGTTCACCCAATGAAGCATCAGCTTCTGAACTACCGCCAAGCGTGAATTGATACCACTCTTCACCTTTCTTATCGACACCTAGAATACCGATATGACCAACACTTTGATGGGCACAGCCATTCATACAACCTGATATTTTTATTTTGATATCACCCAAGTCATACAAATAATCTAAATCATCAAAACGTTCATTAATTTCTTTAGCTAATGGGATAGATGTTGCATTAGCCAATCCACAGAAATCTAAACCGGGGCAACAAATCATATCTGCCATTGTATTGATGTTAGCCGTCGCTAAACCTTCCGCTTGCAAACGTAACCACAAGGCAAATAAATCACCTTGTTTAACATCACTCAATAATAAATTCTGATTATGGCTAGCACGAATTTCACCCATGCTAAATTCATCGGCTAAATCTGCAACAACATCCAATTGATCTGAAGTCACATCACCCGGTGGAAGGAGTGGTGCTTTAAGTGAAATATAGGCAATTTTATAACCTGCCACTTTATGAGCAACGACGTTTTGTTTCACCCAACGGGCAAATGCGGCATCTTCAGCTTGCATTTGAGCAAAACTGACATCATTAGCAGCAGTTGCTTCATAAGCCGGCTCAGTGAAATACTGTTTAACACGTGCAATTTCTTTATCATCTAACACTAACTGCTTACGAATATGTACCCACTCCGCTTCGACTAATTCGCGAATATGACTAAGACCATGCTCGCGCACCGTAATTTTGATACGCGCTTTATATTTATTATCACGTCGACCCAAGCGGTTATACACACGTAAGATCGCTTCAAGATAAGACAATAAGTCTTTCTTCTCGAGGAATGGACGTATAACTTGACCTAATATCGGTGTACGACCTAAACCGCCACCAACAAGTACTTCAAAGCCGGTTTCGCCTTCATGATTTTTAACTAGATGTAAGCCAATATCGTGTAATTGTGTTGCCGCACGATCTTCTTTAGTACCAATGACGGCAATCTTGAATTTACGAGGCAGGTAGGCAAACTCTGGATGAAATGTTGACCATTGGCGGATGATCTCACACCAAGGACGTGGGTCTTCAATTTCGTCCGCACTCACACCAGCAAGCTGATCCGAGGTTGTATTACGAATACAGTTACCACTACTTTGAATGCCGTGCATTTGCACAGTAGCCAATTCAGCCAAGATATCCGGAACGCTTTCTAGCGTAGGCCAATTCATCTGAAAGTTGGTACGCGTAGTGAAATGCACATAACCTCTGTCATATTTGCGAGACACTTCAGCAATTTTACGTACTTGCTTTGAAGACATCAGCCCATAAGGCACCGCAATCCGCAACATTGGCGCATGGATTTGTATATACAAGCCATTCATTAATCGTAATGGACGGAATTGTTCTTCTGTTAATTCGCCCGCTAAAAAACGACGTGTTTGGTCACGGTATTGTGCTACTCGTTGCTCAACCATCGTTTGATCGTAGTTATCGTACTGATACATCTAAGCTCTCTGACTAGATAAATGACCTACTATTATAACTGTCCATAACTAATAACAAAAACATAAACCACTACATTAATGATTACTTATTAACTAATTTCCAGTCTGAAACCAAGGTAAATCTAGCTATCATCATTATTAAACGGTCCCACTGAAGGCATGAAATCCTGATTTTTAATAGTTCTATGCGCCATTTCTTTGTTTAAGTTTTGACTCTATCTATTAATCGATAATTCCTTTAACCAATTCAATCTATTCAGGCCCAGCATAACTTGACTTTAAAAATGTTGTTTTATACATTTAAGACTGATGTGTTCTCAGATACAAGCAATTAAGACTGCACATAGTATCCTTAGAAATGTCAGATTTGATATTAGTCATACCTCGTCTACTTTTAAATGCTTTGAACATAGCTGATTCTCAAGGTAAGCTTGATGCCCTACTTTTAAACACAAGCATCATACTTATGTCTAAAAAAACACGTCAAAAACATCGTATATGGCTGATCATTGCCTTCATTATCATTGGTTATGCTGCTAGCAAATATACTCCTGAACAAACGACGGTAAACTCCAGCTCGCCTAGTAATATCGAACAGATTTTCGATCAACATCAAAGCAATGTTCAATTAGAAATAACTGGCAAAGTCATTAAATTATTACCTGATGACCTAGACGGTAGTCGCCATCAAAAATTCATCGTTAAAACAGCTGAAGGTCACACCATCTTGGTTGCGCATAATATCGACTTAGCTCCCAGAGTTGAGGCATTAACAACTGGGGATGAAGTCACTATTTATGGTGAGTATGAGTGGAATGAAAAAGGCGGCGTTGTGCACTGGACGCATCGTGATCCAGCTAATAGGCACATCGATGGTTGGATTAAACACCAAGGTAAAACATATCAATAAATGACAAATACCCTGCCATTAAATCTCAGCTTCCCCCCTATTGCTGATCGCAATGCGAGCCTCTTAATTCTTGGGTCTATGCCCAGCGTAAAATCACTTGAGCAGCAACAATATTACGCGCATCCACGCAATGCGTTTTGGTTGATTATGTCATCCATTTTCAATATGGATAAAGACTTAGCTTACCCACAACGCTGTGAGTATTTACTAGCAAATAATATCGCCGTGTGGGATGTGATTAAAAGCTGCCAACGTCAGGGCAGTTTAGATCAAGCTATAGTTCCTGCCAGTATGGTAGCCAATGACTTTAATGTATTTCTGCAACAACACCCAAACATTCAGCAGATCTGTTTTAACGGCACTAAAGCTGAACAAGTATTTAATCGGTATGTGTTGCCGACACTTTCTGAGCAACAAAAAAAGATTGTTCGATGCAAGCTTCCCTCCACCAGCCCAGCCCATGCTGCGATAAAGTTTGAACAGAAGTTAGTGGTATGGCAACAGGCTCTCAATCTTTAGTTTGCGTATTCCGAACCAAACAGCTAAACAAAGATTTAATGCATGTGTTGCATCGACCAGTTGAATCCACAGCCCAAAGTGGTCATTGGCATAAGAAAATTAAGTTGGCCCCCTTGATTGGCTATTATCAAACAGCGTACAGATTAATGATGTGTATCAATATCAGTGAGTTTGGCATGCTCATTCATTACAAAAAGATGGTTGTAATGAATGGTTAAATTACGCTGATATTACTGTTAAAATCAATTTTTCACTCTAACACGGCACTGGAAATACATCCTTGACCAAAAAATGTGTTTTCGCAAAGTGATGCATCGCGTGTACTTTAATACGTGATGCATGTAGCACGCTAAAGCTTACCTCTGTTGTGGTCGTTAAACATACGATATCTTTTTTATTCTTCGGCAAATCTCTAATGATTGCTTCGGGGTAAATAATGGCTATATTTGCACCTTTACTGGGGCATCGTGCAGATTCAAACCGAAACCCATCAATATCACTCTGTCTAAGATGTGTCCCTACCGCTTGAGTGAATTGATAATTATCTGGTGATACTAAATCGATTCGGTGAGCATCAAAAGGAGGCGAAAATAAGTCCACGCCTTTTTTGCAGTTAATCCCCGCTTGAAATGCGGTGTGTTGCGTTTGGATCGGAACAGGTGGTGGTACACTCATTCCCTCAAGAAAAATGAAACGGTAATAGGCTACTTCAGCCAGTGCCGTTTCCATTTTTTCAGAGCCATAAAATATGCTACGTTCTGTCACCGTTCCAAAGCGTGAGCCCCAAGCCAACGGCGGGTATCTAAAGGGAGTGGAGAGTAAATAGTTCAAATCTTGCGTACCTGTCGGGACAGGTGGTTTTGAGTCATCCAGCATTTGTTCTAACAAATACTGCTCATCTAAATTATCCACCAGACCTACAGTGGCAATTTCTTCTTGGCTTTCAACTATGCGCCAAACATCACCTTGTATGGCAGTGGTTTCAATACTGCCCCAAGGTGAATTAATTCTTTCCACGGATAGCATCAAGGTAGCGTGAGACAGACATTAAGCCTTCAAGTTTTTGAGCTTGCTCAATGGGTACGCCACCTGTGTGATTATTGTAGGTATTGAACCAGTGTTGCATTGCTGCATAGTTACCTCCCATCAACGCAAATAATGCGCGATAGCAACGGATCATAACTAAAGCAAGTTCCCCGCTTTTACTGTTTGCCTTAATACCGGTTGGACGATATAGGCTACTTCTATTCTTGCCGACGATTGAGGCTAAAACATCAGGTGATATGTTTAAGTCTCGACCTACATTCATCAATGCTTTTGTTACTACACTGTCTTTACTCTCTTCAGAAACGGTGTGCGTATTTGTTGCTTGTGAGATCATTTCCTCCCCCCTCATAATTTCTCCTATGAGACAATAATACAACTTACCTCTCATTTAAGACACTACTATTTTTCTTTTGCCT
The DNA here is from genome assembly GCA_024636315.1 of Methylophaga sp. Classification (GTDB taxonomy): domain Bacteria; phylum Pseudomonadota; class Gammaproteobacteria; order Nitrosococcales; family Methylophagaceae. The sequence continues at coordinate 14,947 of JAGXHJ010000023.1, forward strand.
TATTTGCTAGATCATACTTTTGAAGATCAAAGAGCCAGCTTGATCTTGGTGAGCAATCTCTTGAATCACTTCCTAGTGTTAAATAACCTGACTGTCCTCTGCGGGTCGAGAAGAAAACAGGCCACATCTCTTAGCTGGCAGTTCAACTAGTAGCGATTACAAGAACACCTACTTAGTTCACGTACAAACCTTCATGTCGGCCGCATTGACCAAGTTCAGATTCAATTTCTGCTATCAAGGTAATACGTGCTTTGCCCTTTTCTTTTAGGGTGTTGAGGAATAATGCCAATTCATCTTCGCTGGGAAAAGAACACCTAGCGGTAAAGTCTGCGGTCACTGGCTTTTTAAAATCATAGGCACTTTTTTGAATCACTAAATCATTATGGGACTAACATACATTAATACTATTCCCCTATAAGCAGTGTAAAATAATGTTCAAGAACAAAAGGATATGATAATGAACTTAACCACTGATATATCAACAAAATACACCAATACTATAAGTACTTTTGAGTTATTGGAC
>JAGXHJ010000024.1 GCA_024636315.1 Methylophaga sp.
ATGATGGCAATGTGAAACGTCATACATTAGAACGAATCGAATCAATGATATTAGGGGCTGCAGGTAAAACGCTGGGGTATAAAGCACTTATTGGAAAATCGTATTTTCCTGAAAGTGGTATTAATGTATGTTAGTCCCTAAAATTGTCACCATTACCGAACAACAAGATCGTCGTTTCCGTGGCACATTTAGCTACCCTGATGGCACAAAAAATTTCTTTGGGGTGATTTATCCAGATAATAAATCATTTACTTGGGTTTCAAGTAATAGCCACGGTTTTAACCATGGTCGTATCTTAGGCAAGGATAAAATTGGTGCGTGCTATGTAGAAACATGGGAACAAGCCACCGTTGGCTGTGCGACGCTTGAGCGTCAAAAATAAATTAACTCAACATCATTCTGTAACATAAAGCGGCACATTGTTACTTATACTTTATGGGAATATTACTTGCTGACAATGAGGTGTCGTGATGACTAAAAGTAAAGATAATCGCTATCAGTTGTTTGTTCTTAGACATGGCAAGGCTTCTGATGAAGTGTTTGGCCGTGATTTTGATCGTTCATTAACAGATAAAGGAATAAAGCAGGCCGAAAAGATAGGGGCATGGATGAGTAGCCATGATCTTAAACCTGACTTTGTAATGACTTCACCAGCAAAACGGGCTTTGATGACAACTCAAATTGTCACAGAAAAGTTAAACGTTGAACCACAAAATATTCATATAGCTAGCCAGATCTATGATGCTGATCTTGATACTTTGCTTGAGGTGTTGGCAAACTGTCCATCACCAAATCATAAGGTATTATTGGTCGGTCATAATCCTTCATTAGAGTATTTGGTCGATTGCTTACTGTCAACGCCTATTACAAGCGTGGTGGCGAATGATGACCGGATGTTACCGGCAACACTTGTTCATCTTGAAATGAATATTAATTGGTCTCAACTTACAGCGAACTGCGCTCAGTTGGTATCGATCAGTCATGGTAAATTTCTACCCTGAAACATTGAAGGCTAAATTAAGGTTATGCTTAGTAGCAGTCACATTAGCAATGGGTAACAAGATGAAAATCAACATTAAAGATTTCCAAGTTCAAGAAGGCGATAAAGTCAAACTCAATAAGTGGCCTACACGGGTTGAAGCTGTATATAGTTCAAAGAAGAAATATCGCAAACATCTTAATCAACAGGTTGAAGAACTAAGTGAACTGCAACAGCTTCAATACGCCTCTAATGAGTACTCAGTATTACTGATCTTTCAGGCAATGGATGCTGCTGGCAAAGATGGCGCGATTCGACACGTCATGTCAGGTATTAATCCGCAGGGTTGCCAGGTATTTAGTTTCAAACATCCTAGTGCGACGGAATTAGATCACGACTTTCTATGGCGAACCAACCAATGTTTGCCTGAACGTGGCCGGATCGGCATTTTCAACCGCTCCTATTATGAGGAAGTATTGATCGTTCGCGTTCACCCTGAAATCCTTCATGGTCAAGGCGTGCCTGATGGCTTAGTTGATGAAAAAACCATCTGGAATGAGCGCTATGATTCTATTGTCGACCTAGAAAATCATCTATTTAGAAATGGCACACGTATCATTAAGTTTTTTCTTCATTTATCTAAAGAAGAACAGCGACAACGTTTCCTCGATCGTATCGACACGCCGGAAAAAAACTGGAAATTCAGTACTGGAGACGTTGAAGAGCGTCAATCTTGGGATAAATATATGGATGCCTATGAACAATGTCTGAGTGCCACGAGTACTAAGCGTGCGCCTTGGTATGTGGTGCCTGCCGATGATAAAAAAAATGCACGGTTAATTGTTTCACAAGTCATTCTTGATACGTTTAAATCACTTAAAATGCAATATCCCCTAACTGATGAAAAACGTCAGCAAGAATTACAGTCAATCCGCGAACTACTTACAGAAGAAGAATAAAATCTAAAATAGTCAAAGTAGAAGCACTATTTATTCAACTTGCGATGTTCGCCAAGGATAATGACTGTGGCAAAATGCCGTCAGTTGGTTAATGAGTTGCACTTTTTTGATCTCGGCAGTGCGATCAATTTGAAGTAGTACTTGTTGCGATGCCGAAGTGAGCTGTATTTTTTGATCTTTTTCTAATAATCTTTGATGGAGCTGTTTTTGGATAAAAGTATCGTGAATATCACCCAAACTATCTTGTAGTTGTTTTAATTTGTCGATAAAAGTTCTAGTTGTGTTTTCGTCATAAAGTGACATGAAAAATTCAGTAGTATAGCGTAATTTTTTGCAATCAATTCGCAATTTATGCAGCGCTAGGTTATCCAATTGTTGAGGGTTTTCACCCTTAACAATAATGACTTTCGTCAATGAATCTAAAGTATCAAAGGCAAATGATTGCAAAGAATGGTTTAGCTTTTTATCTATGATAGTTGTTTTCTGCCATTGGCCGGTTTTTAGCCATTTTTTACCACTACGTATTCGTTTATTGAACGGTTTACTTTTAAGTAATTTTTTTACGCGTAGATACACTTTATTTCGTTTTGCGATAGCCGCAGACTTAAGTGTAGAGTCAGAATCGCCAGTGAAATTTGTCAGTATATAAACATCCAGATCACGCGCATCATCTAAAACAGTAGCATATTTTTTCAATTTTTTTGCTAGTGTGTGACTGAATTTATTATTGATAACAGGCTTGAATATTAGCAATGCCGTTCTTATTTTACGCAGGCTGATACGAATTTGATGAACACCTTCAGGATCATCAGCATTGATGGCGATTTTTCGCCATTTATTGATCGATTTCAGATCTTGGGACACAATATGACGAAAAGTGTGCTTTATAGTTGTATTTGAGTTGAGCTCCTTCTTATATTTCATATAGTCAGTTTATTTTACCCAAATATTGTAGGGATGCTGACATAAAGCAAGATTATAAAAGCGAGGGTCGTCAGTCACTTCTGAAGCGATCCATTCTGGCAAAGAAACGTGTTGTTCTACGTGGTCTAGTTCTACCTCTGCCATGATTAACCCTTTATTATCATGATGAAATTCATCAACTTCCCATATTAGGCCATCAATATTTAGAGTATGACGAGTTTTAACAATTATCGAATGCACACACATCGCGAGTAATTTTTCTGCATCATTAAGTGGAATAGCATATTCATATTCATGACGACTCATTCCTTTTGACTGGCCTTTGATTGTCAAGAATGCTTCTTGATCGTTAATTCGAACTCGTACCGAACGCCTGATATCATCACATAGATAACCCTGTCGGATATTGGATGCTGAGGCGTGTTTCATCCAAGACTTACTGTTAGCTTTTACGAGGAATTTTCTTTCTATTTCTAAGGCCATGGCGGTTAACCTTTATCGCTAATACTCGAACAAAATATAAAACAGACTTCTATAACATTGTGATGTTATACATCAGATGTATGGAGCCGTTTCAATAATTCGTTTCTTAATGTAAAAGAATCTTATCTATAAACTTAAACTGCTAAAATCAAGTATATACTTTTTGGTGCTACCATTTACCTATTCTTCATAGCTTTTACGAAATGCTATTTGATCAAGAAAATTGAAGGTATTTGATAAAGTGATGATAATAGACTCATTTTGAACTATTGTTGAAGCGATCAATTTTCTATTCCTTATCACTTAATTATTTGATGAAGCTATTTGTTAACGATATGTTGAAGATGAGGATATTCTATAAATTAATTTTAATTTTTTCAAAATCCTCAGCCGTCACAGGTTTAGAAAATAAATAGCCTTGTCCATAATCACAACCAGCATTAAGCAAAAATGCTCTTTGACCAATTGTTTCAATTCCTTCAGCAATAACTTTTATATTTAAAGCATGAGCCATTGCAATAATGGCTTTACATAGAGCCTGATCATCACTATTACTATCAACTTGTTTAACAAACAAATTGCTTATCAATTTTTATATAGTCAATATCAAACTTTTTGAGATAGCTTAAAGATGAATAGCCTGTACCAAAATCATCGAGTGAAATTTGAATGCCTATATCATGAAAAGAGCGTAATTGTTTAGTAATAGCTACTTTCGAGTCCATCATTACGCCTTCTGTAATTTCAATAGCAATACAGTCAGTTGGAAACTCTTCCATAGCCAAATACTCAATGCAAGAGCTATGAAGACTTTTGTCCTTAGTAAATTCTCTTGGAGATTTATTAACACTGATCTGAAAGTGATCATTGATTTTAGTTCGCCATAGCATAGATTGACGGACTGCTTGTTTATATACCCAGTCTCCTATCTCATTGATTAAACCGCTATCTTCAGCAATCGGTATAAAGCTGTCAGGAGGTATGAGTCCCTTCTCTGGGTGATGCCAGCGAATCAAAGCCTCCGCCTTATAGAGTGCATTTGTCTGCAATTCAACGATAGGCTGATAAAACAACTCAAATTCTTTGTTTTTTATAGCAAGGCGGAGGTCTTGTATTATATTTTTCTTTTCTATCGCTGATTTTTGCATTGCAGGGGTAAAGAATTGAGCGCAGTTTCGTCCTTGTTCTTTTGCATAAAACAGAGCTTGATCAGCATGCTTTAATAATAATGATGCTTCTTTAGCATGATTGGGATAAATTGCAACACCTATACTTACTGAAAGATAAATAGTTTCATCATGTACCTGAAATGGCTTGGCAACAATTCCGGCCAGTATTTTTTGTGTGATGTTGTAAACATCTTTTTTGTCAATATTTGTAATACATATTGTAAATTCATCCCCACCTAGTCTGGCAATTAAATCGACATCTTGTATACATTGGCGTAATCGAACAGCCGTTTCATTTAAAACGAGATCCCCATATTCATGACCTAACGTATCGTTTATTTGCTTAAAATTGTCGAGATCTAGAAACAAAACAGCTAACTTGTGCTGGTTTCTATCTGCTCGTTCAATTTCTTGATCAAGTTTAATTTTAAATGCACGTCGATTTGGTAGTTCAGTTAAACCATCATAATAACCTAACCGCTTAATTGCTTCGTCAACTGCTTGCTTCTCTGTAATATCAGTAAATACGGAACAATAGGATACTACCTCATCATATTCATTTTTAATGGCATTAATTGTAATCGACTCTAGAAACAGTTCGCCATGCTTGCGCTTATTCCAGATCTCACCGCTCCAATGGCCTGTTGTCTTAATGCTCTGCCACATTAAATTAATACACTCTTTAACAATACTCAGCAGTGCAGTTGTTATAATAGGCTTACGTAAATATCGAGTTATTGGCAAGGAAAACAATTGCTCTGCAACAATAATATTTGAAGGTTCGCTGGTAATTAGTATCGGAGTATTAGATAGATTTACTGGCAGCAGAAGAGTCAACTCAGATCGATATTTCAGTAGAAAGGCTAGGTCGATAATGATCAGATCTGGAGCACTGTGACATAAGGTATTTGCTTCATCTACCGTTGCACAAAGATCAATATTACGAATGAATGTTGTTAAAGTTTCGGCAATACTTTGTCTAGAAGATGCATCTGGCTCAATACAAAGCACTCTACAACTAGCAAGGGCCTCTTTCGCTTGATTGTCATTTAACGTTATGGTTTTACGTTTAGCGTTGGCTTTCTGTTCTTTAACAACCTTAGGATTCGGCTGAATTTTTATTTCTATTAGAGACCTTTGCACGAAACCGGCAAAAACATACTAGAAATGAGATAATACACCCTACGAAAATCATCAGGAATGGGCTCATACATGGCGTGGAAAAACCTACAACAAACTAGTTTTGCCGATTCAATGCTGATTGAC
>JAGXHJ010000025.1 GCA_024636315.1 Methylophaga sp.
AAAGGGAGATAGCGGGTAAATAACCCGTAAATTGGAGAAAAATGAACGTGTGACGTCACTTTTTTCTAAATTTATTCAAAAAATTAGCTTTCAGCTAATCTGGCACTAATAAAAGTGGTTCGTGCAAAGGTCTCTCAATATTAAACTGTAGTGCTTACTATCAAGCCAATACACCTGTTCGCAATGACTTTGGTAGCCTAGTTAGATATTATTTATCTTTTACCTACTGGACATTGGCAAGTAATTAGTCATACTGATAGTCGTATGCTAAGAGCGATTTACTTTTCGTGACAATAGCAGGCTCAAAAAATATCTATGCAATGGGGTAACAATTAAAAATCAAGTTGGTTAACTACTTGATTGAAATATTAGATATTGACTTCCTCTTAATTGAGCCTAATAATTAGATATAGTTAACTCGTCATAGATAATGGATTTTTTTTAAAGACGTGAAAGGATTTGATATTAAATGTAGATTGCAACAAAGTAATTACTATTACTCTTCATTGCCAGTCAACGTTACCGATGGCTGTATCTTGTCTTCAATATACACTTTTTCAATAATTTCGAGAGACATCAGTAATGAACTATAAATACCGTTTATATCTGCCCCTAATCATGATTTTTTCGATGACAGGTTGTAGCCCCATTCATAATAGTATCGGCCCAGATAGAATGGAATCAGATCTGCGCGGACAGGTAGAGGCACCGTTAGATGTTGCTATTGGTGAAACACCGATATGTGTTGTCGAAAATATAATACCGTCTCCTCAAAAACCAATTGTAAGAATACCTGCACCCTATAATGCGAAATTATATTTCTTGTTAGACCAAACTGTATTTTCGCCAGAGTCTGAGCAGGAATCAAAAGAAGTTTATCAAACACTTCTTAAACGCAACGATAGTAAAATTATAATTAGTGGGCATACTGATACATCTGCCTCGGATGCATATAATGAGGCGCTCTCCCAACGACGTGCGAGAAAAGTGCGACAGGATTTAATTGATTTAGGCATATCTGCTGATGTTATTAATATTTCATCTGAAGGTGAGCACCGACTACTTGTCTCAACACCTGATGAAACAGTTGAAGTATTAAATCGTCGCGTCGAAATTGACGTACGCTGATAAACGGAGTTATGTGATGATATATAAAAATAAGTTAACGATACTTTCAGCCTCAATGTTAGCCACTACGCTACTAGTGTCCCAACCACTACTAGCTGAATCGTTAACAGAAGCTGTTGATAAAACAATCAAAAGTAACCCTTCGATATTGGCTGAAACAAGCCGTCGTCTTAGTGTCGATCAAACAATTGATCAAGCACGAGCGGGCTATTATCCTAAAGTAGATTTGAACATGGGTATTGGACGCGAACGAACAGATAGTCCAACAACAAGGCCGGACCATAGGAAATGGTTAACTCGTGGAGAAGCTGAATTGACTGCTTCACAGATGTTATATGATGGTTATGCCACTAAAAATTCCGTAGACCAAACTACATCGTTAGCAGAATCAGCAGGTTATAGTGTTGCAGATACAGCTGAAACAACTAGTCTTCGTGCGATTCAAGTCTACCTTGATGTGTTACGTCGTCAACAGCTGTTATCTTTAACGGAAGATAACTTAGATAGTCATGATCGTATTTTTTCTCAAATAAAACTGCGTGCCGATAGCGGTGTAGGAAATCAAGCCGATGTCGAGCAGTCATCAGGTCGGCTAGCTCTTTCAAAAGCTAATTTAACGGCAAACAAAGGAAATCTTGAAGATGCACAAACTAATTACCTCCGTGTTATTGGTAATAGCCCAGAAGCATTAATCGACCCTACTGACGAATGCTGTAACACGGCTCCAGCGACAGTGGATGACGCAATAAAAATTGCCTATCACCAACATCCGGCATTGCATGCCGCTATTGCAGAACATGAAGCTGCTTTAGCGCAGCAACAAGGCGCGGAAGCACCTATGCAGCCGAGAGTTGATTTGGAACTTAGCGCCAGCGCTGATAATGACCTTGATGGCGTGAACGGACATGATAACGATGCTTTAGCTATGTTCCGCATGCGCTATAATTTACTTAATGGCGGCGCAGATAAGGCTCGGATTAATGAAACGGCATTTCTCAGCGAAAATGTAAAAGAAACAGCTAATCTCACTAAACGTCAAATAGAAAATGACGTGCGCTTAGCGTGGAACTCGCTTCTAACTACTACTAGTCGTCTACAGTATTTGGAACAGCGTGTTGCCTCGACAGAAAGCACTCGTGAAGCATATCAACAGCAGTTCAGTCTTGGCTTGAGAACGTTATTAGATTTACTTGATACTGAAAATGAATTTTTGACTGCCCGAATTGACTATACCAATGCCAAGTATGATCGGATATATGCATGTTATTGGTTAACAGAAACCATGGGTAAACTGTTGGAAACGCTAAAGTTGGAAGCGCCAGAAGAAGCAATTACTATAACAAGTGCAGAACCAGAACAGCCATAGGGCTAACACCATTAATAACCTCAGCACCCCAGTTGCTGAGGTTGTTTTATTCTCCCCAAACCACAAAGCAGCCAGGTTTTAGTTAATGCTGGATTGGGGGGGGGGATGATAAGTGAGGATGCCTTCGGCGGGGTTATTTATCTTCCTGATCGTGCAGATATAAAACCCCAAGCTTACAATTTATTATGTAAATAATCACACCAATATTAAACTAAATGGAGCATGTTTTTCAGCAAAATGCTTGCAGATTAAGATACGTTTTATTTACGAGTGAAGTGTAAGAAAAGCCCTAATGATGTTAAAAGTAAAGCCGTACTGGATATGATCGCTACCGGATAATATAAATTACCGGCCATGTCTAACTGACTATATTTAATGACCATAATTAATCCTTCAAGAGACAAAGCAATACACACGGTTCCAATAAATCTAGGAATAGTTCTTCTTAAGCTGGCGACGGCGCCTTCAGCCTCATCTTCATGACCTGAATACTCTTTATTAATCACCAATGCTAACTCAAACACCGCGAGTGCAATAACTCCTGTATTTATGCTTCGCAAAAAGATCTCCATTATATTAGCGCCCTCTAAAAGACCTAGTATTACGGTATGTAGTAGTGAAAATATAATAGCTACCGCTAAGCCTAAAAATATAAATGTAAACATCTTGGCAAATACTGTTCTGATTAAAATAATACTCATATAATCAATGGCTTCCTTAATTTTAAGACTTATTTTCGTCCCAACATAGCCTAGATAAGGCTCATTAGACTGATGTTTTATGAAGTAAGAACGAACATGTTTTTTGGTTTGAGAGTGACTATTCTTTATGGCGTTTCTTGAATGTTTAAACCTACACGAGACTTGAACCATTGACGATTTTCATCAACTAAGCTGACAACAGCAATTGGTACATTGAGTATACGCTTTGCCATTCGTGTTAGACGGTCAAAATGTTCTTCAGAAGAGGTATCTAGTATATTGAGAGAGCTAAGCGTTTTCAGCCTGTTGTCTTCGTCTAGTGGCGTGTCAGGTTTTTTAATGACAGTCTTCCTTAATTAGATATATTGACGTTGATTCGATAGTACAACAACGGTCGAATTGCCTATGCGAAGTGATGGCTTTGTATATCCTTAGACTCGCCTCATTAAGCATTTTACATGGTGTCATTTTCAGCACGTATTGATAGTGAAGAACTGCCATCAAATGCGACTGTGATATCAAAAGTAATAGGACGACAACATACCTGACAATCTTCTATATATTCTTGGCTTTCGTCCATTGTTTCGATAGTTACACTAATTTGTTCGCCACAATAGGGGCAAAAAATCGATGTTTCTAAAAGTTCATTCACCTTAGGTCTCCACTGAATAATTAACAATGGATAAGCTTCCATTGCGTGCGCTTAGCGTTCCCTATAAATATTGCTTTTATAAGGGTGAAAAATGCGAGTAATTTGGCCTTAAAATTGAACGCTTTGTATTTCTACTCTTTAAGACTGAGCCGATAACTTTGCTTGAGATATCTGAATGCTTGCTTATTAATGGCTATTTTAAACTTGTTTTCATTTTACACCTAAAATGACACTATAGATTTTAGCTTAGTTCACCATTAATGCTACTTTAGACAAATTTTACTCAGCTAACTCTGGCAAGAAAATTTGGTTAAATAGCGAGTATTGAATACTGGCAGTAACAGGAAAACCAACTATGGTTACTCGCTCAACTTATGCTGGGAAAATTTGCCGAGGGTGTTTCGACTACCCTGCAATGAGAAGAATAAACCAGTTCGTTATTACCTCTGTAATTTATGGGGTCGTACCCTTGGAGTTGCGAGGTGAGGCCTTACACACTGCTATAAAGTTGATATTATGGTTAAAACATCCTTATAGTTTTGCTCGTTTTAGTCTTAAGGCATTACTAATAACGGATACTGAACTTAGGCTCATGGCTGCAGCGGCGATCATCGGCGACAGCAGTAGGCCAAACACTGGGTATAAAATACCGGCTGCAATCGGCACGCCAAGTGCATTGTAAATAAAGGCAAAGAATAGATTTTGACGAATATTGCCCATGGTGGCGCGACTTAAACGTATTGCCTTAACGATGCCTCGTAAATCTCCTTTTACCAACGTCACGCTGGCGCTTTCTATCGCGACATCGGTGCCGGTTCCCATTGCAATACCAACATCGGCTTGTGCTAATGCGGGTGCATCATTAATTCCATCGCCAGCCATTGCAACCACTTTACCTTCGGCTTGAAGTTGCTTGATGATGGCGGCTTTTTGTTCAGGTAATACGCCGGCATGCACACTATCGATCCCAAGTTTTTCTGCTACGGCCATCGCTGTGGCGTGACTGTCGCCAGTAAGCATGACAATGCTAATGCCTTCGTTATGTAAGTCCTTAATCGCTTCAGGGGTTGAACTTTTAACGGGGTCAGCGACGCCAATCAGTCCGGCAGCTTGGCCATCAATACTCACGAACATCACGGTTTGGCCTTCATTTCTTAATGTGTCAGCCTTTTCCGTCAGTTCACTCACATCAACGTCCATACTTTCAAGTAAGCTGATATTACCCAAAGCGATATCATGGTTATCAACTTTACCCGTTACGCCTTTGCCAGTGATTGAAGAAAATTCAGTGGTGTCAAGTAAGGTGATATCTCTTGATAAAGCACCATTTACGATCGCTTCGGCGAGCGAATGTTCGCTTGCACGTTCTAAGCTGGCAGCAAGTTGTAAAACGTACTTTTCGGAAAAACTTGCATAGTCGATCACGCTGATTAGTTTGGGTTTACCTTCGGTCAAGGTGCCTGTTTTATCAATGACTAACGTATCGACTTTTTCTAATACTTCTAATGCTTCGGCATTTTTTATCAATACGCCATTGAGTGCCCCCCGACCTGTACCGACCATTATAGACATCGGTGTCGCCAATCCTAAAGCGCAAGGGCAGGCAATAATGAGTACGGCAACGGCATTGATAATGGCGTGTGCCATTTGGGGTTCAGGCCCCCAAATATTCCAGACGATGAAGGTAAAAAGGGCGACAATAATCACCGTGGGTACAAAATAGCCGGCGACAGTATCGACCAGTTTTTGAATGGGGGCCCGAGATCGTTGGGCCTCAGCAACCATGTTTACAATTTGAGCGAGCAAGGTTTCACTGCCTACTTTTTCAGCCTGCATGATCAGGCTACCGGTACCATTTACCGTCGCGCCAATGAGTTGGTGTTTGGCTGTTTTGGCAACAGGAATTGATTCGCCGGTAACCATTGATTCATCAACGTTACTATTACCCGAAATAACAACACCATCAACGGGTACTTTGTCTCCGGGACGAACCCTGAGCTTATCGCCTACGTGAACATCAGAAAGTGGAATATCTTCTTCATCACCATTATCGCGGACAATTCTGGCAGTATTAGGAGCTAAGCCCAACAGTAATTTAATCGCGGCATTGGTTTGACTTCGTGCACGTAGTTCCAGAACTTGGCCCAGCAAAACCAGTACAGTAATCATCGCTGCCGCTTCAAAATAAACCGGTACTGTGCCATCAGCATGCTGCAAGCTGACCGGAAATAGGTTTGGAAAAACTAAGGCGATAAGACTATATGACCATGCGACGGAAACGCCTAAACCTATTAATGTAAACATATTGAGATTTCGGCTGACCAGTGATTGCAACGCTCGACCGAAAAATGGCCAGCCGCCCCAGACAACTACTGGCGTGGCGAGTGTCGCTTCTATCCACTGAATCTGTAACATGGAAAGCGAGCTGGGTAGCCACTGCGGCGCCATATCAGCTGTCATCGCTAATATAAATACCGGTATGGCAAATAGACTGCTTACCCAAAAGCGACGAGACATATCATCTAATTCGCTGGTGTCTTCATCTGCTTCAACCGTAGTCGCTTCTAATGCCATGCCACATTTAGGACAGCTTCCGGGATGATCTTGTACAACTTCAGGATGCATTGGGCAGGTGTATTGCGTGGTTGTTATTGCATGCGAACTCGCTTCTAATGCCATGCCACATTTAGGACAGCTTCCGGGATGATCTTGAATAACTTCCGGATGCATCGGGCAAGTATATTCATTCTGAATACTGTGTTTTTCGGGTGTGGTTTTAGGTTGGGACTCAGCATGCCCACCACAACAACTGCCCACAGGTTCGTCAGTCGCAATGTATTGTTCTGGCGAGGCTTGAAATTTATTCAAACAGCCAGTGCAGCAAAAATAATACGGCACTTGCTTATAGATTGTTTTATGTGGCGTAGTGTCTGTATCTACATTCATGCCACAAATTGGATCGATTGCCATAATTAGGAAACTCTTTTTTTATTAACTTGGTATGATTATTTGCCCTTTACTGGGCGTTATGTCCTACTTGTATTTGCTAGCTATCCTAACATTAGAATTTTCACTTATTCAGCATATTTAGTCACCTTAGCGTATTGCCCATGCTGAAATTTCTCTGTGAACCTACGTGGTAATAACTAGGCTAACATGGCTTATAAAATACCCGCAATAATTGCAATCAACATGACGAGGCTTTGCTCAGGAAAGTGGGCGATTTGTAATATCCCACGCTATTGATGATGCAACTGTATCAGTGACCATACGGCCTAATATTTCGCCAAATAATACATGCTTGCCACAGTAGTTTACCTCTTCGGGTCCATGACCACTTACCACTGCAACTGAGTCTGTTCCGGTTCCAGTGGCAATCTTATTGGAAACAGGGCTGATGATTCCGGCATCTTGCAGAGCCGTAGTTTTTGCCTCAGTCACAATCAGCAAGGCCTCGACCATGGCCGCTCCAGTTAATATGGCTGAAGTAATGATGATGATATTAATAGTACCAATTTCCTCTGATTCCGCGGCCATTATCCTGTGCTCAGCACGGTCACCGACCCGCCTTGGATTGGACAAGCCAGAGGTCACAAGAACAATAATATCAATGTTCTGCGCTGACTCTTTTGCCATTCGAAATGAATCCATTGAAGCCGCCGTCATCATGCCAACGCTATTGCCATGCCAATTGGCATCTTCACAATATTTGGCGAGTGTTAGTTGTGGTGAGCTCGGCGAGGTCAAACATTTAGGGACTTTTATATTAACAAGGTGATCAGCGTAGACAAGACCACCATTTAATACCGCAGAACTCATCACCTGATGAGGAATACTGAATTCAACATGAATGTGGCTTTGAGTATGAGTTAGTGATACATGTTTTGTTAGCGTTGTGGTCATTTTAGATGATATGTCTTGAATATTAAAACTGATGAATTCTAAGCCGATTAACTACGGTTTAGTAATCATAATTGAAGCAACCACACATTTTCTGTTGCCTCGCATTTACCCTTCATTCCACCTTCTACAGCGGTACTTACAACAAGCGTTAAGTTGTAACACCCTTTATAGTGTTGGCTTACTTCTTCATTACTAATGGAAAATGGAGGGCCTTGAACTAGCTTTTGATCGTAGTGATAGGCAATCAGTAATTGTGGCGATTTATTGGTAATATCAATCAGATGTGCGGTGTATCGACGACGTAAATCTTTGGGCAATGCCACTAACGCGGCTCGGTCATAAGTTGCATCGACTGGTCCAAGTAGCTCTTGGGATACTGCAAAGATATCACCAACATAGATGTCGATATTTTGTGCACTGTAGTGCTTGATTTCACCTAGTACAGATATCTTCGGCATCATTGCTAGTTCAGCAAATAATTGCTCGACGGCAGACTCGACCAATTCAACGCCAGCAACATGATAGCCATTAGAGAGTAGCCAAGCAATATCAAGCGTCTTACCGCACAAGGGACAAATACAACACTGCCTTCCTTTAGAGAAAGGGCTTTAACATGATCGACCAATAGTGGGTTAGGGTTACTTCTATGGAAAGCAATCTCATTGTTTTCCCATTTTTTGTGCCAAAAACTTGGATCCATCGTTACTGATCTCTATTAATAAAAGCGAAAGCTACTTATAAATATCGCTTGGGTGTACTAAGTGTCTAAAGATGCTTAGCAAAACAGGTTCTATACGATTAGCGATGCCTGTGAGGTTGGCAAATGCCGTTCGGAAAGAAAAATTACCTTTATCATTGTAGCGAAAAATATAATTAGCATACGCTGAAATTATGTCCATCAATTATTTTAGGGACTAACATACATTAATACCACTTTCAGGAAAATACGATTTTCCAATAAGTGCTTTATACCCCAGCGTTTTACCTGCAGCCCCTAATATCATTGATTCGATTCGTTCTAATGTATGACGTTTCACATTGCCA
>JAGXHJ010000026.1 GCA_024636315.1 Methylophaga sp.
CCGGAGTATGAATGGCTTTATGCTCAATCTGATTGGTGGTCTTATTGCTTACTGTCTGAAAGAAAGTAAGCCAGCATTAAATCTTACGCGTGAAGAATTTGAATTATTGGTCAGACCTTAACCCGATCTCAGGTTATTTAGGCTTATTTGTCCTAATCGATACACGATATTTGAGAGTGGTTCGTTTACTTCGTGTACTAAAATTCACCCGCTATTCACGTTCATTATCAACATTGTTACAAGTGCTCAAAAATGAATTGCCGGGCATTATTTCAGCATTAAGCATATTACTAATGTTAATTGTATTAGCATCGTCAGCCATGTATCTCGTGGAACATGATATTCAACCAGATGCCTTCGGTTCTATCCCTCAAGCCATGTGGTGGGCGACAATCACCTTAACATCAGTAGGCTATGGTGATGTAGTGCCTGTAACCATGGCTGGTAAGGTATTGGGTATGTTCATCACTATTTTGGGTGTAGGTATTGCCGCCATACCTGCAGGTATTATTGCCAGTGGTTTTACTGCAGAAATGCAAAATAGACGAGATGAGTTTCGCGCTAAGATCATCACATCATTAGCTGAAGATGGAAGCCTGTCTCATGATGATCTAAGAAAAATAGAACACCTGAGAATTCAGTTAGGGCTTAGTGTAAAAGAGAGTAAATCACTGATTCGTTTGTCAGGTAGAGGTTCTTCCGCGGTGTTCAAGCATTGCCCCTATTGTGGCGAAAACCTGCTGTCGCCACATCATCCCATCGAATAAATATTATTCTGGCTCATCGCCTGATACTTCATCCCTTTCTGGAAAGAAAAGTCTAGGTTCAACCCTTGCATCATTCAAACTCACCCCGAGATGCAAATGCGGCCCAGTCACTCGTCCAGTCATACCTACCGTGCCAATAACGTCACCTTGTTTGATAACTTGTCCTGCTTTAACGCCAATACTATTCATATGGCAAAACATGGTCACTAAACCCTGACCATGATCAATAAATACCGTATTGCCATTAAAGAAATATTCGCCGGTATTACGAATCACGCCATCAGCAGGTGAATGAATCTCTGTGCCTATAGGAGCGGCAATATCCATCCCACTATGTGGATTACGTGGTTGACCATTGAATACACGACGACGACCAAATAATCCACTTACTCGACCTTCAATCGGCCATGCAAAATTCAGCGCCACATCACCTTCTGTCCAATGCTCTAATGCGGCATTAATTATTGCCTTTTCACCATTGATACGTTTCATATCATAGTTAGTCGGGTTCACCTTGCCATCATCTTTAATTTCGATATGTTGAGTTGGATAGGCTTTATCTGCGATTACAAAACTTATTTTAGTCGTTTTTCCTGCGGACTTTACAGTCAATGTTTGCGAGCCTATTTTGGCCGACAAAGGCACACCCACGACAGCAAGCCATTGTTCATTTTGTTTTAATACCATCACTTGGCGTTTGTTATATTGAACCACGGGTTTGGCATCTATTCCGACAGCAACCGGCACGATCACCACGCCACCCTGCACCGCAGATTGTTGTGGTAATGTCATAGCTGAAACCGACATTGTCATTAACAAACTAAATGCTAAGCAAATAAATTTAATCATTTTTTACCTCTTTAATTTCGCAAACCAATTGGCCCTTTCCTAAGCGCACATTGATATGCTGGTTTGGTTTGGCTTCATCTGCTCGATGCAGTACTTTCCCAGAATCCACCAGCGTAGCAATACTATAGCCTCGCTCCAAAGTATTCAAAGGACTCACTGCTGCAAGCGTGCGCATTTGTTGACCCAAGTTCGCTTTATATTGAGTGAGTTCTTTTTGCATTGCCGTATCTAATTGTTTTTGCAACTGCCTTAAGGTGGCTTGCTGATGATTAATCATCGGCAGTGGCATTTTTAACTCTAGCCGTTGTTTTAACTCTTTGTAATGAGCTTGAATACGCTCCTGCTTTTGTTTAATCGCCTGCTGTAATCGTCCTGCTAAGGTCGCTATTTTATAGTGCTGTATTTCAATTTTTTCTTGTGGATGTTTAAGTCTTACCGACCAATAATCCAATCGTTGACGTTTGTCGTTAAGAATATGTAAGCAGTTACGTTTTAATTGTTGCTGCAAACGATCTATTTTTTGCATTTGCTGATTAATGGTTACTTGCGGTTGCGGTAACCGTTGTTGCAAATAATTTATATGACGACGTTCATTTTGTAATCGATGGGCCATTAACAAATTTAATCGTCGGCTATGGCTGTGGATTTTAGCTAACCATTGGATGGCATCTGGCACGGCGAGTTCAGCGGCCGCCGAAGGTGTGGGGGCCCTAACATCTGCCACAAAATCAGCAATTGTAAAATCAACCTCATGACCTACCGCACTAATAACAGGTATTTCACAGGCAAATATGGCGCGAGCCACCTTTTCGTCGTTAAAACTCCACAGATCTTCTAAAGAACCGCCACCACGACTCACAATCAACACATCACATTCTTGTCGTTGATTGGCTAAGCTAATCGCATGTGCAATCTGTTTGGCAGAATCACCACCCTGTACTGCGACAGGATAAAGGATGACGTTAGCAGCAGGAAAACGTCGCTTCAATACCGTCAAAATATCGTGTACGGCGGCGCCGTCAGGTGATGAAACGATACCTATACTTGTAGGTAATGATGGCAATGTTTTTTTATGTGCCTGATCAAATAACCCCTCTTCACCTAAACGATGTTTTAAAGCTTCATAAGCATGTTGCAAAGCGCCACTACCAGCCTCTTGCATATGCTCAACAACCAGTTGAAATTCGCCCCGCCCCTCATACAATGTCACTCTAACCCGTAGTAAAACCTGCAAGCCATTTTTCGGGGTAAATCGTATATTTCGATTTCGTGTTTTAAACATCGCACAGCGCACCTGCGCCGCTTGATCTTTTAATGTGAAATAAATATGACCTGAGCCAGGCATCGCTAAATTTGATATTTCACCTTCTACCCACACCAATTGAAATGAGCCTTCCAAGGCAACACGGGCCTCACGCACCAGCCGCGATACCGCGTAAATTTCTTTAACTGGACGCGTTGCTAATGTATTACTATTGTCGGATGAAACAAGTGATGCCATAAACCCTAAAGATCCTGATATAATTACCCGATTATATTACAGTAATTTCAGGAACCTGCCCCATGAGAATTGCTCAAGAAGCGCTTACTTTTGATGACGTCTTACTACTCCCAGCTTATTCAAACGTGATGCCGCGTGATGTTAATCTGACTACTAAGTTGACTCGCAATATCAATATCAATATCCCGTTATTATCGGCGGCGATGGATACAGTGACCGAAAGTCGCTTAGCGATTGCGATAGCAAAAGAAGGTGGCTTAGGCATATTACACAAAAATATGACCATCGAAGAACAAGCCAATGAAGTGCGCAAGGTCAAAAAGTTTGAAAGCGGCGTGGTGCGTGACCCAATTACCATTAGCTCAACAGCGACGATAGGCGAAGTCGTAGAATTAACCCGCGCTAACAATATCTCGGGTGTTCCCGTTGTCGATGGTGACAATCTAGTCGGTATTGTTACAAGTCGTGATTTACGTTTTGAAACACACTTTGAAAATCCAGTCTCTTCGGTTATGACACCGAAAGAAAAATTGGTCACTGTTAAAGAAAATGCAGCGCGTAAAGAAATACTTAACTTACTTCACACTCATCGCATTGAAAAAATATTAGTGGTTGACGATAATTTTCATCTTCAAGGCATGATCACGGTTAAAGATATTCAAAAATCAACCGATAATCCGCTTGCCTCAAAAGATGATCAACAACGTTTACGTGTTGGTGCCGCTACCGGTATTGGCGCAGAAAGTCAGGCACGCGTTAAAGCATTAGTCGAAGCTGGCGTTGATGTTATTGTTGTCGACACCGCTCACGGTCATTCACAAGGTGTATTAGATCAAGTGCGTTGGGTTAAAGATAATTATCCAGACATGCAAGTGATTGGTGGCAATATCGCTACCGGTGCAGCAGCTTTAGCCTTAGTTGAAGCTGGCGCCGATGCTGTTAAAGTCGGGATTGGTCCTGGTTCAATTTGTACTACTCGTATAGTGTCTGGTGTCGGTGCGCCACAAATTA
This sequence comes from Methylophaga sp., assembly GCA_024636315.1. Taxonomy (GTDB): domain Bacteria; phylum Pseudomonadota; class Gammaproteobacteria; order Nitrosococcales; family Methylophagaceae. The sequence goes on from JAGXHJ010000026.1 coordinate 4,129, forward strand.
CAGCTATCAGTAATGTCGCAAAAGCACTCGAAGGTACGGGTGTGCCGTTGATTGCCGATGGTGGTATTCGTTTTTCAGGTGATATCGCAAAAGCACTTGTTGCTGGTGCACATACTATTATGCTGGGCGGCATGTTTGCAGGTACTGAAGAAGCACCCGGTGAAGTTGAATTATTCCAAGGTCGCTCATACAAATCATACCGCGGCATGGGTTCATTGGGCGCTATGCAACAAAAACAAGGTTCTAGCGATCGTTATTTCCAAGAATCAACTGAAGCCGACAAATTGGTACCTGAAGGTATTGAAGGGCGTGTTCCTTACAAAGGTTCATTATCAGCGGTTATTAACCAATTATTAGGTGGTTTGCGTTCTAGCATGGGTTACACCGGTTCAGCGAATATTGAAGAAATGCGTACTAAACCTGAGTTTGTTCGTGTTACTTCAGCTGGCATGAATGAAAGTCATGTCCACGATGTCACCATAACTAAAGAAGCGCCTAACTACCACATTAGTTAGACGATAGATTAGCCATTTAAAAACCAGAGTTGTGATTTCGCGGCTCTGGTTTTTGTCCTTAATAACCCGTATTTTCAGAGAATCTTATGAGCCACAATATCCATGACCACCGAATTCTTATTCTTGATTTTGGATCACAATATACGCAGCTAATTGCTCGCCGTATCCGCGAAGCTGGGGTTTATTGTGAATTGAGAAATCCTGAGATTACCGAAGCAGAAATCAAAGAATTCAATCCAAAAGGGATTATTCTTTCTGGTGGTCCAGATTCCACTATTGGAGATGAAGCACCCGTTGCACCATCATTTGTATTTGAATTAGGGATTCCCGTTTTAGGTATATGTTACGGCATGCAAACCATGGCGATGCAGTTGGGTGGCCAAGTCGAATCATCTGAACACCGTGAGTTTGGTTATGCTCAAGTAAGGGCTCACGGCCATTCCGCTTTATTTCGTGATATTGAAGATCATGTCACAGAAGAAGGTTATGGGCTACTCGATGTATGGATGAGTCATGGTGACAAGGTAACAGCATTGCCAGAGGGCTTTAAAGTTATTGCTAGTACAACTAGTGCGCCTTTTGCTGGTATGGCAGATGAACAGCGCAAATTTTATGGCGTACAGTTTCACCCTGAAGTAACCCACACCGTTCAAGGTCAACGAATGGTCGAGCGTTTTTTAACTGAAATTTGTGGCTGTGATACCTTATGGACATCAGCCCACATTATTAATGACAGTATTAAAACCATTCGCGAACAAGTCGGCACTGATCACGTATTATTAGGCTTATCTGGCGGTGTTGATTCTTCTGTTGTAGCAGCCCTATTGCATAAAGCGATTGGTGACCAACTTACCTGTGTGTTTGTTGATAATGGCCTACTTCGACTAGATGAAGGCGATCAAGTCATGGCCATGTTCGCCAAAAACATGGGTATTAAAGTTATCCGTGTTGATGCTGAAAAACGCTTCCTTGACGAACTTGCTGGTGAAGATGAGCCAGAAGCTAAACGTAAAATCATTGGCCGCGTATTTGTTGAAGTATTCGAAGAAGAATCTAACAAAATTGATAATGTGAAATGGTTGGCTCAAGGTACGATTTACCCAGATGTAATCGAATCTGCAGCCGCAAAAACAGGTAAGGCACATGTGATTAAATCACACCACAACGTGGGTGGATTACCAGAGCATATGACCTTAAAATTACTCGAACCTCTACGTGAACTATTCAAAGATGAAGTACGTAAATTGGGTGTCGAACTAGGTCTGCCAAAAGATATGGTGTACCGCCACCCGTTCCCTGGTCCTGGGCTAGGTGTTCGCATCTTAGGCGAAGTGAAAAAAGAATATGCAGAACTGCTCCGTAAAGCCGACAAAATTTTTATCGATGAACTGTATAAACACGATTTATATGATAAAACCAGCCAAGCTTTTGTAGTATTCCTACCCGTTAAATCAGTTGGTGTAATGGGTGATGGTCGCCGTTATGATTATGTTGTGTCGTTGCGAGCAGTAGAAACCATCGACTTTATGACCGCACGCTGGGCACATCTTCCATACGAATTTTTAGGTCTAGTATCGAATCGTATCATTAATGAAGTGGATGGGATTTCACGTGTAACCTATGATATTTCAGGTAAACCGCCGGCAACGATTGAGTGGGAATAAACTTACCGTTATCGTAAGAGAGAGAAATTTATGGCTAGCAATCGTTTCACAGTACAAAGTTTTTTTCTGCGATTAATATTTGCTCTAGTGCTAGTCTATGCCAGTTATAACCCTAGTGGTTATAGCTTTTTCCATTGGGCAAAAGACGCTTTATTCGGGGAAGCTTTAGCTATTTCTCCTCCCTTTGCCATGTCAGCCGTGATATTGCTTATTGGCTGGACAATTTATCTTCGGGCGACATTACTCGCCTTAGGTGGTCTAGGGTTAAGCTTAGCCTTTGCTTTTTTTGCGATAATTGTCTGGTGGTTCATCGATCTTGGGCTACTTAGCTTTGATAGCATTTCAGTGATGACCTATATCGCTTTATTCATTTTAGCCGCTATACTTGCCACAGGCATGTCTTGGTCTCACCTTCGTCGCAGAATGTCAGGACAAGCAGATGTCGATGACATAGCAGATTAAAATCAACTACACTTGAACATTCTGAACTTTAGATTTTATTTGCTTATATCGCTATGGCGGACAAGACAATGACCGATTCAACAATGCACTGCATTACCCTTTGCTTAGCTAATGCCTTTGATTTTAAAAAACTAAGTGAAAGCTTACTTGCTAGTAGACGAGCAAGTTTATTGAAAGATGTCCTGTTAATTGATCATGATAACGCCTACTCTATGGTCTTCCCCTATGGCGTTGTCGTTCACTGGAATGTATCACTGGATGAACGCCGTAAACTACAGACTCAACTGTTCGAGTTTGCCACTGACATCCACGAAGTCATTGAGGAAGATAATTTCAAATATAAAGTGAATGCTGAACAACATCGGATACAATTTGACTGTATCGAAATGGCTGCTGATGCCGAAAATAAGAATTTAGTTGCCGTCTCCCACGCCATGGCACAATCAATTAAGCTTTCGTCGTTTGAAAAACACGCTCAAGATACCATTGAAAAAACAAAACATTTACCTAAATCATTAGCCAAAACAGGTAAAATAAATTTATCAAAAAAAGCGCTAGCTAAGATTCGTGGTCAATTATTTCTCACCAATAGTGACATCATTCTTAAGTTCGACTTGCTTGATATCCCTGAGTTTTTTTGGGAATACCCTGAATATCAGACTTTATACACGCAAATGGCTAATTATTTAGAGCTGGCTCAACGCACCAATATATTGTCAAAAAAGTTGGAGACCATTCACGTATTACTTGAAATGCTGGCTGATGAACAAAAACATCATCACTCTTCAACACTGGAATGGATCATCATTATTTTGATTGGGGTCGAAATAGCGATCACTTTAATTGAAAAACTATTATGACCACATTTAACATCGCTCACATTTACTCAGGAAGTTCACACAATGGCACAAAGTAAAAAATACGATTCCAAAATTCAACAAAATGGTGCAACTTGGACCGTGAAGATAATTCGCCGCGTCACATCACAAAAAACTATGGTGTCTAAACAGCAACATGGCTTTGCATCAGAAGCTGAAGCTCAAGCATGGGCTGAAACTCAAATCGCATTGTTCTTAGAAAATTTAAAAGCGAGAAATAAACGTCGCTCTCAGCCACGAGAACAAAATTAATCATCACTTTGATGGATATGCATCTAAAGGACTTGTTCTTGTAGTTTGAACTAAAGCCCGGCATTATTATCGTATTCAATGCACCGCATTTACGTTATTAAATATTACATTTCAGGAGAATGATATGGCGAATGAAGGTTACCACGAACCGATCAATGAACTTTCCGATGAAACACGAGATATGCACAGGGCGATTACGTCATTAATGGAAGAACTCGAGGCTGTAGATTGGTACAACCAGCGAGTTGATGCCTGCAAAGACAATGAATTAAAAGCGATTCTGGCTCACAACCGTGATGAAGAAAAAGAACATGCTGCGATGGTATTGGAATGGATTCGCCGTAAAGATCCCCGTTTTGATAAAGAATTAAAAGATTATCTATTCACTGACAAGCCTATTGCTCACCAATAATAAGCTAAATTTAGTCACAAAAAAAGGGGGGAAGTTGTGTAAACTTTCCCCCCTTTTTTTTGTGTGAAGGTGCTTAATTAAACATCATAGTTAGTGGCCGAAATATCGCCACCTCGACCCGTCCAATTAGTATGGAAAAATTCACCACGAGGCTTATCTAGGCGTTCATAGGTATGCGCACCGAAGTAATCACGTTGCGCTTGTAAAAGATTAGCAGGTAAACGTTCACTACGGTAGCCATCATAAAACGATAAAGCGCTACTGAATGTAGGTGCAGGTACACCTAAAGAAATCGCAGTACCTACGGCTTTACGCCAACCTGGTAATGCTTCTGTAATGGCATCAATAAAGAACTGATCCAATAACAAGTTTTGTAAATCTGGTTGACTAGTGAAAGCATCACGAATATTTGCTAAAAATTGACTGCGGATAATACAACCACCACGCCACATCAGCGCTATACCACCATAATTCAGCTCCCAACCATATGTTTCGGCAGCTTCACGCATCAACATATAACCTTGGGCATAAGAGATGATTTTCGATGCATATAAAGCATCACGAATAGCATCAACCATTTCCGCTTTATCGCCCGAAAATTCACTCGCCATTTTAGGTAAAACCTGTGAGGCAATAACACGCTCACTTTTACGGGCAGACAAACAACGAGCAAATACCGCTTCACCAATTAATGTCAACGGAATGCCTAAGTCCAATGCATTCATGCCAGTCCATTTACCCGTGCCTTTTTGTCCTGCTGTATCGAGAATATGATCAATCAACAAACTACCATCTTCTTCTTTAACGGCTAAAATATCGCGGGTAATTTCAATCAGATACGAGTCAAGTACGCCGTGGTTCCATTCAGTAAATACCGTCTGAATCTCATCACCTGACATTCCAAGACCTTCACGCATCAATTGATAGGCTTCGCAAATTAATTGCATGTCACCATATTCAATGCCGTTATGGACCATTTTGACATAGTGACCCGCACCATCATTGCCGACCCAGTCACAACAAGGTTCGCCATCAACCTGTGCAGCAATTGCCTGGAAAATAGGTTTCACAGAAGGCCACGCAGCTTGGTTACCACCCGGCATAATTGATGGTCCAAAACGTGCACCTTCTTCACCACCCGATACGCCAGAACCAATAAACAAAATACCTTTTTGGTGTAACTGGTGAGTACGGCGATCACTATCGTTATACAAGGAATTACCGCCATCAATAATGATGTCGCCTTTATCAAGATAGGGAACCAACTGTTCAATGAATGCATCGACCACAGGACCTGCTTTAACCATCAACATAATACGTCTTGGTGCTTTCAATGATTCAACAAACGATTTTAAATCATAACAACCTATAATCTTGGTGCCTTTTGCAGGACCGGCAAGAAACTCATCTACTTTACTGGTTGTACGGTTATACACAGCAACGGTAAATCCATGGTCGTTCATATTCAACACAAGATTTTGCCCCATTACCGCGAGGCCTACTAAACCGATATCGGCTTGAGTAGCTATTTCTACTTCATTCATTTAGTTATCACCTTAATATATTCGCCATCAGCTTCACGTGTTGAGCCTACAATCAGCCGACATTTACCCGTAGCAATATTGCACTCTACAGCACCAGAAACTTCAATTAGTTCGCCTTTTTTAGCTTGTCCAACATAGGTATGGGTAAATGACAAAACTTCAGAGGTCAACGTATCATCAACTAAATAAACAGCAGGAAAATCAAAAGCACGGAGGTCATCAACCACCTTGGTTGTAATTGTTCGCATTCCTTGCTTTTGATACTGTTCATCGTCTTGTTGGATCTCGGAGCTTAGACATACCATGCCGATATCAAATTTAGTGCCATCAATAGAGGCTTTATTATATTTGCGATATTCATGCCAAGAAAACTCATCAAAGCTTAATTCACCCGCTCGACGCTGAAAGTTGTCTTTCATCAGAGTAAGATCCAAGTCATGAAGTTCCCCAGAATGTACTGCACTCTTTAATGCCTGACGTGTTTTTTGAAAATCTTCTCGACCAAAAACCACCAGATCTATATCAGATGTTGAGCGTTGTTGATTAATCAACATCGAGCCTGTTAACCCCAAAAAGTCACAATTAGCACCATGCCGCACCAAAATGGGGATTAGCTGCTGTAACCTGTGCTCTATATTGTCGCGCGGCTCGTGTTGTAAAACATACTGTAATCGCGCTTCTGGTCGATGGTGTTCCACAATATTTTTGACTGCAACAGCATGAAACATCGCATCAAATTGTGTGGATTGATATAAGTACTCAGGGTAGGATTGACGTAATAACTGATTTGCTTGCTCGGTATCAATTTTTTTCCAAGCATCACCAATACTTACATACCGTAAAAAACAGCCCACTTTACCGTCATGAGGTTGATAGCTCACCACAGCAAAAACTAAACCTTGTTTAGTTTGGATAAAGTCTTTGGGGAGGTAAGGAAAGTCGGCATTTCTCATATAACAATTACTCTACTCTTGATTCGTTTCATTTTTGTGTTATTGAACGATGGAATAGTGACATGTTATCGGGGTCGTCTAAGCCACATCCAGATACCCGTCAATGATAAGAAAGTTAATAATATACCCAAGATATCGAGTAGCCAGACACCGATAGAGCCTAAAATACGCCCATTATGCACATCTAATAAAAAATGTTCGGCGGTCACACCTTCACCATGGAAATATTTAATTAAGTCGTTCTGTGTTGATTTAGGCATCGGACTAGGTAGGCTCCAGCTAATACCTTGTAATGAAATAGGTTCCCATTTATCAAGCATAAAATCACTGCGCCACATGCCTTCACGCGTTTGAATAACAGGAGCGCCGTGGAATAATCCTATATTTTGAATCATCGGAGGTACACCAGTAGCGGCGCCAATACGTTCAATAAATTCACCGTCAGAATTAAGTAAAATCAAGGCATCATCGGTTGCTAAAACCATCACTTCATCTAACGATACCCCTCCCAATAATGGCCTTTGGATATGTGTAACGGGTTTTGCATCAACAAATATCTCGCTACCAATTTGTGAAATTACGGATTGATCTAACAAAAAGACGGCATCAGCCTGCACATCACTCACACCATAATGATTCAACAGCCAAGGCCAAGTTAGATAGTACTTATCTAATTTTAAGTCGTTGGAATGGTTAAGCAAGAGACCTGTTATCGATACTAACAAGACAAATAGAGCAATGGCAGCACCCAAGGTACGGTGTAGTCTTCGCATACGGCGGTTCATATTGTCACTCTATTTGGTTTATAAATTTAGTCAAATATAATGCCAGTGTTACCACTGATGTCATAGCCCTCACTGACAATGTTGCCCCTGAAATCCCATCGATATGCCGATCTAGCTTTTGTTCACTAAGCTTGGCATCAGTGAATTGGCGGGTAAATGCGCGTTGTTGGATTTCTCCTCCGCGACTTTCACGGTAAGCCAAGACTTTTACTTCCTCAACTTTTCCATCTGTAATGACAATACCAAAAGTAATCGGTGACTCTTTACCAATTTCCTCTAATATCCAAGCAGTACGCTCTGCTTGTTGCCAATAACGAATTCTTAAACCAGCGTACTCGTGGCCTAAAATATCGGCAATGGCAGGTCGTAAATCACTTTTAATCCAAACCACTTTGCTTTTAGGCGTGTTGTCTACAAACGTTTCAGCTATAAAGTCCTCATTCGTTTGATTCACACCACCTGAATATGCGGATACAGCAAATGAACATAACAATAGTCCTATGAGCATGATCTGCCTAAAGACATTATTTGTTATATTCAATTCACTGTTCCTCATTATTGTACTAATCTTAGAATTGGTAACCTAAACCGATATTCACGCCATCTAGTTCCGTTTGACCTACTGGTGAAGATTGATCTTGGTAATCCAATTTCACCACAACTTGAGGATCGATCCACCAGTTCATACCAATATCCCATTGCGTATATTCTGAGTCGGTTGAATTACCAGCTTGGTTGTCCCACAAACTATAACGCGTAAAGACACCAACTTTGTCATTAATTTTATAAGAAGGTTCAATATACCAACCAGTTTGCTCATCATAGCCTTCTGTTGCAGGTCCCGTACCATCTAGATCCCATGTTGCATATAAGGCACGTAATCCAAAGGGGCCTTGTTCAATAACAGCATGTGTTTCGAATAATGTTGCACTGCCAGCTGTTGCATCTAGACCTTGGGTCACATCATTTTGATACTGCACACTTGCAGCAAGCTCAACACCTGGAATGGCAGTCCATTTTATACGACTGGTATATGCTGGATCTTTTGCTGTTGCTTCAGCTACTTTTTGACGGCCATCTCTAATTTTATAACTTGTTTTAGTACCTTCTTTAGATACATCCAAACCCGATGTTATAGCAAAATCATATGAAAAACCTTGTGCTAATTCACCACTCAACATCGCACCACCTTCCCACCATGTTGTCGGAATAATATTCTTCTCGACGTTATTTCGTTCTGTCCCGTAAAAGGTATTCGGTTCGTGAGTTTCGTTGATAATACCTACAGGTGTTAAAAACACACCGGCTGAAACCTGATTTTGATCATTTAAATCATATTGGATATAAGCTTGTTCAAGCTCAACTTCGCCAGGCTTATCATCACCATTACCTGCAAAAGCATGCTCTAATTCAAATTCAGAGAATAAACGTAAACGGTCATTAAACTCATGACCAAAGAACAAAACAAAGCGATGAAAATCAATTTCATCCTTATCTGCAGCACCATTTTGATCGTCTAGGCTGTTGTAATGCAATTCACCATAACCACCGATGGTTGTTTTACTCGCACTCACCGACGACTTAATCGCTGACTCTGTTGCTTCTGCTACCGCTTCAGCGGCTTCATGAGCAGAGTTAGCAGTGTGTTCCGTTTGGTCAACCTTAACCTTTAAAGTCTCGTTTTCTACTTTCAACTGCTGATTTTGCTGTTTTACTTCGCTTAATTGTTGTTGAACCTGTTGCAATAATTCCCAGATTTCATCATTAGTTGGCGTAGCTGCGGCCTGGCTGGCTGAGGCCGCGACCATCAAACTCAATGCCAAGCTTGTTTTAGTGAACGGTGTCATAAATATAACTCTTAATTAATTATTAAAGTGGGCAATTATAATCACAATCAAATCTAAATGCAAATCATTCTTAATTAGATTAATATGTTTAACGGCAACAGCAAAACAACATCTGTTTGTGAACGGTCAGCTCATCTTAACCAGAAGCTACCGTCATAACTCGTGATCCACTTATATAGATTAACTAGCAATACCTAGTTTTTTGCCCTCCCCCCCCCCCCCCCCCC
>JAGXHJ010000027.1 GCA_024636315.1 Methylophaga sp.
ACTCAAAAGTACTTATAGTATTGGTGTATTTTGTTGATATATCAGTGGTTAAGTTCATTATCATATCCTTTTGTTCTTGAACATTATTTTACACTGCTTATAGGGGAATAGTATTAATGTATGTTAGTCCCTTAATTTAAGCAAGGATTTTCCCTCCATGAGAAAAACACTACTCGTACTCGTCTGCTGTATGACGATGCCTGCCTCTAGCTATGCAATTGATCAAGTCGAAACACTCGATGGTGGTATCTTAACGGGCACAATTAAATCTATATCAGAAACAAGCATCACGCTAGCAACTAGCTATGCAGGTGCTCTAACGCTTAAGCGTGATCAAATAAAAGGATTTGATACCGATGAAACGGTATTTGTGCGATTAAAAAGCGGCACGACACTTGAAGGTCAAGTTCATCATGATGGTGGTGGACAGTTGGTTATCACTGGTCAAGATGCGACTATGACGACTAAAATCTCGTCCATTGCCGAAGGTTGGCAGCCAGAAGCTAATGATCCTCAGCTTGTAAGATCAGAACAAGAACGTGAAGCGTTAAAACGCAAGTGGTCTTATGAGGCCGCTCTCGACATCGTAGGTAAAAAAGGTAATTCAGAGCAATTTGGCGCTAGTGTTAAATTAGCGGCAGTACTTGAAAGCCCAGGCGATACCCTGAAGTTTTACAGCTCATTGGATAAAGAAAGTAAAAACAAGGTCGATACCGCTAACGAAATTATCTTTGGGTCAGAATACACAGCTTATTTTGCTGATCCCTGGGGTTGGTATGTTCGTGGAGAAGTTGAAAAAGATGATTTCGAGAATCTTGAATTACGTACCATATTTGGTTCAGGTTTAAATTATCGCGTATTTAATGAAAAGACACATTCACTTGAGTTGCGTTCAGGTCTTGGTTACCGCTATGAAAGTTTTACTGATGGTACTAATGAGAGCTCTCCGACATTAGATTTTGGTTTATCACATAAATGGCAATTTGTGGACTGGGCCAAAATGACCAATCACTTAACCTTTACACCAGCAATTAATGATTTTTCAGATTTTCTGCTAACGCATGATTCAGGCGTTAACATTCCAATCGGCTTCTCCAATTATTGGAACTTACGATTTGGTCTTCGTAACGACTATAAGAGCATGCCAGCCAGCGGTCGTGAGAAGCTAGATACCAGTTATTATTCTCGTCTTCAGTTGAAGTGGTAAACAATACCGCCCAAGTTGCTTGATGATTTAACGTTAGCATAAATGTAATCGTGAATCATTCGATAACTCATTGAGTGATTCACGTTTTGTTATCTGCACACATTGCTATAATTTTGACCGGCCTTAGCCATTAAGATACTTAGTTTAAATGCATCATTTTGGATAAAATTAGCTTGCATCGCCTCCTTTAAAACCTTTATACAAAACAACTGCTTATAATCTATTAGTAACCTTTACAAATCTAACGTCTTGATAAATAAAAATATTTTTGTTATAATAATCGTATATTCACAACATTTATAGGTCAGATTTATCTTTTTCACAGTAGTTCAGACTCTATCACGAATGCTTAGCCCCTCCTCTCGCTCAGACCATCTTGGTCGACTCAAATCTAATCACTCGTATAGTTTCCCTCAAACAGCTCAAATCAACATGATTTGGCGTAGGTTGCTACTTACAGATAATCCATCGTTGCCATGCCCAGCTATACACACGCCGTTAGTGGTTACGACTGGTTTAATTATTCACCATCAACGTTAAAAGAATGGCATATTAATTATGGAGAAAATAATCCCTAACTCGCATAACGAACTCAAGTTTCGCAAGCCCGTACTGAACGATGGCTACGCCATATATCAGCTGATCAAATCATCCCCACCATTAGATTTGAACTCGAGCTACCTGTATTTTTTACAAGCCTCGCATTTTTCAGATACCTGTATTGTCGTTGAACAAGATGACGTGATCATTGGCTTTATATCTGCCTACTATCGACCCGACAAACCCCAAGCTCTTTTCGTATGGCAGGTTGCTATTGCCGAAAGTGCACGTGGTCGTGGTTTAGCTAAGGCAATGTTGCTCGGTCTAATTAAAAGTCAGCCTAGTGACTCAGCAATGACCGAGCTTGCCTGCACTATCAGCCCATCTAATAAGGCATCACAAGGCCTGTTTGGCTCATTTGCTAAAACGCACGGGCTCATCATGCAAACCTCACCCTTCATAAACGAAGCACATTTTGGTGAGGATAATCATGAGGCCGAAGACCTCTACATTATTAGAGCTGCTGACAATACAAAATTAATCCCTTATTTTTCTTAAAGGAATACAACATGACATTATCAATATTCAACAAATACGAATCTGAAGTTCGTGGTTACATCCGTTCTTTCCCCGTTATTTTCAACAAAGCTAAAATGGCTGAAATTTGGGATGAATCAGGAAAGCGCTATGTAGACTTTTTTGCTGGTGCCGGCGCGTTAAACTACGGCCACAACAATCCTAAAATCAATGAAGCGATCATTACCTACCTTAATAATGATGGTATCGGTCATGCTTTGGATATGGGTACGGTTGCTAAACGCGAATTTATAGAAAGCTTTGTTTTCAAAATTCTCAAACCTCGTGACCTAGATTACAAACTGCAATTCGTTGGTCCGACAGGAACCAATGCGATTGAAACGGCGCTTAAAATTGCTCGTAAAGTAAAAGGCCGTAAGCAAATCATGTCATTTACCAACGGCTTTCATGGTATGTCATTAGGTTCATTGAGCATCACTGGTAACAGTTACTACCATGATGAAAGCTACGGTGTTCCTGGCTATACTACCCAGATACCTTTTCATGATTATTTAGGTGATAAAGTCGACACGATTGCATATTTAAGAAAGATTTTAGGTGATGACTCTAGTGGTACCGAATTGCCTGCTGCTATCGTTTTGGAAACCATTCAAGCTGAAGGCGGAATTAATGTCGCCGGTGAACAATGGCTGAAAGACTTACGCCAAATCTGTGATGATTTTGACATCTTAATGGTCGTCGATGATATCCAAGTAGGTAATGGTCGTTCAGGTGATTTCTTCAGCTTTGAAAGAGCGGGAATCAAGCCTGATATCGTCACCCTATCGAAATCTATTGGTGGCGGTCTTCCAATGGCGATGGTGCTTCTTAAACCGGAACTTGATAAATGGAGTCCTGGTGAACATTCTGGAACGTTCCGTGGTTATAACCTTGCGTTCGTGGCTGCGACTGTTGCCATTGATACCTATTGGTCAGATGATACCTTCTCAAAAGAAATCAAAGTTAAAGCAAAACTCGTCGAGAAGCGTATGCAGAGTCTGGCGCTACGTTTTGCCGAACAAGTTCGTGAAATACGTGGCCACGGTATGATTTGGGGCGCTGAATTCAAAGACCCAGATATCACCTCCGCCATTTGTGCACAATCCTTTGAGGATGGTCTGATAATTGAAACCGCTGGTGCATCTGGCGATGTTATTAAATTCTTAGGCTCGTTAATCATTACTGAAGATTTGATTAACGAAGGCTTTGATATTTTAGAAAATGCCATTGTCAAAGTGCTAAAAAAATCAAACAACACTAATGAGGAGGTTGTTTAATGATTGTTAAGAATCTTTATGATGATGTAATCGGTACTGATGCTGATGTAGATGCCGCACAATGGACTAGCCGTCGTTTATTACTGGCCAGTGATGGCATGGGATTTTCACTGCATGACACATTGATCAAAGAAGGTGAAGATCTTAACCTTTGGTATAAAAACCACCTTGAAGCGGTATATTGCATTGAAGGCCAAGGCGAAATCGTTGAAAAGAAAAACGGTAAAGTTCACCCTATCCGTGAAGGTACGGTATATGCGTTGAATGACAATGACCAACATACCCTGCGTGCGAATAAAGGTGTTGGTATGCGCATGGTCTGCGTATTCAACCCGCCGGTTACTGGTCGTGAAACCCATGATAAAGATGGTTCCTACCTATTACCTGAAACAGATTAAGCACATTTAGAATATTCATTAACTGTAGTTAAGGATGGTCAAGTGTGACCATCCTTAACTGCCAAACCCAAACAGAGATAAATACTGCAAATAGCATGTCAAATACTCCAAATAGAAAGTTAAGTATAGAAAAAATTGGTGGCACTTCGATGAGTGACTACCCCGCTGTCCGAGATAATATTGTTCTGTATACGAACAATCCTTATCATCGCGTACTCGTTGTTTCTGCCTATAGTGGCATCACGGATGATCTCTTAGAGCATAAGAAAACCGGACAGCCTGGCGTCTATGGGCTCTTTGCACATAATGACAATAAAAATGATTGGTTGCTCGCCTTTCAACAGCTTGGTTTAAAGCTCACTCAAGTCAACAAAACGCTCTTTACAGATATAGAGCAACTGGCCTTAGCTAATGACTTTATCAATGAACGTATCGCCAAGACCAAGCAGCTATTAAATCATCTCCACATCCTGTGTAGTCATGGGCATTTTTTATTAGATGACCATTTACTTACTGTGCGTGAATTATTGGCTAGCATAGGCGAAGCACACAGTGCCTGGAATTTAAGCCAATTACTCAAGAATGAAGGCGTCAACACCTGCTTTATAGATTTGACTGGCTGGGAGTCAGAAGAAAAACAGCCTCTGGATAGTGTTATTACTGAACACCTCGAAGGAATAGACTTCAGCGAAACGTTACCGATTGTGACTGGTTACGCACATTGTAGTGAAAATCTGATGCACAGCTTTGATCGCGGCTACAGTGAAATGATCTTCAGTCGAACTGCCGTTCTTTTAAAGGCAACTGAAGCAGTCATTCATAAAGAATATCATCTGAGTAGTGCAGACCCTAGATTGGTCGGCGAAGAACAAGCTATTCCCATTGGTAAGACCAACTACGATATTGCCGATCAACTGGCTAATCTCGGTATGGAAGCTATTCATCCCCATGCGGCGAAAGGTCTGCGTCAGGCTAAAATAGCCCTGCGGATCAAAAATGCCTTTGAACCAGAACATCACGGCACACTGATCACTGATGATTACATTAGCGAATCGCCACAAGTAGAAATCATCGCTGGCATGCAACATTTGATTGCCTTGGAAATGTTTGACCAGGAAATGGTCGGACAGCAAGGGATTTATGAAAAAGTGCTCATTGATATGGCCGCTCGTTTGAAATGCAAGGTCATTACTAAAGACTTTAATGCCAATACCATTACCGTTTTCTTAGACACGTCGTTAAAAAGAGCTAAACGTCTTGCAGAGCAATTTAAACAGCACTTTCCGACCACAGCCGTTAATACCAGAAAAGTATCGCTGGCTTCGGTGATGGGTAGTGATATGCGTATCAAAGGCTTATTGGCAAGATCGGTCCAAACACTATATAACCACAACATCAATGTCGAAGCCATGCATCAGAATATTCGCCAAGTGGAAATGCAGTTTTTCGTCAATCAAAGTGACTATGAGATAACCATTAAAGCGCTACATACAAGCTTAATTGAAATACATGACCACGGAAAAGCCATATGCGAACATTAATATTTTTTACTATTATCTGTCTTGTCTCTCCATCCAGCTATGCAGCACAAGTGCATATCAAGGAGACTCAAGACGTCACAACACTAACTGAGCCCATGTATAACCCCTTTGTAGAGCGATATGTGATGGATGAACTCAGGCAGTTACGTGTCGACATGAATACTATGCATGTTGACATGACTAAAGAAGTAGTCAATCGCGAGCTCACTGCGACAACGCGTGCGGTGGGTTATGCTACGGATACCGTTACCTACTTCTTCTATTTGATAGCCGGAATAAGTTCCGTGTTACTTTTAGTTGGTTGGAACTCCATCCGCGAAATCAGAGATAAAGTACTCAACCTTGCAGATAATAAAGTCAACAAAGTCATTTCAGAATATGAAGACCGACTCGAAAAATTTGAAAAAGAGTTACATAGCAAATCAATCGGTATCAACCGTGCCCAAAAACTATTGTCACGGCATCAAGATATTCATAGTCTATGGTTAAAAGCTGGTCAGGAACAAATCCTCAGCAATCGTCTCAATATTTATGATCAGATTTTAGAAATTGACTCAGAAAATACAGAAGCCATGACCTATAAAGCAGATTTGGCCTTGGAGATGAATGAACCGCAATGGGCTATTAACTTATCGAATCAAGCCTTAGTCATTGATCCTGAAAACAAACATGCTTTCTATCAATTAGCTGGCGCCTATGCCTTACTAAATCAGCCCCATGAAGCCCTATTAAATCTAGAAAAAGTTATTAATGATGCTGAAGGCATGGCTGCAGAAGAAGTGCTTAATGATCCTGTTTTCAAATCACTGCTAGACAATCCGCAGTTTCAGAAACTCTTGCAACAAGATCAAGATCTACCGCCTCACGCCTAATCGAAAAAAAGGGGATAGCGCATTGCTGTCCCCCTTTTTAATATCTGGTGTAACTAGATCTCTTTTCGCCAAACCCATCATGTAATCAATAATGCTCAGGGCATAAAAACCTAATACTAGTCGCTACATAGGTTTAATTTAATGATTGTTTACTGATCATAGCAAGTCATTCAAGGTTTATCTTTCCTCACTTAGTCTCATATGTATGTATAACAATGTCATTACGGCATCGACTAAATTCTATAGATTTAGTCGTCTAATTTTGTTTTAACATCAGGAAATAGAATATCCATACTTCTGGCATCGCCAACAAGTAATGCTAAGTCTTGATCAACAAAATTACTTTCAAAACTGCTAGCCCCAAATCGCATTGCTAGACTTTGTGCTTTGGGTGAAAAATACAGTGTCCATGTATTTGATGCTGCATCGTGACTGGAAAACACGGCCATATCTAATGGTCGACCTGCGCCGATATATTTGGGCATGAAGGCATCCATGATCCTTTGCATCGTTGTTTTTGCTACATCACTGCCAGTTATTTCTAATGAATACCACATTTCCATCAAGCTCCTTAATTATTGTCATGCAATCCTAGCAACATTAATTAAATAATCAACATCAAATTAAGATTGGCGCTAAATAAGAGCCTTATATAAACCAGTTCACAGACTTAGTCGCACATTAGACTGGTAGTGACTCTTCGTTCATATTTTCATTTTTATTTCTCTTTAGATTAAACGCCTTAGGCTTTTTTCACCCAGTTGAATAACCCTTGGCCAGCGGTTATGAATATTGGCATCTTCCATTTCGGACTCAATAGTTACGACGTAAATACGTTGTTCGTTATTGTCTCTAGCCAGTAATCCTTGTAGATATTGCCCTTTATTAAGATCATACCAATGACTATTGCCTTCAAAGTCCTTTTCCATAAAACTAAGCACAGGTATTTTAAGTGGCTGTGGGAAATATTTATCCCAACGTCCGCCATAAATTGAATCCAGTCTTGCCCAGCCACCCAGAGGCAGATTACCGGCTTGGCTCTGTCGTCTACCCCACGGCATTAATATCAGACTACCGTCTTTCTTTTGCACGGGAAGTACCGCTTTCGGATTGGGAAAATACTGTCTCAGTACAACACCCTGATGTTCAAAATACACGCCACCGCACATTAAATTGTCTTCCTATGTCCTGATGGTTTCCAAGACGGTGCGATGACATTAGGCATGGCGCTACGATCAATTAACCTACTCGGCGCCACGGCAAATTCACCGTAGCGTTGGTTAATTTCATCTATCGCGAGATTAAGCTTTTCTCGTTGTTTATGTTGATTAATTTCTGCAAATAAATCAGCTTGTTGCTCGCTATCAGGATTAAGTGCGGTCACTTGTACTTGCCACACGCCCTGTCCTTGCCAGTGTTTCATGGTGAACTGACGACATTGTGTAAATAGGGTTTGTCCATCATCAGTGGCTTGGCTTAACCTAGCTTTTGTTTGTAACCAACCTTGCTCTGTTTTGAGCCCAATATAAAAGTGACTGGCTTTAAAATGATGTTTTCTGAGCCTTGCCGCTACCTTTTCACTCATATGTTGGAAGTAGGTCAAGATTGTCGTTAGGTCTTTTGTTTGTGGTGGCATGACTTTACCGTGACCAATTGTTTTAGGGGCTTGTACATTGCTTTGTACAACATCTGGATCTTTACCTTGTGCCATCAGCCATAGTCGTCGGCCTAAGTTTCCAAAGCGTTTGGCTGGAATACTGATGGGAATATGTTTCATATCACCACAGTGTGTCACACCATATTGAGCTAAGAAACCTGCTGTACCCTTGTTAATGCCGCTTAGCTCGGTAACATGTAATGGTGCCAAGGTAGCTTCAGATTGCCACGGTTCAATGATCGTAAGTCCATCAGGTTTATTAAGTTTAGCCGCATATTTCGCCGTGGTTTTATCACCGCTAATACCAACACTGCACGTTAAACCTGATACCTTACTAACCGTCTGTTTGACTAACTGCCCGATCTCAAAAGGTGTGCCTAATAGACTTTGGCAATGCGTCACATCTAGAAAGGCTTCATCAACCGAATAAACTTCTAAATCAGGGGTAATACTTTCCAACGCCGCCATAATGTTGGTCGATATTTCTGCATAACGATGTGGACGTGAGGCTGCTTGGATGAGTTCAGGGCAGAGTTGCCGTGCTTCTTTAAGACGCATCCCTGTTTTGATGCCATAGCTTCTAGCTTCATAACTCGAGGTAATAATAGTCGTACCTTGCCCGCCGTTAGTTACGGCTATAGGTCGATTACGCCAAAAAGGATTATCTTGTTGTTCTATTTGAGCAAAGAAACAGTTCATATCGATGAGGATGATGCACCTTTGCCATGGTTGTGATGCCCGTTCCACTCGCGTTAAGAAATGTTAAAAAGCATTAGGAATAAGTACGGAGTTGGCCAACCACCACACCTTGGATCATTACCCGTTCGGCAGGCAGTGTAACCGGCTCATAATCAGCATTGGCAGGTTGTAATGTGACTGTTCCATCGTTATTGATAAGCAATGTTTTTAAAGTCGCATCATGAAAATCAACAAGCGCCAACACAATATCACCATGATTCGCAGTACGTTGCTCCTGAAGAACAACATAATCACCTGACATGATGGCTTTATCTATCATCGAATCACCATTTACTTTCAATACAAAGCGACCACTACCACTAAACATCTCACCTAAATCTATTTCAGATTCATCAGGTACCGCTTCGATTAATCGCCCAGCGGCGACCTTACCTAATAAAGGTAAAATGACAGACAGCCTTTCCGACTCATTATGTTGTTCGACTAAACGTAAGCCGCGAGACCTGCCTACAATACGTTCAATCAAACCTTCATTAACCAGTGCTTGAATGTAGTTATGAACCGAGCCCTGAGAAGATAAACCAATGCCATGAGCGACTTCGGATAATAAGGGGGCACGTTGATGCTCTTCAAAATAATGAACAATAAAATCGTAAGTGTCTTGTTGACGGTCAGTTAACATCTTCTTGCCTCGCAGATTAATGAGAACATACTAAGAAGAAAATATAGAGAATATTTATTGTTTGGTCAATAGGTTTTTTATTTAACCTCAACTCGGTTTAAGAACCAAGGGAACTAAAAAGCCTGTTTACCGATCAGATCTTTTACCACAAAGATTTTGACCAAAGGAAAACAGGCTTATGAACAAGTTAACTGAAGTATTCTGTGATGTCGATGA
>JAGXHJ010000028.1 GCA_024636315.1 Methylophaga sp.
GCAATGTGAAACGTCATACATTAGAACGAATCGAATCAATGATATTAGGGGCTGCAGGTAAAACGCTGGGGTATAAAGCACTTATTGGAAAATCGTATTTTCCTGAAAGTGGTATTAATGTATGTTAGTCCCTAAATTAAAACCTAATGTTCGCTTAATTAATTTAGAAAACACTCGTTCTTTAAGACACGGTATTCCAAGGAAGTTGCCTCGGCGCGAGATCCATAAAATTAAAGTACTGTTCTAACTGGTCAATTAAGTCGCGTATAACTTCTTCGCGGCTACAGCCGTACAGGTCATAACCCAACGAGCCACTACGTAAATATACATCGGCTTGCCAGTGACGGGTTTCTGTTGAGTCCCCACTATGCGCGTCTGGAACAACATGTTCAGTCGCCAGCACTTGATAATAAAAGTCGACTGTTTCATTATGTTCTAGTTGAAAAGTTACACTATCTTCTTCAGTGGTGATGTCGGCTTTCCAGCCATGTACGACTAACTCTTTTTGTACATCGTTCATCGAAGGTATCACGACCTCTTCAATAAACTGCTTAACCTTAGGCTGTTCTGGAAATTTAAATAAATTACCTAGCCGCTTGCGCCAACTTCCCTGATGGTTAAATCCGCGTGCGGAGTTTGCTACGACAACATCTAAGGTCGCACCGCGATGCCCTTCAATCACTAATGCTCGCCACAACCCAAACGCCGCAAGCAGCATGATAATGGCAAATGGCAGGGCAGCCAAAATACTCATGGTTTGAAGCGCGCTTAAACCACCTGCCAATAATAAGGTTGCGGCAATGACCCCTTCCAACGATGCCCAAAAAACGCGTTGCCAAATGGGGGTTTCAAGTGCGCCACCTGATGCGATGGAATCCACCACTAGCGAACCAGAATCCGATGACGTCACGAAGAAAGTAATAATTAAAAACACGGTAATAACGGATAGGAAAATAGACCCCGGCAATAAGTCATAAAACTCAAATAAAGCGACAGCGTGGTTAGCTTGAACCTCACTGATCAACACTTGTTTACCTTCATCCATGATCAGGTGCAGGGCAGTATCGCCGAAGATGGCAAACCACAAGAAGGTAAATAGGGTGGGAACAGCCAGCACGCCAAATACAAATTGGCGAATAGTACGTCCACGGCTAATTTTAGCGATAAATAACCCTACGAAGGGTGACCAAGAAATCGTCCAAGCAAAAATAAATAAGGTCCAATTGCCGATCCAATCGCTATGAGTATAGGCCTGTAAATTAAAAGTACGCTCAACGATATTGCCGAGATAAGCACCGGTGTTTTGTACAAAGGCATCAAGGATATGAATACTAGGCCCAACAACAAAAACCACTGCCATTAAAAATATGGCCAACAGCATATTCAAGATAGATAGATTTTTAATACCTTTCTCCATGCCTGCAACAACAGAAGCAATGGCGGCTAACGTTATCAAAGCAATCGCACTAACTTGCACGGTAGTATTAATCGGTATGTCTTCCCAGAGGTAATGAAGACCTGCATTGATCTGCGTTACCGATAAGCCTAATGTGGTTGCCAAACCAAATAATGTGCCTAAAATCGCAAATACATCAACGATATGACCAATAGGACCATAAATCCGATCGCCGATAAGTGGGTACAGCGCTGAACGCACGGATAAAGGTAATCCATGACGAAAAGCAAAGTAGGCTAATACTAAACCCATCAAGCCGTAGATCCCCCAGATATGTAGACCCCAGTGGAAATAGGCAATTTGCATTGCTTCACGCGCAGCATTGACGGTTTCTGCCGTTGCATTAGGCGGTTGCGAGAAATGCAGTACAGGTTCGGAAACACCAAAAAATAATAAGGCAATCCCATAACCTGCGGAAAACAGCATCGCAAACCACACCGGAAAACTATACTGAGGCTCACCATGGTCTGAGCCTAAACGTATATTGCCCCAGCGACTGAATCCAACATAGACGATAAAGATAAGAAAAATTGCTGTAGCTAGCATGTAGAACCAGCCGAAGGTTGCAGTAACCCACGCCAGTGCATTTTTAAATACTTCGCCTGCAAGTTCTGGGTTACTCAGAGTACCAAGAATCAACAGTAGAGTAATGAGCACGGCGGGGACAAACACCGGTAGTAATACAGTGCCCGATAATGCTCGTTGTGGGTTGGTCATAGATGATCCTTTTCTTTTAAGCCTGACAAACTCCAGCCTTAATAGCAACCGACTAACCAACCGACACCCATCAATGGATAGATTATTTTAATTATAATTAGGGACGGAAAACCGTTCTTTGCTCTCAATATTAATTAGATTGAGGTTTTATTTTTAAGTCAGTCATCCCGGTCTGTTGGCTTCTTGTGGTCGGGTGCAACCTTAGTATAGACTTGCCAGAGTATAAACCTGCCCATCGATAGCTTTAAAGTAACAAGCTATTCATCGATTATTCTCAGCAACCACAGCACCTTTTTTCTTTTTCTCACTCTATTTTCACCATCATTAGGCTTTTCAAACAGAGGATGTTTATCTTGCGTACTTTCGCTTTTAATTTATCTTTACATCAGTTCGCACGCTTAAAAAACGGAATGCTTGCCATTACACTGTTGCTTTTCAATGCCAATGCTTTTGCTGAATCTGCCACGCTCGACGATATCGCATCGCAAGGACAGGCTTTCAACCAAAATACAGTGCGTGAGCTGGCTCAAGAACTGGCATCAAAACCATATCAGGAATCAAAAAAGGCGCCAGAAGCACTAACAGATCTTGATTATTCAGCCTACCGGCAGATAAATTATCGGCAAGATGCTGCCATTTGGGGCCAATCACCAACTCAGTTTTCAGTCCAATTGTTTGCACCAGGATCGCTATTTAAGGAGTTGGTCGATATCAACGTGATAGAAAGCGGCAAATCCTATCCCATCAAGGTTTCCGATTCATCATTTATCGCTCCCGATCCAACGATCGCGAAGTTACTCGTTGAAGTCGGTAAATATGCGGGTATGCGATTGCATTATCCGATTAACCAATCTGACTACAAAGATGAGTTTGTCGTATTTCAGGGTGCCAGTTATTTTCGTGCGGTTTCCAAAGGTCAAAATTATGGCTTATCGTCTCGCGGTCTCGCGATCAATGTCGCTAAACCCGAAGGCGAAGAATATCCTTTGTTCAAACGTTTTTGGATTGAGCGCCCATCAAATCATCAAAAAGCCATTGTGGTTCACGCTTTACTGGATAGTGAAAGTGTCACAGGAGCCTATCGCTTTGGTATCTATCCAGGCTCTCCTACCCGAATCGATGTCACTGCCGTTCTCTTCCCACGTCAAGACCTCGATCATGTCGGATTGGCACCCCTTACATCAATGTTCATGCACGGTCCTTTAGACACCGCTTATAAACGTGACTATCGCCCCGCGGTTCATGATTCTGAGGCGCTTGCCATCGTTCAAGGCAATGGTGAACGAGTCTGGCGCCCACTCGCCAACCCACACTCACTTCAGGTCAGTGCATTTACAGATGAAAACCCGAAAGGATTTGGATTAATCCAACGCCATCGTAATTTTGACTATTACCAAGATCTCGAGGCCAAATATCATACCCGCCCATCGGCATGGGTTGAGCCACTAAATGATTGGGGCAAGGGTCAGATACAACTCGTAGAAATTCCATCTAATTCAGAGGCCAATGACAATATCGTCGCCTATTGGCAACCAGAAAATGGACTTAAACAAGGTCAGCCCTACTTATTTTCTTACCAATTGACTTGGCCTGATGATATTAAACTCGTCGAGAATGGAGTTCATATTGTACGTAGCGCAGGCGGACAAAAATTATTTGATGACCAAAATAATAATGAAGTGGTCATCGATTACCGTAATCTCAGTTCCGATGATATAAAAGACATTAAGGTCGATGCGAGCATCGATCAAGGTCATATCATCGAATCACATATTGAGGCTAATCCTGAAGTAAACGGCGCGCGAGTATTTGTCACTTTTGATCCACAAAATGCTGATGTGGCAGAATTACGCGTTCAGTTAATACGTAATGACAAACCACTTGCAGCTACCTGGCTTTACCGCTGGATCAGTGAAGACTGGTCACAATAAGTCGACACAAATAAGGACGTTATATGACAGAAAACAACACCACCTCGACACATCACACATTGCCAAAGTCATCACCCTTATCAATGCCTCGGCATCAGGTGCAAGAACAAGGCATTCCTCTTCGTAAAGAATCTCGTAACTGGTTATATGCTATTCATACCGCATTCTCACGTTTATTTGTAATGGTTATTACCGTAGGGTTATCAACTTACGGCGTGACAGAAATGTATGGGGTATTGAGCACCAACACAGTCACCAATCTTCAGTGGCTATTTTTAGTGTTGTTCAGTATTAACTTTTTCTGGATAGCATTTTCCTTCTCTCAAGCAGTACTCGGATTCTTGATCTGCTTAAAACCACGTTTTCTTAAGCATAAAGAGGCAGATTTTACATTTACAACCGCTATTTTGTTGCCTATTTACAATGAAGAACCTTATCGAATCAAAGCGGCGATTGAAGCGATGCGTAATGACTTGCTCAACAAGGCACCCGCTAAATATGCCTTTTTTATTCTGAGTGATACTAATCGTGCCGATGCTTGGATAAGAGAAGAAGAAGCCTTTTTTGATCTGATCAATGACGATAAAACAGATTGTCCGACTTATTACCGGCGCCGTCAGAATAACAATGAACGTAAAGCAGGCAATATTGCCGAGTGGGTGCAACGCTGGGGGGGCGCTTATGAAGCGATGATTGTGCTGGATGCAGACAGTATTATGAGTGCCGACTGCTTCATTACATTGTCTCGCAGGTTGGCTGGAGCACCTAGTGTGGGGTTAATCCAAACATTACCAACGATTGTCCGTGGCGAAACGTTATATGGCCGCTTACAACAATTCGCAAATCACTGTTTCGGTCCGATTTATGCTGAAGGTCTATCGGCCTGGCATGGGATGTCTTCCAATTTCTGGGGTCATAACGCCATTATTCGAACGAAAGCGTTTGCTGAATCATCTAGCTTGCCAATTTTGGCTGGCAAAGCCCCCTTTGGCGGTAATGTACTAAGTCATGATTTTATCGAAGCAGCCTTATTACGCCGTGCTGGTTGGGGTGTACGTTTTGATACTGATATCGATTCATCTTTCGAAGAAGCACCACCATCATTAATTGACGTATTAATTCGCGACCGCAGATGGTGTCAAGGCAATCTACAGCATACGCCATTTATGTTTGCCCAAGGCTTTGTGCTACCGACGCGTTTGCACATCTTTTCTGGCTTGATGTCTTATTTGAGCGCTGTGTTCTGGCTGTCTCTGATTATCGTGGGTCTGGCGATAGCAATACAGGCAGCCGTCGTACGACCTGAATATTTTTCAGACCTCTCTTTATTCCCAATATGGCCAGTATTTGATGCCGAACGCGCGTTGAACTTATTCTATATTTCGATGAGTTTAATCGCTGCGCCCAAAGTCTTTGGTTGGTTTGCAGCAATGATTAATATTCCCCGCTGCTTTCGCTTCGGAGGCCCTATTCTACTGACATTAAGCACCTTATTAGAGATATTTATGTCCGCGTTATATGCGCCAATACTGATGGTGTCGCAGTTCGGTGTGGTTATGGCTATCTTGCGCGGAAAGGACAGTGGGTGGATGCCACAATCACGCGATGATGGCGCACTAAAATGGGCCGTCGTAGCCAGAACACATTTCGGCCATACCCTATTCGGTATTATTGTTGCCACCATTGCACTAATGCTTAGCAAAGAGTTATTTTTCTGGTTACTTCCGGTTACCGCAGGGTTGATGCTATCTATTCCCTTATCATGGCTCAGTGGTGGAATTAGAAGAATGCGTATTGTGCCCATGCTGGGCCTATTACGAGCACCACATGAGAAACGAGCGGCACCGATTTTGACTCAGTTACAGAAAAACATGCAGAGCCTACCTCAGCGTCACGAAGCATCACCCTTGCCCAGACTGCTGGCCAATCCGAAATTATGTAAGTGGCATTTAGCTCAATTGCCCAATACTCCAAAGGGATCGGTGGTATTTCATGCTCCAACTGTTACCGCAGAATGGAAAGTGAAAAATGCTCGTAACATGGAACATTTGGAAGCGATGCTAGAAGCAAATGAAACCATGGCTTTATTAAACAGCCCCACTTGTATTGAGCAACTAAAAACCCTCGCTTAATAATTCGGCATCATAAGAAGATTATGGCGAAAGTAGTCGGCACCATAATCTTCTATTGTTTAATCGTATAAAAACCTACGCTTGTTTACTAGAGGCATTGAAGCGCCTCTTTAACTCAACTTCTAGGTAGCTATCACTCGGCATCAAATGGCTTGTCAACAAAGACTTTTTTACCCGTAAACATCGCTGATACTAAGCTGTTTCGCTCACGCAACTCGCTGACAACCACCCCAAGTAAATGCAATAAAATCGCGGCTAATAAAACCCAGAACGTATAATAATGAACGGTGATAAACGGTTTTCTAACATCGCGCATTTCTTTATATGCCGCGTCATCGATGCCTTCCTTTGAATACGGTTTAATGATGTCTACTGTTGTGGCGTCAATCGCAATAGATTCTTTGACGATATTACCGAACGGCAACATATAAACATCAGTGCCCGCTAACACCAAGCCTGTAATTGCCTGCGCTGACATTAATACAAACAATAAGCCAACCATTAATCGTGCAATTGGACTGTGACCCAAAAAACCAATCGGCTTACCTGTTTTTGCACCCTTTTTCATCGCGGTCAATTGAGCGCGATGTTCAGCATTAAACGGTAATATCGACTTCCAACGTGAATAGCGATTACCGATAAATCCCCAGACAATTCGCCACGTTAAATTGGCGGCAAACACATAACCAATATAAACATGAATTGTTTTTAATAACAGCTTGCCATCATCCGTCACCCCTAATGCTTTACTATTCAATATCGCCACGCCAACGGCAATCAAGCCTAATACGCAAAGCACATTAATCCAATGAAAAATGCGAACAGTACGATCCCATACGGGATAAGCAGTGAGTTGCTGAGTCATGGTGTATCTCCTTGAGAAAATAAATACTATTTTAAAGCTAAAAACTTACATCAAAATGAATACTTCAGCCCATCATGATATTCAAGGCTTGTATGGTCAATGTCAGTCTTGTTTAGGTTTGTGAAAGTCTAATTTACAATAATCACCAGAAAACTCAGTCAAATATGGCGTCATATCTTCATGTAAAATTAAATGTGACTGCCACCATTGTTTTATAAAAAATAAAAATAATTCAGGCTCATTATTATTGCGAGCTTCTTCATACGCTTTTTTAAGTGACTCGCCAAATTCCTTGGCACCTTGGCTATAAGCATCAATGCCAAAATATTCCTGTTCTCGTAAAATTTGCTCTTCTGTTTTGAGATGGAACATCACATATTTAGCGAGCATATCGACGGTTGGCTTTAATACCTCAAATGGCAGGCCATTTTGCAAAAAATAATGCAAGGAATTCAGTGTCGCCAATACCCCTCGATGTTGCTCATCAACAATGGGAACATTTTGAACGAAAGAGTCATTCCAAACTATATACAAAGGTTTTATTGATTTACTCATCTACTTCTCCTTATGTCTTATTCCTTAACTGCTTAACTATATCCAGCGAGTCACCGTACTCGTGAAAGAATTAATCCCTCCATGGCTTAATTCCACTCCGTGCGTTGACGACCATTTGCCTCCGACGTCCTCGTCGCCTCGCTAACGCTTTGGCTCTCAAACGACTGACGGGGCGAGTATGTAATAACTGCACTATTCTTCGCTATGCTACGAAAGCTGCTGTTATTACCAGCCCCTACGGAGGGCTTGCACTACTTACTCGCTATCGCATCGTTCCATGTAGTGCGTCGAGTGAACTATGAAGAATGACACAATAACATTTACCGTTACTTTATTATCTCGAATTCAGTTTATTTTTAGAGCAACAACCTTAAAATTTAAACTGAAAATGGATATTTTATCGCGTCATGACATTCGTAACCTGTCACTTCAAAATCATCCATGGTCACCCATGTTTCAAGATCTTCTAGCGTTTTAATCTCAGGATTTATTGTTAATTGTGGTGAAGGTAAAGGTTCGCGTTTGAGCTGGACATCACGCATTAAGGCCAGCTGATCTTCATAAATGTGGGCATTCACGATTTTATGGTAAGCCATGCCAGCTTTGTTACCGGTAATTTGCGCCATAATTTTAAGTAAGGTAAATACTTGTACTTGATTAAAATTAAGCCCCAGTGGTACATCACAAGAACGCTGGTACGAGGTTAAATAAAGCGTATCACCCAGTAATGAAAAGGTGTGGGTATGCATACAAGGGCGTAAACAGCCCATTTCAAACTCACCGGGATTGTAGAACGATAATATTTCACCACGGTCATCAATGCCTTGAGACAAGTTATCTACCAGCTTACGAAGTTGATCTAAATGACTGCCATCTTGCTTGGCCCAAGATCGCCCTTGAACGCCATAAACTCGCCCCATATCATCGCGGCCTTTGCGGAAAGGACTATTTAGCCATTGTTCATTATCATTAGAATTGGCATCCCATGTTTTTGTACCTAAGGCACGAAAATCTGCCGCATTATCATAACCGCGAATGTAACCCAAAATCTCTGCAATTGCTGATTTCCAGTAGCTTTTACGAGTGGTAATTAAGGGGAATTGATTGTTCGCAACATCGTAATTCAGATCGGCATTAATAACGGTTAGGCAACGTTTACCTGTGCGTTTATTTTCAATCCAATGACCGTCATCGATAATTCGTTGGCACAAATCGAGATACTGTTTCATGACTTACCTTAGCAATAAATGAGTACGCCTATTATGGCTTATTACAAGGAATATTTCTGCATTCGGTAGAGTAAAGTGTCACGACTTATGCCTAATAATCTTGCTGCACGCGAGCGATTACCGGCGGCTAGATCCAAGGCTTGTTCAATTAAATCCAATTCAACCTGTGCCAAATCAATACCTGTTGGCGGCAAAGTAAAGGCATGATTATTTGCCGCTACTTGTGGCAACATTTCCGGTGGCAAATCTTCTTCCACTAACCCCTTGCCGGGATAAAGTAAGGCCATACGCTGGCAGAAATTTTTCAACTCGCGAACATTGCCTGGCCATGCATAAGTCAGCAAGCAACGTTCAATGGTTTTTGAATAACGCACCACAGCATTATCACCAGCAAACTGTCTACTATAGTGACGTAATAACAGGCTAATATCATCACTGCATTCTCGTAATGATGGCATGGTGATTGGCACCACTTGCAGACGATAAAATAAATCAGCTCGAAAATGACCAGCGGCGACTTCTTGCTGTAAGTCGGCACTGGTTGCCGCTAGGATTCGCACATCGGCAACATGTAACTTATGACTGCCTTGTAGCTGGCATTCACCTGCTTCTAAAAAGCGTAATACTTTTGCTTGAACAGATAAGGGTAAAGCATCAACCTCGTCAAAAAACACCGTGCTACCTTCTGCCGCCAGCAAACGACCACGATATTCAATTTCTCCTGAGGTATTGGCACGGCCAAATAAATCGGCTTCTATACCTTCTAAAGGTAAAGCGGCACAATTTATCGTGACTAATCTTTTGTCACCTCGCCGACTTTCAGCATGTAAGGCCTTAGCCAGTAATTCTTTGCCTGTACCCGTTTCACCATAAATTAAAACACTCGCTTCACTGGCGGCAATCATCGGTAAGGTACGGAGTAAGTGTGTAATTTGTGGCGATTGACCTAAAATATTCTTCATAACACTGCCGCCTTACATTGAATGAAGTAAATCTGCACTATGGTCGACTTGCTCGCCATTTTGCACAACATGCTCCATATTCATTGGCCAAAATGTCGTGACCAATGCCATCGCGATAATTAACAAACCCGCTATTTGTCTTAAGTGTTTTACTTTCGCCATTGCCGCCAGCATGCCGGTAAACAAACCGGCACCCATGACAGCAGGCAATGTGCCTGCACCAAATGCCAGCATAACAAATGATGCTTTGACCGGATCGCCAACCGTTGCCGCCACAGCCAACGCCGCATAGACCAAACCGCAGGGTAACCAGCCCCAAATAACACCTAAAAACAGCGCTTGTGTGCGTGTTTTTACTGGTAATAATTTTTGGCCTATCGGTTGTAACCAACGCCAGATAGGTGCGCCCATACGTTCCATCCGAGCAAATTTAGGAAACCATCCCGCCAAATACAAACCCATAGCAATCATCACCACCAGCGACACATAGCGTAATACTGCATGGCCATTAAATTCGACTAACGGCGAACTCAATAAACCAACAATCGCCCCAGCGGTGCCATAACTAAACAATCGACCTAAATTGTAATTTAGTACATAGGGAAACATTTTTGACTGATTTTCACGCACTTCTTTAGGCAAGCTTAAAGTCAAAGCACCAATTATCGAACCACACATGGCAATACAATGCACGGTGCTAAATAACCCTAATAAGAAAGCAGCAACATATGAACTGGTAATGGCTTCCATCAATTACAACCTTGATCAAATTAATAAATATAGGGCAGATTAACATGTCATAAAAAAATAATATTGCGTCATTTCACACACATATTACTGATAAAACACATTTATTACCTTGTAGTGACCCGTAAAATGGTGAGGTTATTTTATGGAACTTAAATCATGTCGTATTTTAAATTATTACCCATCTCCTTGGTACTACTTGCTACATTCAATCATTCAGCCTATGCGGCAGAACAACTTCGCCTACCTTCGATGTCGGTAGAAGGTTCTGCGGGTGAAGAAACGCCCTATGCACTGCCAGCAATTACTCTTTCCACTCCGGATACCGGTGATATGATTAAACGTCTACCTGGTGCCAATATTAATAGTAACGGGCCATTAACCAGTGCTGTTCAATATCGGGGCTTATTTGGTGATCGCGTCAACGTATTAATTGATGGTGTGCGCATCAGTCAAGCCGGTCCAAACCGCATGGACTCACCTTTAAGTTATCTACCGTCATCTCGTGTTGCTGATGTCGCTTTATACCGTGGTATCGCCCCTGTTAGTTCAGGAATCGAAACCATCGGTGGCACCATTATCGCTAATTCTAAAAAAGCGGAATTTGGTGCTGGCGATGAAGCAGAATTTCATGGTAATACTGCCGCTGGTTATGCAGAAAATAGAAATACTCGCTATGCAGGTTTATTAGCCAGCGTTGCCAATGACACTCATCGTTTTCAAGTCGCTGGCAGTGTCGATCGCGGTAATGACTTAGGTTTTGGTAGCGGTACTATAAGGCCAAGCAGACAAGAGCGCGATACTATTGGCATCACCTATGGCTTTCAAAAACTCGGTCACGAACTAGAGTTAGATATCGAACATCACGATACGGGTAAAACAGGAACCGCGGCCTTACCTATGGATATCATGTATGCCAAAGGTGAAAACTACAAAGCCAAGTTCAGCAAAGAGCTTAATAATGGTGGCAAAATCAATGCTCGATTGAACTATCAAGATGCTGAGCATTTAATGAGTAATTATGTGCTACGGACAAACCCTGTCATGGTTAATATGGGTAGTGCGGCGATGAAGCGGAACGCTGATAGTGACGTGCAATCGCAAGGCTATCATATTGACTATGCTCAAAGTGACTGGAAAGTCGGCTTTGATGGCGATCAAGCAGAACACAATGCCACCATCTACAACCCAGACACGACCGCTTTTTTTATCGACAATTATAACGATGTTGAACGAGATCGTTACAGTGTCTTTGCACAATGGAATAACCAGCTAAATGAAAGCTGGAACACTGAACTAGGTGCTCGCTATAGCTTAATTCAGATGGATGCAGGACGCGTAAATAGTAATATGAACCCGATGAATATGGGCGGAATGATGGCGATGATGCAATCTAACGTCAACATATTACAAACAGAATTTAATAACTCAGATCGTAGTCAAGACGAAAACCTCGTTGATTTGACCGCTACATTCACTCATAAAATTGACGAAGATTTAGATCTTAATTTTGGTTTGGCTCGTAAAGAACGTGCGCCCAGCTACCAAGAACGTTATTTGTGGCTACCGATGGAATCAACTTCAGGCTTAGCTGATGGCAATAACTACATGGGTAATGTCAATTTAGATAAAGAAACAGCCTATCAAGGCGAATTAGGTTTTGATTGGCACACGCAAAAAGCAGCCTTTTCACCTCATATTTTCTACCATCATGTGAATAATTATATTCAAGGCACCTTATACAATGCCAATGCAACGGTTAATGCCATCAATCATATGATGGCGACATCCGCGGTAGATCGCACGATATTACAATTCAACAATGTTGATGCCAAACTCTATGGGATCGATGCTAATTGGTTTGTAGCGATGACTAATACTTGGCAATTAGACGGTACAGTGAGTTATGTCCGTGGTGAACGCCGTGATACTAGCGATAATCTATATCGTATTGCACCGCTGACGGCCCGCACAATGTTGAGTTATGTTCAAACAACGTGGCGCGTTGGCGTTGAAGCCGAAACAGTAGCAGCACAAAACAAAGTATCAGCTGAAAACAATGAACAAAAGACCAGCGGTTACGCATTATTTAATCTGATGGGCAATTATCAAGCAACTAAAGCGCTGACACTCTCTGCGGGCATCAACAACCTATTTGATCGTGATTATCAGAATCATTTAGGGGGTTATAACCGCATTAGTGATAACCCAGACATTGCTCAGGGCGAACGTTTACCTGGCTTAGGTCGTAGCGTCTATGCGGGTGTTAACTTCAACTGG
Source organism: Methylophaga sp. (assembly GCA_024636315.1). Classification (GTDB taxonomy): domain Bacteria; phylum Pseudomonadota; class Gammaproteobacteria; order Nitrosococcales; family Methylophagaceae. The sequence continues at coordinate 12,875 of JAGXHJ010000028.1, forward strand.
TAGTGGCCAATAAGCTTTAATTTCTTTGCAGGATTTAACTATATAGATATTAGTTTAGAAGAAATTCACAAATAGGCCGGATAACTATTCGGCCTATTTTTTTATATCTAAGTAGTGTTGCATAAGTAACCAGTAGTATTTTTTCAATGCCGTACCAGCGTGTCGCCGTACTCGTGAAAGAATTAATCCATCCATGGCTTAATTCCACTCCGTTCGGCGACGACCATTAGCCCCAGACGTCCTCGTCACCTCGCTAACGCTTAGGCTCTCAAACGACTGACGGAGTGAGGATGTAATTACTGCACTATTCTTCGCTGCGCTACGAAAGCTACTGTAATTACCGACTCCTACTGGGGGCTTGCACTACTTACTCGCTATCGCATCGTTCCATGTAGTGCGTCGAA
>JAGXHJ010000029.1 GCA_024636315.1 Methylophaga sp.
ATTTATTGGGTTAAGGGCGTTTAAAGATCGAAGTTTGAAGCTAAGGCGATGCGACTGGCAGGCGGCTTATTTGAAAATCCAGCAGTTGATGCGGGAGCCACTTAATGTTTAACTTTCTAAATTTCGTGGGGATCGGTCAGGGATTAACCCCACAACAGCTAAACGAAAAGAGAAAGACGAACAAACAAAACTAGGGGCTATGCTTGAACGCTATATTTCAGACAAGGACTTGAAGCCCTACACAGTTAAAAACTACCGTTATAAATTAAAGCTAGGTTTTAGTGATTGGCTAAACAAGCCGATTAGCAGTATCAGCAAAGATATGATTATTAAACGTCATAAGAAGCTAACCCAAACAGGCAAGACCACAGCAAATACGACCATGAGAGTTCTACGCCTTACACTTAACCATGCTTGCAACCTTGAAATGATAGACGAAAACCCCGCCAGCATATTAAGCAAAGCGGGCCTATGGCATAAGAACAGCCGCAAAGATCGGGTTATACCTAGCAATCAATTGCAAGCATGGCATGAAGCAGTGGAAGCCCTTCCCAACCAGAAAGCCAAAGTTTATTTATTGATGGCCTTGTACATGGGATTTAGAAGCACTGAGCTATTAACGCTTGAATGGTCTCATGTTGATATTAAGGGCCAAAGCATTACCCTTTATGACACCAAAAACGGCACAAACCACCGACTACCCATACCAAGCGTGCTAATGCCTCACCTTAACGCATTAAAAGAGCTAACAGGCGGCTGTAAATGGACTTTTGAAGGTGATAAAGCTGGTAAGCCTATGACTACGCCTATCAAACCGATTAAAGCCGTTATTCAAGCCTCCGGTGTAGAGTTTAGCCCGCACGATTGCCGTAGAACTTTCGCCACGATAGCCGAAGCAGTTAACCTGCCTATGAGTATGATTAAGCGATTGATGAACCACGTTACCACCAACGATGTGACAGGCGGCTATATTGTGACCGAAGAAGAAACATTGAGAATGGCAATCAATAAAGTAGCTGATTACATACAAGCGAGAGTTACCCAAAAAGATAACATCATACAATTACACGCGAGCAAATAACCAACGGAGTTTTAACCATGACTGAAGCAAAAGAACAGCTTTTTATTGAATTACTAACGGATCCACAAGAAAGAAAGATTATGGCTATATTCAAATCACTAGATGATGAAGGCCAGCAAGATGCTTTACAACTTATTAATGATATTGTTAGCAGAAAAACAAAGGCATAACCAGTTAACCCAAGCCTAGCCCGACGGGGCGAAAGTAGATTACGTTCATCTATTGGCTTGGTATTTTATTGAACGATGCGAGGGAACGAACGCATGAAAAAAGTAACGACCTACAAAACAGGTAAAAATAATACACATGACAGTCTATTCGAGCATGTTAGTTACACTTTTGGTAGCAGTCCAACAAAAGAAGAGCTTGAAGAATATGAGCGAGATAACCGAGGCCAGCCTGAAACAGTGAATGATGAGTTGACAGCACTATTCAAGTGGGTTTTAGCTGTTAGAGATGAAAAGGCCAATAAGCTTGGCATTCGTGATGGTACAGAGATTAATCACAAGAACGCCTCGGACTATGGCCCAGTGTTTAGTTCCGCTTTAAGCGCGACTTACGGACTACGGCTAGCATTCGATTTTCACAGCCAAGCCGATCATAATTCTGCTTTCAACGCTCTTTTATCTTCAATACCCGCATTGCTGGATTTGCAGATTTTAGAATATGAAGATCAGATAATTTATGGTCAAAAAAGTGAAGCTGGAGCGAAAGATAGACTTAAAGATTTAATGAAAAATACATTCCAATCTTGGCTTAAAAATAACAAAGAAATTCTAAAAGACCGCCACACAATGCCAGCACTAATGAAGATTGAAACATTTAGAAAAGCAAAAGAAACCGTGACGGAGGCCACTCTCAGAAACTGGCTTAAAGAGGTTTATCCAAATCATTTACGCACAGGCGCACCTAAAAAGGGTCAAACCTAAAGATATGGTTACCCCATAAAAGGTATTTTTATCTGATTAGAGCAATTTTTTTAACTAAAACATGCGCATATAGTACTTATCCATAGCAGGTAGTTCCCTGCTTTCACTGGATAATTACCATGACAGCACAAAGAAGACTAAACACACCAGAGCAAGAATCAGAACGCATAAACATACCTGTACGAACTTTAGCAAAAGCACGTAGTACAGGTTCACCTAATATCCCATACCTAAAAATATCAAGAACTGTTAGATATGATCCCGTTGCCGTAGACGCTTGGCTTGCTAAACATTCACATAACAGCGTGGAGGTTTAACAATGACTAATCAAACTCCAATAATCCAAGAAACAAAAGCAGACAGAGTGCTGGCGGCATTAATGGCAGGTCGGAGCTTTAACCGCTTTGAAGCTGAGCGACAATTACACGACCATTGCTTGCATAGTACCGTCGCACAATTACAACGGCTTAGAGGGGTAACCATTGAGCGACAATATGAAACCGTATCAGGTTATCAAGGCCACCCGACTTCATGCTGTAGATATTGGATAACACCAGAAGAACGCCAGCGCATTGAAAATAGACGCGGGTTATACCTACCAAACAAAGAAGCCGCCAACCCTACCGACCAAGATAAAGAAAACGGCTTTCAAATGAACAGTATTGATAATACAGCCAACAAGAACAGCGGGCAAATATCAGACGAAAATAGAGCGTGATATATGCGAGAAATCGCCCCAAATATCACCCGCGGTTTTGACATAGCGGAATTGACACATGTAGAAAATGGACAGAGCCTTACTGGTCAAGGCTTTGTCCACTGCTTGCCTGCTTCCGAAACGACCCTAAAAGGCGGGTTATTAATAATATCTAATGAAGAAAGTAATACAGACACACCTTCACAAGATACGGTAACACCAGCAAAGAAAACAAAGCGCACCAAGAACAGAAAGCGGATTGTTTTTGATAGCACCTTTTTGCATAACACGAAAACCTACCAAGTCAATCCAGATAAGTCAGGGCTGTATGTGGAAACTATGCAAAGAATAATCGAACAGTTTGAAATAGCACAGGCAAAATGGAAGCGTGTATTTGTATTGAGGTTTGACCTACATACTCACCGCTACACAGACGACAACAAATTGATAACAGCATTTAATAAACGATTGTTTCAAAAGTTAAAGCGTCATTATGGTTTTAAGGATATTGGTTTTAGTTGGGTACGGGAGCAGGAACGCGCTAAAACACAACACTATCACTATGTTCTATTTCTTGATGGTCGCTTGATAAGACATTCAAGCAAGATAAGCGAGATGGTTAGCGCCGCGTGGGAAGATCCTGCTGGTACGTTTACAGTCTGGCACGTTAAAAGACCATTCTACTTAACCAATAGCGAGGACAGCATACAGAAGGCAATCTATCGAGTGTCATACCTAGCGAAAGCACGAGGCAAGGGCAACCGACCAGCACAGACTAAAGACTTTCAATGCTCACGAATGAAGCTGGCAGAATAAATCATTGTACTCATGGAGTTTTTACGTCTTATAAAAAGGAGTTTTCGGATACCCTAAAGACAATTGGTTTCCGGTGCTTATAAAAAGCGTTTCTTTACATTATAAAAAGGCCATTATTACACCATGAATAATCAACAGCTAAGTGCTGATGGCGTATGGCTTGACCTGAATAAATCAACACCTAAAGCAAAGTGACCAGATAAAGTTATTAATATCAGATGGTTAACTAACTAAGTGACCAAACAAATGACCAAAACTGAACGCAAAACGAACAGATAAATATAGCAATATCAGACGGTTAGCTAAAGAACTGAACATGAACTGAACGCATATAAGACAATAAAGAATATGTATATCAACTGGTTAGCGTTATAAGTGGACAGTAATTGAGCAGAGGCTGAGCACGTAAAGATAATAATATCAATACGTTAGGTGGAAAGCTGAGCAAGAACTGAGCGCATAGGGCGACATTATCGGAGCAGTACGCGAGCGCGTGGAGGACATAACGGGAAAGGATTGCTTCATGTAGGGGTTATCTTGTTCAAACTTAAAGCCTGATGCGATTGTATCGGGTTTTTTTATGCCTGCTAATTATTGATTACTTGGTAGGGTTTTGCTGGTGGATTAAGGGCTGTATTTCGTTTCACCATTGACCCCGCATTGACCCAACAAAAAAGCCCCAACACCGAAAAGATGCTGAGGCCTTGCTGTATATGGTGGGCCTACAAGGACTTGAACCTTGGACAAAGGGATTATGAGTCCCCTGCTCTAACCAACTGAGCTATAGGCCCGAAACTTTCTAGTTATCGGTATCTAAGAAGCTACGTAATTGATCCGAACGCGTTGGATGACGGAGTTTACGTAGTGCTTTTGCTTCTATTTGACGAATACGTTCACGTGTTACGTCAAATTGTTTACCTACTTCTTCTAAGGTATGGTCTGTATTCATGTCGATACCAAAACGCATCCGCAGTACTTTCGCTTCTCGCTCGGTAAGGCCGCTGAGTATGCCTTGTGTTGCTTCTCTTAGGCCTTCAATCATGGCCGAATCTTGTGGAGACATTACGTTGGTGTCTTCAACAAAGTCACCTAAATGTGAATCTTCATCATCACCAATCGGTGTTTCCATTGAAATAGGTTCTTTGGAAATTTTAAGTACTTTACGTACTTTATCTTCCGGCATTTCTACCCGTTCTGCCAATTCTTGTGGCGTTGGCTCACGACCCATTTCTTGTAACATTTGACGTGCAATTCGATTCAGTTTGTTAATCGTTTCGATCATATGTACTGGAATACGAATGGTACGTGCTTGATCAGCAATTGAACGTGTAATTGCTTGACGTATCCACCATGTAGCGTAGGTAGAAAACTTATAACCACGTTGATATTCAAACTTATCAACAGCCTTCATTAAGCCGATATTGCCTTCTTGAATCAGGTCGAGGAACTGTAAACCGCGGTTAGTATATTTTTTCGCAATCGAGATGACAAGTCGTAAATTCGCTTCAACCATTTCTTTTTTCGCACGACGTGCTTTTGCTTCAGAAATAGTCATTTGACGACTGATTTCTTTGATCTCGGGAATTTTCATTCCACGATCTAAAGATACTTCAGCCAGTTTTGTTTGCGCATTGATAATTTGATCAAGGTTTTTCTTGATGGTTGAAGAGTAGTGCTTTTTGGCGCGGATATGTTTATCTGTCCATTCAAGGTTGGTTTCATTACCCATGAATGATTCGATAAAATCACGGCGTTCCATTCTTGCTTCTTCAACGATTATTTTGCTAATCGTGCGTTCTTGTTTGCGAATAATAGCAACGGTGTCACGCATTAAGCTGTTAAGGAGAATCAGTGTTTTGGGCGTAAGTTTGAATTCCATAAACAGATCGGTGACTAGGGCCGTTGCTGTTTCAAGCTCACTGTCTGTCGCTTTTTCTGCTTGGCTCACTGCCTCACGAAGCGCGGTGAAATGTTCTTTGGCTTCTTCAGGATCTACACCAACGGCTGATTCGTCTTCATCATCGTCATCTGTGTTGTCTTTTGCTGGAGGGCCGGCCACGACGGGTTCAGGATTAAGGTCTTCAGGTAAGATAAAGCCTTTAATCACTTCATTCAGGCGCATTTCGCCAGCTTCGACGGCGTCGTATAAGCTAAGAAACTTTTTAATGCACGGTGGATATGTTGTCAGCATTAATAGACTTTCGCGAAGGCCAGCTTCAATGCGTTTTGCAATGACAATTTCGCCTTCACGCGTCAACAATTCAACCGAACCCATTTCACGCATATACATACGTACAGGGTCAGTCGTGCGACCGAATTCACCATCTGAACTTGATAATACTGCGGCGGCTTCATCAGCAGAGACTTCATCATTGTTCGATGCAGATTCAGCTAGGCGTTCCATCTCATCGGTATCCATGCCATCTTCATGGACCATAATACCGAGATCACTGAACATGCCGATGATGTCTTCGATTTGATCGGCGTCAACCAAGTTTTCGGGTAAATGATCGTTTATCTCACCATAAGTGAGGTATCCGCGTTCTTTCCCAAGTGTGATTAGCGCTTTAATTCGTGACTGTTGATCTTTCATTCGACCTCTATTTTCGTCAGATGCATTGCTACATGTAGCCGGACATTATAACGCAACCCTCTAATATTGCACAGCATTATGTGTGCAAAAAGTTGTGTTTAATGGTATTGGTTTCGTATTTCTGCCTTCTCTTCATCGGTTAATTGACTCGGATGTTTAAGTTCTAAATAAGCTTTTCTTTGTTCAACAGCTTGTTTTTGCAACTGTTGTACAATACCTACTAACTCATGTTTTAACTCTATAGCGGTTAACGGTAAAATTTGTTGAGCCAAGCGTTGTAAATGTTCTGCGGAATCTGTACCGCGTGATCGCTCTAATAGTGCTGCAGTATTAAGATGGGGATTTTGCTGCAAAGTTTCAAGTATTTGCACTAAAATTTTTATTCCAGGTAACTCCAATGTCGCTATTTTGTCAAAAGGTCCTAGGTCTTGCTGAAGTTTTGGATGTTGTAATAACAGTGTAATCGCCATTCTTACCGGCGAAATAGCATTATTTGCTGACGATGAGCCTTTTTTATAGAGTGGCCGTTGTCTCGTTTCTGGCGGTTTTTCTAAATGTTTGTGTAGCACTGATGTGCTTGTTTGCGCTCTATCGGCTAATTGCTGTTCGAGCATGTCACGATATACGCCCGTTGGAATATGACGTAGATAGGGCTTGGCAATTTCTACTAATCGCGACCGACCATCCATTGAGCTAATATCAACCCTACTTTCTAAGGAAGCAAAAAAGAAGTCAGAATAATCTTGTGCTTGCGCGACTAAATTATTAAATTCAACAGCTCCTTGTTGACGAATCAAGCTATCTGGATCTTCGCCATCCGGTAAAAACATGAATTTTAGCTGATGGTTACCACCTAACATTGGTAATGCATTCTCTGCTGCTCGCCATGCCGCTTCTCTACCTGCGCGATCGCCATCAAAACAAAATACAACTTCTGGGGTGCTACGAAGTAGTTGGCGTAAATGCTCGGGTGTCGTTGCGGTACCTAATGTGGCAACGGCGTTTGTTACGTCATGCTCTGCCAAGGCGATGACATCCATATAGCCTTCTACAATGATGATACGTTCTAGCTTGCGATGAGCTTTACGTGCCTGAAATAAGCCATAAAGTTCATTTCCTTTGTGGAAAATCGGTGTTTCTGGGGAGTTTAAGTATTTTGGGGCGCTATCATCTAAAACGCGTCCGCCGAAACCAATCACTCTTCCACGCCGATCTCGTATTGGGAACATGATGCGTTTACGAAAGCGATCGTAGGTTCGCCCATTATCATTACTGCTTAACAAGCCGGCTTCTTCGAGTTGCTGACGGGCTTGTTGTGAAGTACCAAAGGTTTTTAGTACATTATCCCAGCCATCAGGTGCTATCCCGATATTAAATTGGTCAATAATTTTTGCTGATAATCCACGTCGATCGAGGTAGCTTACAAATTCAGATTTTTGCGGGTGGTTATGCAATTGATGAACATAATACTGGCTAACTTTATCTAATAAGTCATAGAGGTTTTGTTTGGCGGGAGTGTTAGATAAGGCTTGTGTTGTTGGTACGGTCATGCCGACTAGGTCAGCCAGTTCCTGGATGGATTCAGGAAAGCTCATTTGGTCGTATTCCATCAAAAATCCTATAGCAGTACCATGGGCGCCACAACCAAAACAATGATAAAACTGTTTGTCAGGGCTGACGGTAAATGAGGGGGATTTTTCGTTATGGAATGGACAACAGGCGGTAAGATTTTTACCCGCTTTTTTTAGGGGGACACGCGGATCAATAACATCGACGATATCAACGCGAGTTAATAGGTCATCAATAAATTGTGTAGGTATTTGGCCGGCCATGACAGATGTCTATGGCCAAGTTATATGTTTAGAAGCATGCTTATCTGCTTTACACAGAAAGCGCCGCCTTAACAAGGCCACTTACAGCACCCATATCGGCACGCCCTTGAAGTTGAGGACGTAAAATATTCATTACGGCACCCATATCACGAGCACTAGCAGCGCCAGATTCAGCAATAGCGGCTTGTATGGCGTCAGCAATTTCTTGTTCAGTCATTGCTGTCGGCATAAACTCTTCAATGATCGCGAGTTCTGCAATTTCTATGGCAGCTAAATCATCGCGTCCAGCGGCCTGAAATTGGCTTAATGAATCTCGGCGTTGCTTACACATTTTTGTCAGGATCGTGATAATGCCTTCATCATCAAGATCTTTACGGTTATCAACTTCAAACTGCTTAATTGCCGCTGTAATTTGACGTAATGTCGCAAGGCGCTCTTTTTCTTTAGCGCGCATAGCGTCTTTTACGTTATCGGTGATCTTAAGCTTTAATGGGCTTGATTCAGCTGGCATGATAATCGTTTTTTAGTACATGCGAACGCGGCGAGCGCTTTCACGTGATACTTTCTTTTGATGACGTTTAACGGCAGCAGCTGCAGCGCGTTTGCGTACAGTTGTTGGTTTTTCATAAGCTTCACGAGCACGGGCATCTGTAACTGTGCCGGCTTTTTCACACGCGCGTTTGAAGCGACGTAGAGCGATATCAAATGGTTCGTTTTCTTTTAAACGTACTGATGGCATTAATAATTCCTAAACATATTTAGATGGAAGAACCGGCAATTGTACGAAATTCTGAAAGGAAAGCAAAGAGTTGAATCAAATTTATTTTAAAAAAGGCATAATAATGACCTTTATGATGAGCAGAGACGGACAAAATTATGCGAGTATTGGGCATTGAATCATCTTGTGATGAAACAGGTATTGCGCTCTATGATAGCGAAAAGGGCTTATTAGCGCATGCTTTATACAGCCAAATAGCACTTCATGCTGAATATGGTGGTGTGGTACCTGAATTGGCTTCACGTGATCACATTCGCAAAACATTACCGCTAATTAACGAAGTCTTAGCCGAGGCTAAGTTAACGCGTGCTGATATTGACGCGGTCGCGTATACCGCTGGACCAGGTCTAGTTGGCGCATTATTGGTAGGTTCAGCGATTGGTCGCAGTATTGCGTGGGCATTAGATGTGCCGGCCTTAGCGATCAATCATATGGAAGGGCATTTGTTATCGCCACTGCTAGAAGATAATCCTCCTACATTCCCGTTTGTATCGTTACTTGTGTCCGGTGGGCATACATTATTGATCGATGTTCAGGGTGTTGGCCAATATGAGTTATTGGGTGAATCAATTGATGATGCGGTAGGTGAAGCCTTTGATAAAACAGCTAAAATGCTTGGTCTTAGCTACCCTGGCGGGCCTATTTTGGCGGCACTAGCCGAGCAAGGTATTGTTGATAAATATACTTTTCCCCGCCCGATGACTAATCGACCAGGATTGGACTTTAGCTTTAGTGGTCTGAAAACATTTGCGATGAATACTTGGCGTGATAGTGAACAAACTGACCAAGATCAAGCTGATGTTGCGCTGGCTTTTCAAACTGCAGCGGTAGAAACGCTAGCCATAAAATGTAAACGCGCCTTAAAACAAACTGGACGCCGCACTTTAGTGGTCGCCGGCGGTGTTAGTGCTAATAAGGCCTTGCGAACACGGCTTGATGCGATGCCCAATACCCATGTCTATTATCCACGCCCAGAATTTTGTAGTGATAACGGTGCGATGATTGCGTTTGCTGGTGCGATGCGCCAATCAGCGATGACTAAACAAGCGGTGCCGACTTTTTCTGCACGGCCTCGTTGGCCTTTAGATGAGCTTAGTTCGCCGTAGTAAGGGCGAAAGGTGTATCACCACATTAAATCATCAGGAATTTCATAATCTGCATAAGGATCATCGGCATTTGAGATGGTTTCCGAAGCGTTAATTTCTGGGCGAATGCGAATAACACTGCTTGGCAAACGAACTTCAATCTTCTCGGCTATTTTGTCGGGAATGAGTATATGACGTTCACCAATGCAGGCGATAGCGAGTTGCCCTAATGTTAACTGTTGCTGTTGTTCGCTAGAAACGTAGATTTTTTTCACCTTTTTCTGGTGCGTAAAATTATAGGCAACATCGGCTTCTTTAGGTATCACCACGGTGTGTTGCTGAATGATCTGTTGGACTTCAGCCACGATAGCTTTATCAGCTCGTTCGGCATCACGCTGTTTATTGAGTTCTAAATCACGTATTTTTTTGTCGTGTTTTTCTTTAGCCAACTGTTGTGGGTCAACTAGCGTTTTCGAGTCTACTTTTTTGCCAGATTTGACTGCTTGGCGTGCTTTGTTGCCATCTTTGCGTTGTTGATGTTGAACTTTTTTAGATTTTTGTTTATCAACGACGCCGATTTTGAGTAATTGAGCTTGTAGTGAGCCAGCCATAATGATCTTGTTACCTTATTTAGATTTACTTTCTTCGCCAGCAAGCAAGCGCTGAATGTTGCCACGATGGCGAAGCAATAACATTAGCGCCATCACTAAAATAATCCAACGAGCATTGACACTATCGATGAGCCATAAGCTGTAAACCGGCGCTAATGCTGATGCGATAATTGCTGATAGTGATGAGATGCGAGTCACCAAAAATACTACCAGCCAACTGAACAATACAATGCCTGCAAGGGCGGGTGATAAAGCCAAAAAACCACCTAATGCCGTGGCGACACCTTTGCCACCTTTAAATCCAAAAAATACCGGATATAAATGGCCAAGAAATGCCGCAAAGGCTGTTGCTGCTAGCCAAGTGATATCTAAATCAAGATAGCGGGCAATAACAACGGGCAAGACACCCTTAAAAACATCAATGATTAATACGGTTGCCGCAAGTTTTTTACCACCAAAGCGTAATACATTGGTCGCACCGGGATTTCCTGAACCTTGAGAGCGCGGATCGGGGAGGCCGGCTAATTTGCATAAGACGATTGCACTGGATAATGAGCCTATTAAATATGCGGCCACTAGTACAATCAGCGGTAAAGAAAGTGTTTCTAGCATGATATGATGCACCTTTATGATTTACAGCATTATAAGGCTGTTGGCAGTTATTTCTACCCCTATACACTTTAAGACATAGAGCATAATGGATAAAATTTTTCTTAACGACCTCAAAATAGACACAATTATCGGTATTTATGACTGGGAACGTGAAACATTGCAAACGCTAGGTTTTGATTTGGAGATGGATTGGGATATCACTAAAGCGGCCGCTAGCGATGATATTGCTGACACCTTAGATTACGGCGCTATTGCCCAAAGTATTGTCAGTTTTGTTGAAGCTAGCCGTTATCAACTTATTGAAACCTTGGCTGAAGATGTATGTAGTCTTTTGTTAACAAACTATCCTATGCCCAAGGTTAAATTAACGCTGAGTAAACCCGTTGCACTCCATGGCCAAAATCTAGCAAAAATTGTTATTGAACGCTCCAAAAAATGAATGAAAGTCATTCGGGGTATTTATTGGGGATCGGTAGTAATATTGAACCCCAGGCTAATATCGCCAAGATCATCCAATTATTGCTCCGCAAGCTTCCTCAGCTCTCGCTAAGTCGCGTGCTAAAAATCCCCCCAATTGGCATGAATAGTCGGCGAGACTTTCTTAATGTTGTGGTGTTTATTGAAACCGAGATGGCGGAAACTGAGCTCAAAACGATTTGTAATGATATCGAAATAACATTGGGTAGAGATCGCCGCGATCCAGCTCGAAAAACAAAAGATAGGACAGCCGATCTAGATATTCTGACTAAAGCGATATTTCCAGATGATGGCAACCGCCTGGTCAGTAGTATTACCGATGAATATTTTCTCTATCCCCTATTAGAAGAAATCAATGCTTATCTGTCAAACCATGACTACTCATCACAACAAGCTGGTGAAACCATTACGGTTGATGGTTTAACGTTTGGACAAACGGCGACCACCATCAACAGGGATGCTAGCGCCGGTAATGAACGGATTATCCAATAAGCTCTTCACTGCAAGATAAACCGGTTCAGCACCACCTTCCTTAGCCAATAAGGTTTCATCCAGCATTTGTTGGCGTACCGCTACCGAATGTTGTTCGGTAAATAAAACGGGACCAGGCGCTACGGCGTTGACTTTGATTAAGGGCGCAAATTTTTTGGCAAGTGCCAACGTCATATTGTGTAAACCCGCTTTTGTCGTGCCATAAATATCAAAGCGCGGCGTTGGGTTTTCTACATTAATATCAGTGATATGGATAATATCGGCAGGATTATCATCTTCACCGACCAATAATGCAGATAAGCCTTGGTTTATTAGAAATGGCGCCATCATGTGTACATTAAAAAACTGTTCATACTGTTGTGCTGCCACCGTTAAGTCTTCAGAGGTTGCTTCAAAAGATGAAGCATTGTGAATCAAAGCGCGAAAGCTACTACACTGTTTTTTTAATGCTTCAACAAACAATAAAATTGCCTGACTATCACTGAGAGATGCTTGAATGGTGGCTATGCCTATATCCTGTAAAGCTTGGATCTCTGTCGTATGCGTACGATAATGGGCGAGTACGGTATAACCTTCCTGATGTAAGCGCAGGGCAAGATGATGACCGATTCGACGACCGGCTCCAGTGACTAAGATTGCATTTTCTAACACGTGAACTCCCATGACTTTAACGACTAGCCTAACTGTTACAGATACTATTGCACAACAACATAGTGAACAACTGCTGACCCTTATTAAACGCAAAATAAGCGAAGCAGGAGGCAAGATTAGTTTTGCTGACTATATGCAGTTATGTCTTTACGCCCCAGGTTTGGGTTATTACAGTGCCGGTAGCCATAAGATTGGCTACGGTGGTGACTTTACTACTGCACCAGAAATATCGCCATTATTTTCACGAAGCTTGGCCCATCAGCTTATCGATGTATTACGCCAACTCGGCCAAGCTGATATTTTAGAATTTGGTGCCGGCAGTGGCAAAATGGCTGTAGATATTTTACGCGAATTAGACCTTAAACAAAGTCTTCCAGATCATTACTATATTATCGAAGCAAGTGCTGACTTACGTCAAAGACAACAGCAGGCAATACATGATGTTATTCCTCATCTCGAATATAAGGTGGTTTGGCTAGATGACCTACCCTCAAATTTTAATGGTGTAGTGTTAGCTAATGAAGTTTGTGATGCCATGCCTGTACATAGACTACATTTTACTAATGGACTTAGTTACGAGCGATATATAGTCAATAATGACGAGCAATTGCAGTGGTCTGATGACGAGCTATCTCGAACGGATCTTATCGACAAGAGCATTGAAATTAAATCATTCATCGGTGATACGGCATATTTCACCGAAGTAAATTTGGCAGCACAAGCATGGCTTGCTAGTCTGGCAGACAACTTACAGCAAGGTGCCATTTTTATTATTGATTATGGCTACCCACAAGCGGTTTATTATCATCCTCAGCGTAGTAATGGCACATTGATGTGTTATTACCAACAACAAGGCCATGACAATCCACTCATTTTACCTGGACTACAGGATATTACCGCACATGTTGACTTCACTTCACTGGCACAAACTGCAGTGGATAATGGTCTTGATGTGGCTGGCTTTCAATCACAGGCTGATTTTTTACTTGCCGCTGGAATTACTGAGCTAAGCTCATTTAACGACCATGATGATGCATTTCTGATGTTGCAACAGGCGACAGAAATTAAACGCTTAACCTTACCCACCGAAATGGGTGAAACATTTAAAGTATTAACACTCACTAAAAATCTTGATCATTTGTTACCGCGAATCGAACTGGGCGATCGGCGTTACAATTTATAATAGGCAACAAAAAAGGGAGCCGAAGCCCCCTTTATAAGTCTATCTAAAGTTAAAGACTAAGGTTTAGCTTTTAAGTCTTCAATTTCTTTTTTCAATCGATCAATCTCACCGCTCATATCAAACAATATTTCTTTCATATTGCCGACGTCTTGACGTAAATTGCCGTTTTCTTGTTTATTGCGAACAATGTCTTCCAATAATTCAGGGCTAATAGTGCCATCATCACCAGTTTTACGTTCTTTTGCTGTTGCCAATACAGTTGCGATATCAATGACTAACCAATCACTACGTTCTTTTCCTGTTTCAGGATCAAGATAAAATGATTGACCTGAATCTAAGGCAACACGTGTTGCTAGGTCAGAATCGCTTTTACGCTTTCCCGGTACTAAAGGGTTAATCCGACGATCAATCTCTTGGCCAGTCGCAAGATCTTTCTCTCTGTATAGTTCATGAATTAGGCCAAAAATGATATTTAAACGACCACCGCTCATAAACACTCGACCAGTGTTCGTTTTACGTTCTTGTGCTATCAAGCCTTTGAAAGAGCCAATACTGACAAAATTAACATCTTCATTGGGTGCGGCTTGACTTAATCCGCTCGAAATAGCGGTGCTTAATATTTGTAATTCACTAGCAGAAAACAATGGATTTTCAGACGAAGTAAAGCCAGTACGTTCATTGACATACATCGCCCCTAATACAGTGCGAAGTTCATCACTACTGATTGATGCGGGATGTTCATTTGAAATGCCACTGGCTACGTCGCGGTTTACGATTTTGACATATTGGAGGCTTGATTCCCATAAGGTGCGTCCTTCTTGCCCCATTAAGATATCAGCATCGGTGGCAGGTTTATCCGCAGATAACATTCCACAGCCGGCCAAGCCGCCCGTTAATGCTATGCTGACAGCGATAATACCGCTTAATTTAACAATAGTGCGCATACGGTTTTCCTTATTAGTTATTCGATATCTCAGTAGGAGGGTTGGTTTCAGATTTTTGTTCCCTACAAAGTAATTCTTGTACTGATTCACGCGGATCGTACCCTTCAAACAGTATTTTGCATACCTGTTCAACAATAGGCATTTCAATGCCTGCTTGTCGGGCGCGAATTAAGACTTCTCGCGCGGCATACATGCCCTCAACTGTTTTCCCTACTTCAGCTACTGCTTGTTCAACATTTAAGCCTCGACCTATGGCAAGGCCCAGCTGGCGATTACGACTTTGATCATCGGTACAGGTCAAGATTAGATCACCAATACCTGATAAACCAAACATGGTTTCCGTTCTCGCCCCTAAACTAGCCGCTAATCGTAAAATTTCTGCCATACCACGGGTAATTAAAGCCGCGCGAGCATTAGCGCCGTGTCCTAAGCCATCCGAAATACCAGCACTAATCGCCAGTACATTCTTAACGGTGCCGCCAATTTGAACGCCTAATACATCATTTGAGGTGTATACACGTAAAGTTGGACTATGTAACGCCGATGCTAATGCTTGATTAAAATCAGCGTCAGGTGAGGCGACAGTAATTGCTGTCGGTAAATCTTTTGCCACTTCTGCGGCAAAAGATGGACCTGATATAACCGCTAAAGGATGTGATTCTCCTAATATTTCTGCTGCTGTGTCATATAAGAAGCGACCAGTATCAGGTGTTAAACCTTTAGTTGCCCAACTTAGCGGCGTACCGTCTGCAATCAACGGTTTGATTTTATGCAACATTTCGCTGAACGCTGTACTGGGCACCGAGACCAAAATATGTTTGGCTGATTTTATTGCCAGTTCAAAATCAACGCACACTTTTAAACTATCTGGAAATGCTAATCCAGGTAAATAGCGTTCATTGGTATGCGTTGCCTGCATGGCGGTTAACTGTTGTGTATCGCGACCCCACAACAGCACCTCATGACCATTCCTAGCAATTGCAATTGCTAAAGCAGTACCCCAGGCACCAGCACCAATGACCAACGTGGGAAACAATTGACTAGCAACTTTTGACACGGCTTATAACCTAAAATGATTAGTGCGTTGTTGCTGATGCAGTAGCAGCGGCTTGTTGTTTGGCTTGCTCAATTTGATTCATGTACAAAGCATCAAAGTTAACGGGTGCAAGTACTAATTGTGGGAAACCACCTTTAATCACGATGTCTGAAATTACTTCACGAGCAAACGGGAATAAAGTATTTGGGCAGTAGCTTCCTACTAATGGTCCCATTTCTTGATCAGAGTAACCCGTTAATGAGAATACGCCAGACTGTTTTACTTCAGCCAAAAATGCCACTTTATCGCCTACTTTTGCTGTAACAGTTACTGTTAAAGTGATTTCATGGTTGTCTTCATCAATACGCTTATATTCATTACCCAACTGTAAATCTAATGTTGGTTTCCACTCTTCACGAAAAATCTCTGGTGTGTTTGGCGTTTCAAAAGAGATATCTTTTGTGTAAATTTTTTGAATTACAAAGCGTGCAGTTTGTTGTTCTGTTGATGCGTTTTCTTCAGCCATGATTGGTTCCTTAACCTTATTGTTTAAGACTGGACTAATAAACTATCCAGACGTTGAGAGTTATTGATAGCCACTAAATCAGTGTAACCACCGATGGACTCGTCATTTATAAAAATTTGCGGCACAGTACGTTGCCGACTTTTTTTCATCATTTCTTGCCGTTTTGTTGGATCTAAATCAACGCGAATCTCGGTATAATCCACACCTTTTCGATCCAAGAGTTGCTTGGCCATCACACAAAAAGGACAAGACATAGAGGAATATATTTCAATTTTAGCCACGTTTTAGTTACCTAATGATTGTGAATTAATTAACTGAATAATGGTAGCTTTCCATCTTTCCAAGCATTTAAACCGCCTGTTAAGACATAAATATTGGAAAATCCTTTGCTACGAAGTTGCTTAGCCGCGGTGCGTGCACGTTGACCACTGGCACAAACCAAAATAATCGGTTGTGCAGGATCTTTCAGCTTTGCAATATTTGCTTCAAGTGTCGATAGCGGTAGACTCATCGATTCAGCAATATGTTCTTTTTTAAACTCGGCGGTTTCTCTAATATCTAAAAAGATGCCATCGCGTTGATTAACTATTTGGATTGCCTCCGCCGTGCCCAGTGGGTTGATGCCTGATATTTTGCGACTTAAAGCATCAGACAAAATCAATGCTACCAATACTACAAAGAGCGTGACCAACAGCCAGTGATTAACAATAAAGCTACCTACATTTTCCATATTAAACCTTTAATTACTGCCCGCTAGAGCAAAATACATCGCGCATCATTTCTATAAGTTTTAATGTACGCTCATCTTTAACACGATAATAAATACGATTTGCATCACGTCGTGATGCAAGAATATCTTTATCTCTTAATTTCGCTAAATGTTGTGAGACGTTACTTTGTGTGGTGCCAACACAATCAACAATATCTTGAACTGCTAGCTCTTGTTCGCCCACTGCGCATAAAATTTTCAAACGCAAAGGGTGCGACATTGCTTTTAAAGCAAACGCAGCACGTTCGATATCGCTATCATGTTGGATAAGATCAAAGTTTTCGGCTAGAGCCACAAATATTACTCAGTAGTTGAGTGACTGCAATTAGTCACAAAAGGCCATATAATACACTCGATTTTCAATGATTTGCATGTATTCCATAGAAGATGACTGCTAAACGGCAGTTTTCAGGTTAAAAGGACAACGGTATGAGCCACCCACATCGCCCACTCGCGCTAATTATTTTAGATGGTTGGGGTTATAGTGAAGATCCAAAATATAATGCAATCCTTGCCGCTAACACGCCCGTGTGGGACAGCTTATGGCAGGATTATCCGCATACATTGATTAGCGCCTCCGGTGCTGGCGTGGGTTTGCCTGGCAATCAAATGGGCAATTCAGAAGTGGGCCATATGAATTTGGGTGCGGGGCGAGTGGTGTATCAAGAATTCACTCGCATTAGTCGCGCTATTGATACGGGGTCATTTTTCACCAACCGTACATTAACCGATGCGGTAGAGCTCGCGCAGAAAAATGACAAAGCTGTTCATATATTAGGACTGTTATCTGCAGGTGGCGTTCATAGTCATGAAGAGCACCTCCATGCAATGGTCGAGCTTGCACTTAAACACGGCGTAAAAAAAGTATATGTTCATGCCTTTTTAGATGGTCGTGATACGCCGCCAAAAAGTGCTCAAGATTCAATTGATGTCCTCGAAGAAAAATTTCAACAATTGGGTGGCGGACAAATTGCTTCGATTATCGGTCGTTTTTATGCGCTTGACCGTGATCAACGCTGGAAGCGAGTTGCTAAAGCATACGAGCTGATCACCGAAGGACAAGGTGTATTTCATGCTGCTGATGCCAGTACTGCTTTGCATATGGCCTATGACCGTGATGAAACAGATGAGTTTGTGCAAGCAACGACAATTGGTAATAAGCCTGTTCTAGTTGAAGATGACGATGTCATTGTCTTTATGAATTTTCGTTCTGATCGTGCGCGGGAATTAACGGAAAGTTTTATCAAAGCTGATTTTGATGGATTTAATCGTCAACGTAAAATCAAGCTGGCTTCATTTGTAACGCTCACTGAATATAAAAAAGACTTTGATGTACCTGTAGCGTTTCCGGCTGAAAAATTAAATAACGTACTGGGTGCCTATCTTTCCTCTTTAGGTTTACGACAGTTACGGATTGCGGAAACCGAAAAATATGCCCATGTTACGTTTTTCTTTAATGGCGGTCGTGATAAACCCTTTGAAGGCGAAGAGCGAATTTTAGTGCCATCACCGAATGTGACTACCTATGATCAACAACCAGCCATGTGTGCACCAGAAGTAGCAGAACAGCTTGTTAAAGCTATTCACAGCAATAAATTTGATGTCATCATTTGTAATTTCGCGAATGCTGATATGGTCGGGCATACCGGTGATTTTGATGCTGCAGTAAAGGCTGTAGAGGCATTAGATAATTGCCTTGGCCGAGTGTGGTCAGCCTTAAAAGAGGCGGGTGGCGAGATGTTAGTGACCGCTGATCATGGTAATGCTGAGTTGATGCGCGATGACAGCACGGGTCAAGCTCATACTGCTCATACCAGTAATCCGGTGCCGCTGATTTATGCAGGCCGTGAAGCGCAATGTGTTGATCATGGCACCTTGGCTGATATTGCGCCAACAATGCTAAATTTGATGGATTTACCTATTCCAGTGGAAATGAGTAAGCATTTGCTTGTTGCTCTGAAACCGGTGAAGGTGAAGTAGATTTAGTGTGGCTTAGTAGGGTGCTCATTAGGTTTTATTTGTTTGCCGCGTTACTGGCAAGTTGTTCGTGGGCAAATGCTGACAAAGCAATCGCGCCAGCTCAAGAGTTAAAAGCGGTTAAAACAGAAATTCAATTATTAAGTGATGACGTAAACCTAAATAAAGCATCAAAAGAAAGTTTGTTTAAACAATTAAAACAACAAAGTCGGGATGTTGCTGAGCTAAATAAAGAGCTCAATGTACTTGGGCAAAAAATGAATAAGCTATCGCTCGAGTTAAGCCAATTAGACTTGAAGCAGCAAGAGCAAAATAAATCGCATGGCCTACAGTTAGAAGCACTGAATCAGCAAATACGCGCGGCCTTCATTAATGGTCAGCCGAGCGTAATAAAAGTCGTGTTGAACCAAGAAAGTCCGGCGACGTTGTCTCGTAGTACTGTTTATTATCGTTATTTCCATCAAGCTCGCCAACAACAGCTCAGTAAAATAACTGAAACATTACAAAACTTATCGGAAGATCAAAAAATGCTGTTTGCGGCTCAAAAGAAGCAGCAACAACTCTATGCTGAGCAAGAATCAAAACGAGCGACACTTAAAACGAAGGCCAAGCAACGTGAGGCGACGCTGACGGTACTAGATAAAAAAATTACCAGCCAAGATTCTCGTTTACAATTACTGCGTGATCAAGAGCAGTCGCTACAGGCTTTATTGCGTTCATTGAGTCTGGCCAAAAAGCAGGAGATTAAAAAGCAGGAGACTACCAAACCGAAAAAACAGGGTAGTCCAGCATATTCTAAGCCCAAAAAACAGCAAGCTTTCGCCAAAAATGTTGGCGGACTCGTCTGGCCAGTCAAAGGGAAACTACTGGCACACTATGGTAGTCCAAGAAATCTTGGTAAACTCACATGGCAAGGTATTATGATCGCGGCTTCATCAGGAGACAATGTTGTTGCTGCCGCACCTGGTCGGGTTGTATTTGCTGATTGGTTGCGAGGATTTGGCCTATTATTGATTATTGATCATGGCGATCAATATATGTCGTTATATGGAAATAATGAATCGCTACTTAAGCAGGTGGGTGAGGAAGTGCAAGCAGGTGACCTGATTGCTCAAAGTGGTGAAAATGATGTACGCCAACAAGCTGGTTTATATTTCGAAATTAGATACAAAGGTAGCCCAACCAACCCAATGAAATGGTTGAGGACACAAAGTTAAAGTGCATTAATTTAAGGAAAAAAAATGAGTTTTTTGAAACGTGATTTTGGGTTAATAGCTGCTGGCGTCACCATCGGTGCAAGTTTGATTTTTGGACAAATGGTCTTTGCAGACAAAGTTGATACCAAATCTGACTTACCCTTAGATGAACTGCGTGCATTTTCTGAAATATTCGGTCGCATAAAAAATAATTATGTTGAACCAGTAGAAGATAAAGAATTATTGCAAAATGCTATTCGCGGCATGCTGGCTGGACTGGATCCACATTCAACCTATCTTGACCTCAAAGACTTCAAGGAATTACGTGAAGGTACCTCAGGCGAATTTGGTGGCTTGGGTATCGAAGTTACGATGGAAGATGGCTTTGTTAAAGTTGTCTCACCTATAGATGATACGCCAGCAGCCCTAGGGGGGGTGTTAGCCGGCGATTTAATTATTCGCTTGGATGATACGCCTGTTAAAGGTATGTCACTGAACGATGCAGTCGATATTATGCGGGGCGAACCTGGTAGTAAGTTGTTACTTACCATCATTCGTGAAGGTGCTGACAAGCCGATAAAAATCGAACTGACCCGCGCGATTATTAAAGTAAAAAGTGTAAAACAAAAAACGTTGGAAGCAGGCTATGGCTATATTCGAATTAGTACCTTTGCGGCTCGCACGGGTGCCAGTTTAAAAGAAGCTATCAGCGCATTAAAAGTTGAAAATGACGGTGATTTAAAAGGCCTTGTACTCGATTTGCGTAATAACCCAGGTGGTTTACTTGACGCTGCTGTGGAAGTATCAGATGCCTTTATTACCAAAGGCTTAATTGTTTATACCGAAGGACGCATCAAAGATTCTTCACAAAAATTTATTGCGAAACCTGATGATTACTTAAAAGGTGCGCCGCTAGTGGTGTTAGTGAATGGCGGTTCGGCATCGGCCTCGGAAATCGTAGCGGGGGCATTACAAGACCATAAACGTGCCGTTATTCTTGGCACCAAAACTTTTGGTAAAGGCTCTGTGCAAACAGTTATGCCATTAACAAATGATACTGCGGTCAAAATGACTACGGCCCGTTATTTCACACCATCAGGTCGTTCTATTCAAGCTGAAGGTATTGTGCCCGACATTAAAATTGCCACGGTCAAAATCTCAAATGGTGATGACAATAGCTTTGCATTGCTACGAGAACAGGATTTAACCAAACATCTTGATAATCCTAATGCTACAACTGAAAAGCCAGTAGTTGAAAAGCCAGTAGTTGAAAAGCCAGTAACAGAAAAGGCCGCAGATGAAGATACAACGCCCTTAGCTGTAAAAGACTATGCATTATCAGAAGCGTTAAACCTACTGAAAGGAATTAATATTTTGAACCCTAGACCATAGGAATTTCATTATGCCAATCGTACTTATTCCATTAGCTAATGGATGTGAAGAACTAGAAGCTGTAACGTTAATCGACTTGCTTCGACGTGCTGATTTCACTGTACTCACGGCATGTTTAACGGATCAACATCAAGTATTAGGTAGTCGCGGCGTGCGAATCGTCGCAGATGTCACGCTTGAAGATGTAATGTACGATGATCTTGATATGATGATCTTGCCTGGCGGCATGCCTGGCGCATTACATCTTGATGAAGATCCTCGAATTCATGCGATTTTAAAGCGATTAAATCAGTCTGAAAAAGCGATTGCCGCGATTTGTGCCGCACCACTGGTGTTAGCCCATGCCGGTTTACTTAATGGTAAAACGATAACTTGCTATCCTGATGCATTACTCGCTAGTGATTGGCCTGAAGTTACTTTGAGTGATGATGCCATCGTTATTGATGGCAATATTTTAACCTCCAAGGGACCTGGAACGGCGATGGATTTCGCTTTGGCTATTATTGAATATTTAAGCAATAAAACTACGCGAGATAAGGTTGAAGCCGGCTTGGTTCGCTCTGGGTTTTGATAGTGATTTTTAGGAATATGCATGTCTTTGATGAATTTATCTGATCTTTCTATCTTGCTAATTGAACCCTCGGCGATGCAACGTAAGGTTCTGTTGACGCATTTGATAGAGGAAGGTGTAAGTAAGATTGATGGCGTCGAAACGGGGGAAGCAGCTCTTGACCTCATTCAAAACTATGTACCCGACCTTATTATTAGCGCGATGTATCTGCCGGATATGACGGCGACGGATCTACTGAGCACTATTCGAGCTACTGAATCGCTACAAGACATCAACTTCATGCTGGTATCTAGTGAAACTAGTTTTAAGGCACTGGATCCCATTAGGCAGGCGGGGGTGGTCGCTATCTTACCTAAGCCATTTAATCACGGTGATTTACGGCGTGCTTTACGAACCACGGTAGATTATATTGACCCAGAAGAAATTGAGCTCGAAAACTACGACATTACGGCGTTAAACGTATTGTTAGTGGATGACAGTGTAACGGCAAGAAATCATCTTAAACGTGTTCTCAATAGCCTTGGTATTCAGAATATTCACACCGCAAATAATGGTGTGGAAGCAGTACAAATTTTGAGCAGTGCTGAATTTGACCTTATTGTGACCGATTTAAATATGCCTGAAATGGATGGGCAACAGCTCACGCAATTTGTCCGTAATGAAATGGGTAATTCTTATGTACCGATTTTGATGGTGACGAGTGAGGCTGACGAAGCAAGACTAGGCCATGTGCAACAAGCTGGCGTTTCGGCGATTTGTGACAAGCCCTTTGAGCCGCAATCTATCCGTGAAATTCTTTATCGTGTACTGGATGAACGCACTTAATACTCGTCCTTACGCTGCTTACCTAATTGTACAAAAGCCTGCATATAAGAAATATCTACGTCACTTTCTCGCATTGCGGCAAATAAGGTTTTAGCTAAGCCCTTCTTCCCTAAACGTATCGTTTTTACCGGTAATTTTTGACAATATTCATCGGCTAACCAGCCTGGCAAAACGGTTACGCCACGATTAAGCCCAACCATTTGCACCATGATATCGAGCGATTCTATCGCTTTGGTTTTTGGGTTAATGGCTTCGGGTAATAAAAACTGGGTAAAGATATCAAGTCGCTCATGGGCCACGGGAAAAGTCAGTAATTTTTCATTGCAAAGTTGCTCAGCAACGATGAACTTGTTACTTGCTAAGGGATGTGAATCTGCCACTAATAAGACTAATTCATAGTCAAATA
Source organism: Methylophaga sp. (assembly GCA_024636315.1). Taxonomy (GTDB): domain Bacteria; phylum Pseudomonadota; class Gammaproteobacteria; order Nitrosococcales; family Methylophagaceae. The sequence continues at coordinate 23,480 of JAGXHJ010000029.1, forward strand.
ATGGCTCATACACTGCGCCTGCCATGGTCACCACATCGGGTGTGACCAGCAAATCAACATGATGATTGAGCAGACCTTCTAAGCCAGAAAATTGAAACTTATTGACAATATCCACATCCATATCCGGCATAGCGATTAAAAAACTGGATAATATGCCTTTGAGCCATTCATAACAGGGATGACATTCAACGCCGAGACGTAATACGCCCATCCGACCTTCACCGTAGGCCTGGAGGGTTTTCTCTGTTTGTTCAAGCACCGGCAATACTTGTCTGGCGACGCGCAATAATAGTTCGCCAGCTTGGGTAAGACGTAATTGCCGACCATCACGCTGCCAGAGTGATACTTCGAGTTTTTTTTCTAAATAGCGGATTTGATGTGAGAGCGCGGGCTGGGTTAGAAATAAAGCGTTGGCCGCTGCAGTCAGGGTGCCGTTATCAGCTAAAGCTTGGATAATTTTTAAGTGAGAACGCTCAATCATCTATTACAAATACTCATGGATTGTTAAAAAAGCATCATTATTACTCATGAGTCTTGCGCTTTACAATAGTGTTTTTTAAATGCACATGTAAGGACAGTACGATGATTAAGACCCATAACCTTGGTTTCCCTAGGATAGGCAGCCATAGACAACTTAAATTTGCCTTAGAATCTTATTGGCGCGGCAACATCAACGAAAATGATTTACAACAACTTGGCCAAACTCTTCGGCAAGCACATTGGCAGTTGCAAGATGATCTAGATTATTTGCCAGTAGGTGATTTCTCTTTTTATGATCATGTATTAGATACCAGTGCCTTAGTAGGTAATTTGCCGTCACGTAGTGATGCCGGTGCCAGTTCACTAGATCGTTATTTTCAGGTTGCCCGTGGTCAATCACATGCGACGAGTCATTGTCAGCATGTTGCTGCTGGTGAAATGACCAAGTGGTTTGATACTAATTATCATTATATCGTCCCTGAGTTTGATGCTAACAGCTCATTTGAATTGCATGCGACTAATTTAATTGCCCAAATTGAACAAGCAAAATTACAGCATAAAAATATCAAGCCGGTGATCCTTGGTCCTGTCAGTTACTTATGGTTGGGCAAAACAAAAGATAATAGCGACAAACTTCATTTGCTTGATGATTTAGTGGCGATTTACGAACAGTTACTCATTAAAGTCGCAGAGCATGGTGTGGAATGGGTGCAAATTGATGAACCTATTTTAGTGACGGAATTAGATTCTACATGGCAGCAAGCATTTAAATATACGTATTTTTTGCTCAACAAAGCGCCGGTTAAATTATTATTAACCAGTTATTTTGGTGAATTAAAGGAAAACTTACACCTTGCCTGTGAATTGCCCGTTGCCGGACTGCATATTGATGCTATCAATGCTTATGATGAAATTAAGCAGGTTGTCGACTGGTTACCTGCACATAAGGTTTTATCGCTAGGGGTGATTAATGGCCGAAATATTTGGAAAACAGATCTTAATGCGACACTAGATTGGCTTGAACCTTTACAGGCCCGCCTAAAGGATCGGCTGTGGTTGGCGCCTTCCTGTTCATTACTTCATGTACCCGTTGATTTAGGGTCTGAGGATGCACTTGATCCAGAGATTAAATCATGGCTAGCCTTTGCGGTACAAAAACTGGCGGAGTTGAATATTATTGCTACCGCATTAAATGCTGGGCGAGGGCAGGTAGCAGAACAGTTATTGGAGAATACACTGGCTATTCAATCACGTACGCAGTCTCAGCGTGTACATAAGCTTGCGGTGCAGACACGCCTTGCTAGCTTGGATATAAATATTGCCCAGCGTCAAAATCCATATCAGCAAAGGGTGAAACTTCAGCAGCAACGTTTTAATTTCCCTCTATTTCCTACTACGACTATTGGTTCGTTTCCACAAACCCCTGAAATTCGTCAAGCTAGAAAACAATTTCGCGTAGGTGAAATAAATGCTGAACGCTATCAGACGTTCATTCGACAACAAATAAAATTTGCCATAGCAGAGCAAGAGGCGATTGGATTAGATGTATTAGTACATGGTGAAGCAGAGCGTAATGACATGGTTGAATATTTTGGTCAGCAACTTGAAGGTTATACCTTTAGTGACTTGGGCTGGGTACAATCGTATGGTTCACGTTGCGTTAAACCGCCAATCATTTATGGCGATATTGCACGTGCTAAAGCAATGACTGTTGAAACGGCAGTGTATGCTCAATCACTAAGTGATAAACCTGTAAAAGGTATGCTTACAGGACCGGTGACCATGCTCAACTGGTCATTTGTTCGCGACGATCAGCCGCGTTCTGATACGTGTTTGCAACTTGCACTCGCGATACGTGATGAAGTCATCGATTTAGAAAAAGCAGGAATCAATATTATTCAAATTGATGAGGCGGCACTACGTGAAGGTTTGCCCTTGCGCCAATCACAATGGCAGGCTTATTTAAATTGGGCGGTACGTAGTTTCAAAATTAGTGCAAATGGTGTTCGTGATGAAACTCAAATTCATACCCATATGTGTTATTCCGAATTTAACGATATTATCGCGGCTATTGCAGATATGGATGCTGATGTAATCACTATTGAAACGTCACGCTCGGACATGGAATTGCTCGATGTATTTAACGAGTTTGACTACCCGTATGAGATTGGACCGGGAGTGTATGACATTCATTCGCCCAATATTCCGTCGGTAGATCAAATTGTGAGCTTGATGAATAAAGCGGCAGAACGTATTCCTGCAGAACGATTATGGGTTAACCCTGATTGCGGCTTGAAAACACGTGCTTGGGTAGAAGTTAAACCCGCGTTGGCCGCCATGGTGACTGCGAGTCAACGATTGCGCGAGCAGGCGTCAATAAGATAAACCAGTAAGGCAGTGGTGATCCTCAGAGGTCATCACTGCATTTTAATGGCTTGTTGTAGCTGTTTCGCTAAATTTATCTGTAAACGCGTAGTACGTTGTCGTTGCCTACATAAGGCACTGCGAAACCCTAAATAATCGGCAGTTAAGGGACGCAATACTGTGATATCTTCCAGCCGTAATGCCCCCGCTAATCCACACAATAAATTATGTTGTTTTGCCGCGGCAACAAATTGTTCCAGCTTCAATAAATCCCAGTGTTCTAAAAGATGTTGACCATTTTTTATTGCGGTATCAATCATCACGCCATGAAAGCCACTGGCTTTTAATAATGGTAAACAATCTTCATTGGGTGGGCTGTCGGCAAAAATGACCGCGATAACGGGCGTGGAGAGTTTTTTTACAGTGTCGGCGAGGTCGATGATGCACTGTTGTAAGTTGCCATTAGCAAATAAACCAATTTTCACATAATCGACTCCGGAACTTGCCATCTGGATCATGGCTGGCTTGATCAGCTCAGCTTGCATCGGTAAATCGCCAATCGTGGCGCTGGTCTGACAACGGCCATCAATCATAGTGACAATCTCACTCACAATTGCCACGCTCAATGCGCCTAAAGCGCCCTGAGATGGATTTTTCATGTCTAGAATGTCTGGTAGTACCGGTAACAGTGTTTCTGCCTCTTCTAGCGATTGGACGCTGGCTAACCATTTACTCATTAAGTTTAATACCTGCATCTTTTATTTTGGCCATTAGCCATCCCCATGCCTCTAATTCACGTGGCCCCGCAGTTTTGTCGATAGCGATAGTTAAATAGGCAATTTCTTGTTGAATTTTTTCAACGGGTAACATCGTCATCCGACTCACTAATATCGCCGCATCAATGACTGCACTTTGAGCACGATTAAAACCTCGAAAGGGCGCATGAGTTTGTTCGTAAACTACTGTCCCTTTAAAGCTAGCGCGAGGACTATCATCATCAAAGCCCACAATTTCTAACTCACTATGGGCTAAAGCTTGACTCAGATATTGACCAAGGACTTGTTGGCAAGGCAGGGTAGGCCAATGTCGATGGCCTGTCATTGCACCGGCAAATACTCGAACATCATCGGTATAGTTAATTGTACATTGGCGATGTCGTTTTAAGTTTTCATAGGTAGTTGAAGGTTTAAAAGGCCGAATTAAGAAGTGACCATTCACTTCTGTTATACCCATCGGTGCTGAATGGGTTGTGCCATCGACTGATAATGTCGTCACGATTACTTCGTGAATTTTACTTTCAAGCAGTGCCACATTTCTTCCCTGTCTTTATTGTTGTGCCTTCGGCTTTTTGCTGCGTTAAATCTTCTTCAACTTTATTGCTTGCACAGCCCCAGGTTAACTCTTCATCTTGGGTATAACGTTTGCCTAGTTGCCAAGCTATTTGTGCTTTTGCTAGCTCGGCTCCTAGATAAAACGCATGACCAGTATCATCTTTTAAATCCAGTTGAGGGTAGAATGCAAAGGGATCAATATCTTGCATTAAACCATCACGGTTAAACATGTAGATCCCTTGTTCAGCGACTTTGATTCGATAGTTGGGATCTTTAATATTGCTCGCTAGTTCGGCAATCTCTTGCGCCGAGTCTGGGAAGGGGCGGCGATCATGCGAGACCAATAAATCAGCTGTAAAATCGCGTGGCAAGCTACTATCTTCACGAGCGGCAAACATCATCCGGCGAGCGACATCTGCTTCTCGTATTGCTTTGCAGGCGTGAGGACTCACTTCGGTCGCAAGCACATTGGTTATACGTAATTCTGAGATTATCCCAAACAATAATGCGTTAATACCACTGGTGTCAGCATCAGTTAGTTCGGTTAAATTGCCCACGCCCATCATCATCGGTGCATCGGGGTAACGACGTCGTAGTTCATGGTAACGAACAATTGAATTTGTAAAACCAAAATGAATAGGTTCAATGATCGGATCGGCAATCCACGGCCGGTTGATTTTGTCCATCAACTCCATGGCTCGCTCTAGCGATTCTAGCGAACCACGTTCAGCGGGAACTAGGATCGGTACAGTATCCATCTCTTCTGCTAGATGATAGGTTTTCTCGGTCAAACTAAGCACAAAATCTGCACCCGCTTTTCCAGCACGACGCAAATCACTTATTTCTAAAGAATCAACACTGACTTTAAACCCCGCTTCATGTAAAGCGGCAATGGCTTCTTCCATGTGCGGAAATTTTTCTTCCGGTAGACAGCCAATATCAATCACATTGGCACCATTGTCTCGGTAATAGTTTGCACGTTCTAATATGCCAGCAATATCACGATCTGGAGCGTCAACTATTTCAGCAAAGATGTTGACATCATAGCGACTTAAATCGGGTTGTTTACGTTCACGACCAAAAAAGATTGGTAGATCTTTGACTTCTTCAGGGCCTCGAATTATCGACACACCAAGTTGCTGGCTAAGAAGTTCTAAATCACCACGACATCTACCGGGTACAATGATTTGGTCACAATCGGCAATTATTTCTGGCGTTAAACGACGGCCTATCATTTTATCTGTCATCAATGCTGCGACTGATAAGCCGAGTTGGTGAACACGATAATCAAAAGGGAGTGGTGTCAGTTCTTGCAGTACTTTATGTAAGCTTGGCTCAGCAAGCTTACCGGTCAGAAAGAGTAGCTTTTCGCTCATTTATTAATTTCTGCGAGACGTAGTTTAATTGCTACTAGTAATCTTTCGGGATTTTCCACTACCGTTGTCGCTTCAAATGAGCGTAATTTATGGGTGTGAGCAAGATCAACCTGCCGAGGCCACAATCTAACGGTGCGATCTGGGGCGGGTGTATCAATTTCTTGTTCAGTATCACACGCTAATACGATGCTTGGTATGCGGCATTTGCCTGCTTGAGCATAAACATTGGTTACTAGACTATCTGACAAACCTAAGACCATTTTAGCGACGGTATTTGATGTCGCTGGCGCAACTACTAGGGTGTGGTAATCACCGCGGTAAAACAAACCTACAGGCGGGGCACTCGCTGCCCGATCCCGATATACACGACTTTTACTGTTGATTTCTTTGGGGTCATGACCATACATTCGAAGCACTTCTTCACCCGCACGGCTATAAAACAGGTCGACCTCGTCTAATTCACGGACAATATCTAAACATTCTTCTAGATAATGACCTGATCCTGTCACGGCCCAAGCGAGACGTGGTCTTTCTGGTGCTGATTGCATTCTGGAAACCTTATTAACAAGCTAATTCAGTAATTTTGCCAGACTCAAGCTTGTTAGTAAAAATAAGATAGTTAAGGTAACTCATTTTACGATAGAATTACCTCATTAATATATGCAATTATGGAGCTAAATTACTATGGCAGCAACAGATAATACAATTCCTAAGATCGTTGTAGTGGGCGGTGGTGCTGGTGGACTTGAATTGGTGACCAGCTTAGGCAAAAAACTGGGTAAAAAAGGCAAGGCTGCCGTTACCTTGATTGACAGCACGCACACACATATTTGGAAGCCTTTATTGCACGAAGTTGCTGCCGGTACACTTGATTCTCACGAAGATGAACTTGAATACTTAGGTCAAGCCATGTGTAGTGGTTTTCGTTTTCGCTTGGGTCGAATGGAAGGCTTGGATCGTGAAAAGAAACTGGTCAACGTAGCTGCTACCTGTAATGCTGCTGGCGTAGAAATTATTCCTGCCCGTAGTTTTCCGTATGACTATTTAATCATAGCAGTCGGTAGTGTTAGTCATGATTTTGGTATTAAAGGTATCGCTGAAAACTGTCTGTTTTTAGACACGACTAAACAAGCCGAGCATTTTCAATCACAATTGATCGAAGCTTACTTACGTGCTCATACTCAAGGTAAACCCGTTGATAAAGGTCAGTTAGATATCGCTATTGTCGGTGCTGGCGCTACTGGCGTTGAATTGAGTGCACAATTACATGAAGTCTCACACTTACTTACTGCCTATGGTTTAGATGAAGTTAAACCTACTGACGTCAAAATCAGTATTATTGAAGCCGCTCATCGGGTATTGCCTGGCCTACCTGAGAATTTATCAGCAGCCACTGAAAAAGAATTGGCTAAACTAGGTGTAACAGTTTTAACAAACGAGCGTGTGACTGAAGTCACTGCTAACGAAATTAAAACTGAAAGCGGTAAGGTTATTCCAGCAGCGATTAAAGTCTGGGCTGCTGGCATTAAAGGGCCAGATTTCCTTAAAGACATTGCTGGCCTTGAAACCAACTGGATGAACCAGTTAGTGGTGAAACAAACATTACAGACCACACTTGATGATGACATTTATGCCATCGGTGATTGCTGTGCTTGTAAGTGGTTGGGTCACGATGAAAACGTACCGCCACGTGCTCAAGCAGCTCACCAAATGGCATCACATGTTTGTAAATCAATCGTTCGACGTATGGCTAATAAAGAAATAACTGAATATGCCTATCATGACTATGGTTCACTTGTTTCATTAGGCAGATACAGCACTGTCGGTAATATGATGGGTAATTTAAGTAAAGGGAGTTTGATGATCGAAGGTTTTATGGCCCGTTTAATGTATTTGTCTTTATATAAAATGCATCAAATTGCCCTGTTTGGTATCTTTCGTGTCGCCATGCTTTCCTTGTCACATTTATTCCGTCGCAGTGTTCACCCTAAGATCAAGCTTCACTAGAATATTGAATCACCGTCGCCTCTATTCGAAATTTAGTCCAATAAAAAAGGCCCGTAAGGGCCTTTTTTATTATCTGTAATTTAACTGTACTTATTTCAACCACATCCGTTCAGTAATACCTGATTTTGCAATATGGTGTTTAATTACCGCCGCGAGATGTAAGGCAATTAATGCAATAAAGGTGAAGGCTAATACCTCATGGACTTCACTAAACGTGTCGCGCATCACGCTGTCTGCTTCTGCAAGTCGAGGAAGCACTATGCCCCAAAACTTTGTATCGTAACTACTGTACATCGATTGTACATAACCCGACATAGGCATAGCAATCATCACAACATATAATAGTCCCTGAACAATGTTAGCGGCCTTCTGTTCCCATTTACTCACTGTATCTGGTAGTGCAGGGGCTTTATGCGTTAATCGCCAGATTACACGCAATACAATGAGCATAGCGGCGGTGAGCCCTAAGGACTTATGCATTAAAAAATAAAACGCACGTACGCTTTCTTCGCCTGACGGTAGCTCTGATTGTTTAGGCAATTCAACCATATATAAACCTAGACCGATCATTGCTAAGACAATGACGGCGATTAGCCAGTGCAAAATTATCTGTACTCGGTCATATTTCACAATAGTGGTACTTGTCATTGAGCTCTCCATAAAGTGTCATTCAGTAAAAACAAAAGGCCATAATAATGAATATTACGACCTTTGTTATTAGGAATAATTCCTGCGCGAGGGCAGTGCTTAAATTAAATATCTAAATTAGTCGCTTTCAGTGCGTATGTTTCAATAAACTCACGACGAGGCTCAACATTGTCACCCATCAAGGTGTTAAATGTTTCATCCGCTGAAATGGCATCTTCAATTTTAACTTGTAGCAAACGACGTTTTGATTTGTCCATTGTGGTTTCCCACAATTGATCTGGGTTCATCTCACCAAGACCTTTATAACGTTGTACGTTTTGTCCGCGTCTTGCTTCTGCCATTAGCCATGCTACTGCTTGTGAAAAGTTGCTAACGGGTTCACTACGCTCGCCACGTTGAATACGGGCTCCTGCAGAGAATAAGCCATTAATCTTATCAGCAAAACTTAGAATTCGTTGATACTCAGAACTGGCAAAAAACTCTCCTGGAATATGATAATCAGTATTAATACCGTGACGGCTGAAACTGACGTTAATATCTAGGGTCGGTTGATTATCTTTTTTCAACACCGATAATGTGTAGCTAGTACCTGTTGGTAAATCACTACTCAAGCGTTGATCAATTTCGCTTAACCACGCTGTCATGGCGACTTCATCTGTTAACGCAGGAATTGCCCCTTGAAAAATCAATTGTTTTAAGAAAGCAGGGTAGTAATGATTACTTAGGCGATTGATGACGGTAGTTACTATTTGATATTCCTCAACCAATAGCGTCAATGCGCTATTGGTAATCGCATCAGCAGTCTCACTTGGATAAAGTTCAGCATTATTTAACGCCAACTCCGTGAGGTAGCGTTCCATTTCGGCATCATCTTTTACGTAGCGTTCTTGTTTGCCTTTCTTGATTTTATAGAGAGGTGGTTGTGCTATATAGATATGTCCACGTTCAACTAATTCCGGCATTTGGCGGTAGAAGAAGGTCAACAGTAAGGTACGGATATGAGAACCATCGACGTCGGCATCGGTCATGATAATAATGTGATGGTAGCGAAGCTTATCTGGATCGTATTCATCTCTACCAATACCACAGCCTAAGGCCGTGATTAATGTTCCTACCTCAGCAGAGCTAATCATTTTATCAAAACGGGCGCGCTCAACATTAAGAATTTTCCCCTTCAAAGGTAAAATAGCTTGAGTGCGACGATCACGACCTTGTTTTGCACTACCTCCCGCAGAATCACCCTCTACTAAAAACAGTTCTGATAATGCTGGGTCGCGTTCCTGACAATCTGCTAACTTACCAGGTAAGCCGGCAATATCTAAAGCGCCTTTCCTACGTGTAAGTTCGCGTGCTTTGCGTGCTGCATCTCGAGCGCGAGCGGCATCGACCATCTTATTAGCGATTAATTTTGCATCTGCTGGATTTTCAGCTAGGTAGTCGTGGAAAAATTCATTTACTAATGATTCAACAATTGTTCTCACTTCTGACGACACTAATTTGTCTTTAGTTTGTGAAGAGAATTTTGGATCAGGTACTTTAACCGACAACACGGCAGTTAAACCTTCTCGAGCATCATCGCCACTAGGTGCCACTTTTGATTTTTTAGCTAAACCTTCTGACTCAATATATTGATTGAGTGTTCGTGTTAATGCTGCTCTAAAGCCGGCCAAATGTGTTCCGCCATCACGTTGTGGAATATTGTTGGTGAAACAGTAAAGATTCTCTTGATACGAATCATTCCATTGCATTGCCAACTCAACGACTACATCATCTTTTTCACCGGTAATAGTAATGATTTTGTCATGGACAGGCGTTTTGTTTTTATTTAAATGTTCAACAAATGCGCGAATTCCACCTTCATAATAAAATACTTCACTACGCTCATCACGTTCATCTGTTAATACGATGCGCACGCCGGAGTTCAAAAAGGCTAATTCACGGATACGTTTAGCTAGAATTTTGTATTCAAATTCTATGACATTAGTGAATGTTTCAGTACTCGGCCAGAATTGAATCTTGGTGCCAGTAGTTTCACAATCTTCGTCTTCATGAAGAGGGCCATCTGGTACGCTATCGGTGTAACTTTGGCGGTAGACTTTATTGTTACGTCTTATTTCAAGTGCCAATTTTTTAGATAATGCATTAACTACCGATACACCTACACCGTGTAAGCCGCCTGATACTTTATAAGAGTTATCATCAAATTTACCACCAGCATGCAACACCGTCATGATGACTTCAGCCGCGGATACACCTTCTTCTTCATGGATATCGACGGGAATGCCGCGACCATTATCTGAAACTGAAACAGAATCATCGGGATGTATGCGTACGTTAATTTCACTACAATAATTTGCTAATGCTTCATCAATGGAATTATCTAATACTTCAAAAACCATGTGATGTAAGCCGGTACCATCATCAGTATCACCAATATACATGCCGGGGCGTTTGCGTACTGCATCAAGTCCTTTGAGGACTTTAATATTGGTAGAGTCATACGTTTTTTCTTCGGTTATCATATTTAATCCATTGGCTATACAGGATGTTTTCGCACTAAACGACCATTTTACTCTTTATATCATTTTGTTGATAGTTGGTGGTCTTAAGCTTCTATATTTCGTCTGTGTTTCACGTGAAACACAGTTGCAGAATCATCTGATTCTAAACTGCTAGCTAAAGAATGGTCGGTACTACTGATGAACGATTGCACTGGTAATTTTGCCAGTTCATTCAGTATGATTTGTTGGTGATGCTGATCAAGTTCAGAACTAATATCATCTATTAATAAAATACTTCGAGTGTGTTGAGCACTGTTAAGTGTGATTTCAGCTTGCGCCATACTTAACGCAAGTACAAACAATTTTTGTTGACCACGTGAAAATATCTCAGAAGGGTCAACGCCATTTATATTGAATGACCAATCTGCTGCGTGACTACCCGAACGGGTATAACCTAGTTTTTTATCTCGTTCCAAGTTTGTATTCAGCACCTCAATTAATGAGTGTTCTTTTGCCCATCCTGATTTAAATTGTAGAGCAAAATCTACACCACTAAACTCGGGACATAATCTGGGGAATATAACGCTGAATTTAGCCAGTATTAACTCTAATTGCTGTTGACGTAAGCGAGTTATCTTTTCGCCATACTCTGCTAGATGCGTATCCCAAAGCTGAATTTCTTGATCTTTTTTATGTTGTCGTAAAGCTGCATTTCGCTGTTGGACTACTTTTCGATAGGATTGCCACTGATAATTAAAACACGGTTCCACGTGAAACAATCCCCAGTCTAGTAGTTGACGACGATAGCGAGGTCCTTGTTCGAAGAACTGATGACAGTTAGCTGGAATTAGTTGTAATGGTAATTGAGATGCAAGATCAGACAGCCGTTTTAGTGGTTGACTGTTAAGGCGGATTTGTAAACCTTGCGTGAGATCAAATTGTAATCCAACGGGGGCATCGCTTGTTGTTTTAGCAATAACTTGGAACTTTTGATGGCCGAATTGAACGGCATTTTTCAAAAAACGTGTTCGAAATGATCGCCCTAAAGACAGTAAGTGAATCGCTTCAAGTATTGTTGTTTTCCCTGAACCATTATCACCTACGATTAGGTTGATACCTGACGACGGTTGAATGACTAATTCAGTGATATTACGTAGATTTGAGATGGTGAGTTGGTTTAGCACCAGCAGATCCATAAGGGAGTAAAGTACCTTACTTTACTGGAAAAGACTGCGTACATAAACCGTTATTGTTTAAGCTAGGATATCGGGTAGCAATTTGGTTAAGACTTGTTTTTCAGACACCATATCGCCACTTAAGACAAAGCCAAGTAATGCGGCACTATCATTTGTGAAAACAGCCTTGATACCAAAGCCTGATGAGGCGCATTCAAATTGCCATGAGCCCTTTGCCAGTAATGCTGGTATGGCAACAATGAGTGGATAATTAGGCGTTTTAATAGCAACTGGCATTGCAGGATATTTAACTGCGGTAGTTTGACCGGACAGGGTTTTGGCTAAGGCTTTAGCTGCCACAAGAATTGGCGCGATAAAAAGCAAATTATGGCCCGCCACTTCAGCACAATCGCCTAAAGCATAGATATTAGGCTGGCTAGTTTGTAAGTATTCATTGGTAACAATTCCACGGTTGACCGTTATACCTATTGTCTTGGCAAGTTCAATATTGGGACAAAGGCCAATGGCAGAAATAACAACATCAGCTTGTATCAAATCACCATTGGATAAGGTTAACTCGTAGCCATTATTATTCGAAGTAGTAGCGTGATTAACGGTGGTGACAGTGTTTTGAAAATGCCAATCGACACCAGCATTGCTCAGTGTTATTTTAAGTTCAGTGGCGATAGGTTCCGGTAATAGGCCATCCATAGGAAGCTTGCTAGGGCCAATAACTGATACGGCAATTCCAGTATTAATTAAAGGGACTAACATACATTAATACTATTCCCCTATAAGCAGTGTAAAATAATGTTCAAGAACAAAAGGATATGATAATGAACTTAACCACTGATATATCAACAAAATACACCAATACTATAAGTACTTTTGAGTTATTGGA
>JAGXHJ010000030.1 GCA_024636315.1 Methylophaga sp.
ATTTACCAGTGATTGGCGTTTTTCTCCTGCTCGCTCACAAGAAATAGTCGATGCATTACTGAGTGCCGGCAAAAATGTAACCTATGCTGAAATAGAAGCCCACCAAGGCCACGATGCTTTTTTAATGCCGATCCCTCGCTATATGGAAATAGTACAAACCTATATGCAACAAGTCGCAACTGAGTGCCAGCCATCATGAGTTTACGTATTGATTTACAAATCATTAGTGATTGGATCCCTGATGGCGCGCGCGTTCTTGATTTGGGCTGCGACAATGGCACCTTACTGAAACACCTACAACAACGTGGCATTACTGGCTACGGCTTGGAAATTGATAATAGTAAATTTGCCGCTTGCATCGAAGCAGACGTCAATGTCATTCAAGCCGATCTAGACCAAGGTCTGCCGCAATTTGCTGATCAAAGCTTTGATTTTGTCATTTTATCGCAGACCTTACAGGCGATTAATCATCCTGATTTTTTATTAGATGAAATTGTCCGTGTTGGTAAACAAGCTATTATTGGTTTTCCTAATTTTGGTCATTGGCAGTGCCGCTGGCAATTAGCCATTGGCGGGCGTATGCCGGTTTCAAAAACATTGCCTAATGCTTGGTTCGACACACCGAATATTCACTTATGTACGGTTCAAGACTTTGAAAAGATCTGTATAAGCAAACAAATTGATATCCAACAACGCAGTATCGTTAATCATCAACATAAAGATACTTTAGGCACGAAACTGTTACCCAATCTGTTTGGGCAAACCGCACTTTATCAACTGAATAAATCATCATGAAACCCTATCAACAACAATTTATCGAATTTGCACTTGAAACCGGTGTATTACGCTTTGGATCATTTACTCTTAAATCTGGACGGACTAGCCCCTACTTTTTCAATAGCGGCCTATTTAACACCGGTGCTAGCCTTGCCCGTCTAGGGCGTTTTTATGCACAAGCTATCACCGAATCCACCTTAGATTATGATGTATTATTTGGCCCTGCATACAAAGGCATACCTTTGGCATCGACCACGGTTATTGCCTTAGCTGATAATCATCAACGTGATGTACCTTATGTCTTTAATCGTAAAGAAAAGAAAGATCATGGTGAAGGCGGTCAATTAGTCGGCGCCGAGCTTCAAGGCAAAGTGTTAATCATTGATGATGTTATTTCTGCAGGTACCTCAGTTCGTGAATCAGTTGCAATCATCAAAACAGCCAATGCAGTACCTGCAGGCGTTATTATTGCTCTAGATCGCCAAGAGCGCGGCCAGGATAGTCGCTCAGCCATCCAAGAAGTAGAAGCGGAACATAAGATTCCGGTGGTCAGTATTATTGGCCTCAATGATTTACTGACCTATCTACAAAACAATGCTGAATTAGCCCAATATTTGCCCGCAGTCGAAGCTTATCGTCGCGAATATGGTGTCGATGCATAATCTATGCTCATTTAATCTAAAAATAGATACCATAAAGGGCTCTCTGTTCAGCTGAAAGGGTTCGGGATTAATTTACATGATGCTTTCATTCTATTCGGTCGCGCTAGCTTATAACCCTGTCCAAATAAGCTTCATCGAAATAAGTAAGGTCACCACTTCAAATGAACGTTTAATCCAGCGATTGCCATGTTTAATCGCTAGATGAGATCCTAAATATCCGCCGAACAATGATCCCGCTAAAAGGGCCGGTAACCAATCCCAGCGAATTTCGCCTAAAATGCCTAAAGTAATCGCGCCGGCACCATTCCAGAATATACCCACTAAAATTAACGTGTAAGCAACGGCTCGTTGATAGTCTAGACCAAACCATATGACCAGCCAGATAGTCACAAACAGACCCGTTCCTGAAGTCAAGGAACCATTCAAAATACCTAATAGGAATAAAACCCCACTCCCTTGAACATATCCCAAGGTATCGCGGTGCTGCTGCGAATCTATCTGCCCTAAAGAGGGTTTAAATATTGAGTACACGCCTAGGCCACCCGTTAATATTCCCAGCGAAATGAGCGCAATATTTTCAGGTACCAATAAAATAAAACTGCCACCTAAAACAACGCCAGGCACACCAGCACAGATCATCATTAGTACAAATTTTCGCTCCAACTGACTCGTTGAAAGGTAGCGTAATATCGCACCCAGTCCTAAAGCGACACTTGCCACCTTATGCGTAGCTAGGGCGACAGAGAAACTTAGGCCTAAAAATATCAGCAATGGAAATTGAATAAGTCCCGCACCGCCGCCACTAAAAGCCGAGAATGTATTTGCAACTAATGACACTAAAAATAAAACAAATTGCTCTAGAGGGTTCACCTTTGTTCAAACTCCTTATAGAATGAAGCTTATGAGAAAATTAAACTTTTATCCTGTATCGCTACTGGCCTTAGCATTATCGCTATCAAGCTTGCCATCTTACGCCGGTAATATCTATCGTTTCCTTGATGAAAATGGCGTTTCTACTTTGAGTAAATCATTGCCGCCTTACGCCGCACAACAGGGATATGAAATATTGGATGATAAATCTTTCCGCGTCATTACTCGAGTGATGTCAAAGAAAGAGTCTATTGAAGAGAGTAATGCCGAACAAGCCGCCGTTCCAGAAAAACAAAAAGAGCAACTACAGCTAAGACAAGCGCAACTAAAACAAGAACAGCGAAAACGTTTAGAGAAAGAGCAAAAAATAGTCGATCAGAACTTATTAGATATATATCCATCCATTCAAGATCTTATTAAAACCCGAGATGAGTACTTTGGCTATATCAATAAACAAATTGCAGATACCAACACACAGCACGAGTATCTTCAACAAAAATTGCATCAATTACAGCAGGCGGCGGCAGAGCAAGAGCTCAGTGGCCAGGCGATTTCAAACAAATTAAATGAGCAAATTGAAGCGGCACAAAAAGAAATCGTCGATAATGAATTACATTTGGAAAGTTTACAAAACGATAATTTAAACAGTAGCCATCAGTATGAACATGACTTGATTCGACTACGTCAATTACAAAGCATGCGTCGAGAAGCCGAAGCAGACAGTCAATAATTAGTCGCTTAAATGAGCGTATCCATCATCGCTAATAATTGCTGGTTTTCTTCTGTGGTGCCAATAGTAATTCGTAAATACTGCTCAGTTCTTTGCTGTTTAAAGTGACGAACAATCACCCCTTGCTTACGTAGACCAGCAGATAATTCGGCAGCATCATTTTCTGGATGTGTTGCAAACACAAAATTTGCCTCTGACGGTAATACTAAAAACCCAAGTGCTTCCAATTCCCTGACCACCCACTTACGACTGCTGATAACCTTCTGGCAAGTCTGCTCAAAATACGTTTTATCTTCAAATGCCGCTACGCCAGCTGTGATAGCGAGGCTATCTAATGGGTAAGAATTAAAGCTATCTTTGATCCGTTCCAAACCCGCAATCAAATCTGGATGGCCGACAGTAAAGCCAATTCTCAATCCAGCTAAAGATCGTGACTTTGACAAGGTTTGGGTGACTAGCAAATTGGGATATTTATCGACTAATACAATGGCAGTTTCACCACCAAAATCAATATATGCCTCGTCAATTACCACTACGGAATCGGTATTTTTTTGTAGCAGCTTTTCAATTTCTGCCAAATCTAATAAACGACTGGTTGGCGCATTAGGATTTGGGAAAATGATGCCACCATTTTCACGAAAATAATCTTCAACTTTAATTTCAAAGCTATCAGTCAATGGTATAGCTTGATGAGCAATCTGATAAAGCTGGCAGTAAACCGGATAAAAACTATAGGTAATATCTGGGAATAATAACGGTGCTTGCTGTTGAAAAAAAGCGTGAAACACATGTGCTAATACTTCATCAGAACCATTACCAACAAATACTTGATTCGGCGCTACCTGATGGTAATCTGCAATCGCTTGCTTTAAATCTGTTGCGTTAGGATCAGGATATAGTCGTAGCGTGTCACTGGTAGCGAGTCGAATAGCATCTAATACTTTTGGTGAGGGTCCATAAGGATTCTCATTAGTATTGAGCTTAATCAAATTAGCCATTTTAGGTTGTTCGCCCGGCACGTACGGATCTAAATTATGGACCACTGGGCTCCAAAAACGACTCATTATATTAGTCCTTTAGACGATATTCTGCTGATCGTGCATGCGCAGTCAAACTTTCACCACGGGCTAACACGGATGCAATCTGACCTAAAGTCTGAGCACCTTGCTGCGATACCTGTATCAAACTCGAACGCTTTTGAAAGTCATACACGCCAAGCGGCGAGCTGAATCGAGCGGTACGTGATGTGGGCAATACGTGATTAGGACCAGCACAATAATCACCTAAAGCTTCAGCAGTATAACGACCCATAAAGATAGCGCCGGCATGGCGAATTTTTTTCGACATGGCCATTGGGTCTTCAACCGATAACTCTAAATGTTCAGGGGCAATAAAGTTTGCTACTTCCACCGCTTCATCCATATCTTTCACATGAATTAAAGCACCACGACCACGCAGTGAGGCACTGATAATGTCTTGTCGTTCCATCGTTGGCAATAAGCGTGCAATCGCCTCTCTAACTTGTTGCAAAAAATCTGCATCGGGTGAAATCAAAATAGATTGAGCATCTTCATCATGTTCAGCTTGAGAAAACAAATCCATCGCAATCCATTCAGGATCAGTATTGCCATCACAAATCACTAAGATTTCAGACGGGCCAGCAATCATATCAATGCCTACAGTGCCGAAGACCATGCCTTTGGCTGTGGCGACATAAATATTACCTGGACCGACGATTTTGTCCACTTGAGGAACCGTTTCAGTACCATATGCTAATGCCGCAACAGCTTGTGCACCACCGATGGCAAAAATCCGATCGACACCAGCAATAGCAGCGGCAGCCAATACTAGATCGTTAACTTCACCATCAGGCGTCGGGACCACCATAATGAGCTCATCAACACCAGCAACTTTTGCCGGAATCGCGTTCATCAATACTGATGAAGGGTAAGCGGCTTTGCCACCCGGAACATATAATCCTGCTCGCTGGATAGCGGTCACTTGTTGACCTAAAACAGTGCCATCAGCTTCTGTATAAGTCCAAGAATCTTGTTTTTGGTGTTCGTGATAAATACGCACACGGTCTGCCGCGGCTTGCAAAGCTTGGCGTTGATTTTCAGGTATCGATTCTAAAGCGGCTTGAGCGCGAGATAATGGGATTTCTAATTCAGCCATAGTCTGCACAGTCAGGCGATCAAAACGGCGACTATATTCTAAAACAGCTTCATCACCTTTGGTTTTAACATCGGACAAGATCGTTTTGACCGTATCACCGATAGCTGCATCCGAGACAGCTTCCCAAGCAAGTACTGCTTCAAGTTGCGTCCAAAAGTCACTATCGTCAAAGTTAAGTTGCTTAATTTCAATCATTGTTTTGCTCTCTTACTGCCCTACGAATATCATCAATAAACTGTTGAATTCGCGCATGTTTCATTTTCATAGAGGCTTTGTTGACCACTAAACGTGAGCTAATATCTGCGATCAGTTCCATTGGAACTAAGCCATTAGCGCGTAGCGTATCTCCAGTATCAACCACGTCAACAATACGATCTGCCATACCCACTAAAGGTGCAAGCTCCATCGAACCATAAAGTTTAATAATATCAACTTGTTGACCTTGTTGAGCATAAAATCGACGCGTACTTTCAACAAATTTAGTCGCCACTTTTAATCGACCATTTTTAACGGGTTCGTTCACCCTGCCTGCCGTCATCAATTTACAACGAGCAATTTTGAGATCTACTGGTTCATATAATTCAGCATTGGGATGTTCAAGCAAGACATCTTTCCCTGCCACTCCAATATCTGCACCACCATATTCAACATAGGTCGGGACATCTGATGCACGGACGATAATGATCCGAACATCTGGCTGAGTTGTTTCTAAAATCAACTTACGGCTAGTTTCAGGATCATCAATTGGCTCGATGCCTGCGGCCTTCAATAAGGGCAAAGTATCTTTAAAGATGCGTCCTTTAGATAAGGCTAAAGTCAAAGTATTCGGCATTTTAATCTCTTGTAGAACTTGGGATGCGGCGAATATTCGCCCCTAATTGCTGTAGTTTTTCTTCTATACATTCATAACCACGGTCAATATGGTAAATATGTTCTACGAGCGTTGCACCATCAGCAACTAATGCCGCCAAAACCAAACCCGCTGAGGCACGTAAATCCGTTGCCATAACAGGTGCCGCCGTTAATTTTTCCTGGCCAGTACATAACACAGTATTGCCTTCTATCTGCAAGGTAGCACCCATGCGTTGTAACTCTTGCACATGCATAAATCTATTTTCAAATACCGTTTCAACGATAGTGCCTTGACCTTCTGCAACACTATTTAAGGCAGTGAATTGCGCCTGCATATCAGTAGGAAATGCCGGATAAGGTGCAGTGCGGATACTTACTGCTTTCGGGCGTTTACCATGCATATCTAGTGAGATCCAATCATCACCAACTTGAATATCAGCACCCGCTTCCTCAAGCTTTAATAACACCGCTTCTAAGTCTTTAGCGTTAGTGTCTTTTAATTTTACTTTGCCACGTGTCATCGCAGCAGCTACTAAATAGGTACCGGTTTCTATACGATCAGGCAAAATATTATAAGGGGCACCATGTAAGGCTTTTACACCTTCAATGACCAATGTTGCCGAACCGATCCCACTTATTTTAGCGCCCATATTATTAAGATAATGAGCTAAATCGACGACTTCGGGTTCACGTGCAGCATTTTCAAGAGTTGTTATACCTTCAGCCAATGTTGCTGCCATCAGTAAATTTTCAGTGCCCGTGACGGTCACTTGATCTAGGAAAATATGTGCTCCCTTCAATCTGCCATTCGATGTAGCACGAATATAACCATTTTCAACTTTAATTTGTGCGCCCATCTGCTCAAGCCCACGTAAGTGCAAATCCACTGGTCGCGAACCAATAGCACAACCACCAGGGAGTGACACGTCAGCCTTACCAAACTTAGCTAATAGCGGACCCAATACTAAAATTGACGCCCGCATGGTTTTAACTAAGTCGTAAGGTGCTTCGGTCTCAGTCAATGTTGAAGGGTCAATAACGACGCCAGAACGTTCGTCCACCGTAATTGATACGCCCATTCGCCCCAATAACTCAAGCGTAGTCGTAATATCGTGTAGATGTGGCACATTGCCAATTCTAACTGGCGAATCAACTAGCAAAGCGCCCATGAGAATGGGTAAAGCGGCATTTTTAGCACCAGAAATACGAATTTCACCATTTAAGGCGACTCCGCCATTGATAAGTAATTTATCCATGAAGTCTCTATTTTAGTCGCGCAATCGAACTAACGAGGCGCTGAAGTCTTTAAAGATAGTGCATGTAACGCACTTTCGAAGCTATTACCCAACGTGACATAGACCATTTTATGTTGAGCCAATAGAGACTTCCCTGCAAAAGAAGGACTAATAACTCTTGCTTCAAAATGCTGGCCATCATCGCCCAATACTTCTACTGTTGCATCTGGCAACCCTGCTTCTATCAATTTCTGAATATCTATTGCTTGCATCTGTTATTTCAACTTATTAAAAATTATTGTAAAGGTAGTAACTCGTCCAAGCCACTCGCATGTGCCATGGCTAACATTTGAGCAGGGATATTGTGAAACACAATATTTTTATTTTTCTGCTTAGCCGAACGCATCCAATCAATCAACAGCGCTAGCCCAGCACTATCACTACAGCTGACATCTGCCAAATCAATATCTAATACCTCGATGGGAGCAAATACATCTCGCGCAGAAACTAACAAATCATTGACTGTCGAAAACGTCAAATCACCACAAACATTAATGTAGCCCGTCTCAGCATCAACTTTTAACTCACATGGTTGGCTCATGTTTTTACTTTTTCATTCTTACTGGCTAGGCGTTCAATTAAGTTATCGATACCATCGTTACGAATTTCAGTGGCAAAAGTAGAGCGATAATTTGTGACCAAACTAATGCCATCGATTTTGACATCATAAACTTTCCAAGCATCGTTTTTATTTTGGTATAACGATAATGACATTGGAATCGCTGGACCGCCAGTCTGTATGATATCCATATCGACTTGAACTCTTTTAGTTTTAACGTCATCACGAAATGGTAAAAAACGAATTTCCTGATCCGAGTATTCCAACATTGCCGTTGAATAAGTTCTGATCAATAACAATCTAAATTCATCTGTAAATCTTACTTGTTGTGCTCCAGAAAGCCCGCGCCAATTTTTACCAAGGGCTAGCTTAGCCATTTTTTCAAAATCAAAATGAGGCATTAACACATCAGTTACTAAGCCATAAATAAAATCTGGATCAGCTTCTAATTGAGCCTTATTATCTCTTAATGACTGCATCATTTTATCTGATGAAGCTTTTACCAAAGCTTGTGGTTCATGCATTTCATCCGCCACGGAAAATGATGACAGTCCAATCATTGAAAATAGCATTAATAACGCAACTACTGCCTTATTAATAAAATATTTATTTGCACCCATTATTTATTCACCTTCCGCTTTACTAAATAAAAATTGACCTATGATCTGCTCAAGCACCAACGCCGGTTGGGTGAGGTGTAAGACATCGCCATTTTTCAAAAATTCATCTTCTGCACCCGCTTCCAAAGCAATATATTGCTCACCTAGCAAGCCAGCTGTAAAAATACTCGCTGAAGTGTCTGTTGGTAAGGTATTGAATTGCGAGTATAAACTTAAGGTTACTTTCGCATTATAGGTACTGCCATCAAGTGAAATATTAGACACTCGTCCGACACGGACACCCGCCATAGTTACTGGAGACCGCACTTTCAATCCGCCAATGTTGCCAAATTCTGCTACTACTTCGTAGCCAGCATCATCTGTAAAATCAGTGAAGTTACTGACCTTCATCGCCAAGACAAATATAGCGACAATACCTGCGGCCACAAACATTCCGACTGTAATCTCGGTATTCCTTTTTTGCATCACTTATATTCCTCCAAACATTAGTGCCGTCAGCACAAAGTCTAATCCTAAAATTGCGAAGGCAGAATGCACTACCGTTCGTGTTGTTGCTCGACCGACACCTTCCGATGTTGGTGAAGCATCATAGCCTTCAAATAGTGCAATCCAAGTCACAACGACACCGAATACTACGCTTTTGATAACCCCATTAAGCACATCATCATACCAATCAGTTTTAACCTGCATTTGTGACCAAAATGCACCATCATCTACACCCAATAGACCATAACCAACTATAAACCCACCAAATATACCTACCGCACTAAAAATCGCGGCAAGCAAAGGCATTGAAATAATACCGGCTACAAATCGTGGGGTAATAATGCGGCGAATTGGATCAACGGCCATCATCTCCATACCTGTCAACTGCTCAGTACTTTTCATCAAACCTATTTCGGCGGTAAGAGCCGAGCCTGCACGGCCTGCGAATAACAAGGCACATACTACTGGGCCTAATTCGCGTACTAAAGATAAAGAGACTAAAACACCCAATGACTCTTCAGCACCAAAATCAACTAGGGTATTGTAACCTTGCAAGCCAAGCACCATGCCAACAAATAAGCCCGAGACTAAAATAATCATCACGGACCTTACGCCCACTGATTGTAATTGCTGAATAACCAGCGAAAAACGAAGTAGGACTTCAGGAATGCCCTTCACCATATACCACAAAAACAAGTGACCACTGCCCAAGCGCTGAAGGGTATCAAGCCCCCAACGGCCTAAGCTCCGAATGAAATCAATCATGCCGACACCTCAGAACTTAATAAATCGTCAGCAAAATCCACGCCGGGAAAATGAAACGGTACGGGGCCATCAGGCAGGCCTTGTATAAACTGTTGAACCCATTGTGAAGATGAACGCTTTAACTGAACAGGTGAACCGGATTCAATCACCTTGCCTGCTGATAACAAATAGATAACATCGGCTATTTCTGTGGTTTCCATTACATCATGTGACACGATAATACTGGTTAGGCCCATCGCATCATTCAAGCGATGAATTAAGTTCACAATCGTGCCCATCGAAATAGGGTCTTGCCCTGTAAACGGCTCATCATACATAACCATCATTGGATCAAGCGTCACCGCCCTTGCCAAGGCAACACGTCTCGCCATACCACCCGACAATTCCGCAGGCATTAAATCACGAGCATTGCGCAAACCTACGGCTTGTAGCTTCATCAATACCAAATCGCGAATCATACTTTCTGGTAAGTCAGTATGTTCTCGTAATGGAAACGCTACATTGTCAAATACAGAAATATCGGTCAGCAATGCACCGCTCTGAAATAACATGCCCATGCGCTTACGTAACTCATAAAGACCAGCATGTGAAAGTTTATGAACATCTTGACCGTCCACTTCAATGGTGCCGCTGTCCGGACGTAACTGCCCGCCGATTAAGCGCAACAATGTTGTCTTACCGGTTCCGCTTGGTCCCATAATTGCGGTAATTTTTCCGCGCTGAATATCAATATTCACCCCGTCAAAAATAGCTCTATCACCACGATAGAAGTGCAAATCCCTGATTTTTATCAGTGGCACTAGTGTCTCCAAGCGAATATAAAAGAATAAAGGGCGTTAATTTTCAAGAATATGGGCAAGTAAGTCAAATCTGCTTGTGGAAAATTTCAGCCTGTTCGGCTAGAGTACCCACACCAGATTCTGGTCTTGGGAACTTTTCACACCCACAAAAGCTCTTAACTCGTGTAAGTTCACAACTACAATTACCGCATTAATACGGAGAGAAATAATGAAGAAATTTTTACATGTTATTGCAGCGATGATGATTGCTGTACCTATTTTAGCCGCTGCTCATGGTCCTAGCCGCCAAATGGTCGAAGAAAAAATCTTCATTAACGCTGCGCCGGATAAAGTATGGGCGATGGTTAAAGATTTCGATGGCCTTCACAAATGGCATCCAGCCGTTGCCAGCACCGAATTAAAAGATGATAAAACTCGCGTATTAACATTAGCCTCAGAAGGTAACCCAACCATTACTGAAGAATTAGAGTCATGTAATGACGAAAAAATGACATTTGTATACAAAATTATTGATATGAGCGTTGTTAAAACCATCACATTCAACAGCGTTGACACACCGTATTTCACATTACCTGTCGCTAACTATAAATCATGGTTTTCAGTTAAAGCGGTTGATGGCGGCAGTGAAGTGAAATGGAAAGGTAAATTCTACCGTTCATTTATGTCTAACCCACCCGTTCCAGAAGGCCAAAGTGACAGCGATGCTGTTGACACTATTAAAGCTGTCTACACATCTGGTCTAGAAAACCTTAAAACAATCATGGAAAAATAAATGCCAAAGCAAATTAGCTTAGCATTTACAAAGGCGACCTTTAAAAAGGTCGCCTTTTTTCTTGTCGGTATAAGCATGCTCACGGCCTGTGCAACCGTACCACCCTCTTACGCCTTTATTACAAATCAACTCGACGATAGCGTGAGCGTTATTGATATCGCCACACAAAACATCGTTAAAACCATTGCCATGGGTGAGGGCAAGCGCCCAGCAGGTATTGCAACTAGCAAAACGGGACATCAAGTTTTTGTCAGTAATCCTGAAGGCCTGGAAATTGCGGTTATTGACATCAACACCTTAGAAGTTACCAATCACATCCCTGTTGGTGCTGGTCCTGTCGGTATTGCCAGCAATAATGATGGATCGCGCGTTTACATCGCAGACTGGTATCAAAATTACATCAGTGTATTTAATGCCGATACCTCTAAAATTATCGCCACGATTCCTGTCGGAAAATCGCCTGCTGGTTTAATTGTCGACGATGCTCTACACCGCCTTTATGTCGCTAATCGTGACGACAATACCGTGATGATTGTCGATACCAAACATTACGGCGTATTAAAGACCATCGAAGTTGGCACCGCACCATTTGGCCTAGTCTTATCACCTGATGGCAAGTCCATTTATAGCGTCAATGTAGGTAGTAATAATGTCAGCGTGATCGACACCCAGCAAGCTAAAGTTGTTGATACTATTGCTGTTGGCGAATGGCCCTACTGCGCCGCGATCAGTCCTGACGGTAATACACTCTATATTACCAACCAAGATGACAGTACGCTTTCAGTCATTGATACGCGAAGCAGTAGCGTAATCGATACTATTGACGTCGGTGACACACCAGATGGTGTTGACATCACCGAAGATGGCCAATTTATCTATGTAGCAAACTGGGGCGAAGGCACCGTTTCCATCATTGATAGCACGACCAATAAAGTCATCTCAACCCTTGAAACAGGCAAAGGACCGCGTGCCTTTGGCCAATTTATAACTAAATCACAATAATGAATTTGGATATTGAATCACCCTTCTCAGTCAGTACTGATTCACATGAGCGACTCTCTGCGGCAGAAGCATTGGCTGATAAATTAAGCCTGCCTTTCTCCGCACTCAATCCACAACAACTTCAACTCGTACTGACACAGCACCATATTGAAATTCGAGCCCCCGAACTGGGCAATCCTATTTTGATTGATTTTGAAGAAGGCAAAAATGCCCACCGCAGACAATTTGGCGGTGGTCGAGGTCAACCTCTCGCTAAAGCTATTGGCCTAAAAAAAGGCGCGAATCCTAGCGTTATTGATGCCACCGCTGGCTTTGGACGAGATGCCTTTGTGTTAGCTAATTTAGGCTGCAAAGTCACCTTGATTGAACGGAATCCACTGATAGCCACCCTACTTGATGATGCATTACAACGGGCAAGTGATAACTTAGATATCGCCGAAGTGATTACTCGCATGTCATTAATTAATCATGACGCCACGGCCTATCTAAACACCCTTGAGCAAGCGTTTTTTCCAGACGTTATCTATATGGATCCGATGTATCCCAGCCGAGATAAATCTGCCCTAGTCAAAAAAGACATGCGTTTATTGCATAAACTTGCAGGGCCAGATACCGATAGTGAGCAACTACTCACTACTGCCCGAGCAACCGCACTGAAAAGAGTCGTTGTTAAACGCCCTAAATCAGCACCATTTGTAGGCAACCAAAAACCCACCATCAGCCTTGAAAGTAAAAACACCCGTTACGATGTTTACATTAACTTATCAACGTGATGTTTTAACAACTTATCATCGAGCAATTTAAGGTATAGTCGATTCACGGATTATAAATGGAGTTATAACTCCTAGTTTGGCGCTTCATCGAATTAAGAGGGACGATGTCCGTATAGGCATTAAATTATATCTTCCACAGAGAGTTAAGTGGGCGCTATGGGCAGAGATGTATAAGAGAAAATACACGGCTAATGACTCAAGATCAGATTATCTACATTGAAAGGAATTAACTTGAACACACCCCAAGCTTTCATTGTATCAGTAGCTATTATCGCGGGAGCAATCTTAGTTCAGGAAAAATCATCAACTAAAGAACTTGATTCTAAATCGGATGGTATCGGGAGGTATATGATCTTTCATACTGACGCTATTATTAGAGTGAATGTAATCGATACCCAAACAGGAGCGGTTCGCCATTGTTGGACAGAAGATTACAAAGAACATACTGCTGGGTGTTCACGATGGGTTGGCGTAAAATAGGTTGCCACCCCACAATAACTGCCTGTAATAGGCCATAACCTTTGGAGTAAATGGGATCAGATTCACTCCAGCCGGAAAATAACAGCTTTTATAGGGACATTCGCTAGCTACCAGCCCCATCCTAAATCGCTAGGCTATTTCTCATCAAGGAACAAAAATGGAACCAGTAACATGGGGATTTATTGGAACAATAGCAGGTACCATTGTTGGCGCATCCGCAAGTATTATCACAACTTTAATAACAGCTAGAAATTCTAGAAAGCTCCAGCAGGACGCCGAATCACATGAGCGAAGTGAACGAGCGAGAGACTTCCAACGGAATAACCTCCTTGAGATTCAAGAGGAACTATTAATTGGAATGCGCCTAATTAGTAGCGCTCACATTGAAGACTTAGAGTCATTTAAAAAAAGTGAGAACGAAAACCGCCGCTCTTTACTTAGCCAAGAGCTTGATAAAGATCTTTTGGTATCGAGCAAAAATCTAACAAAACTATCAGAACGAACAGCTGATCAATCTCTGCGAGAGAGCATAAAGATATTACGTTCTGAAATGACAACTGTTTTAATGGCCAAAACTGAGAATGAAAGTTTCGCGTCACTTCAGCGCGCATCCGCTACATTTGAAAATACCATGGAAAAACTCGGTGTTGTGTTAAGAAGTAGCTACTAGTGGAGTCAGAGGTTACTTTTGAATATTAATCCTGAAACTATTGAGCCCAATTTATGCCCGATATGTAATAAAGACAATCAGTGCGGGAACATATCTGCTTGCGGGTCGAAGACAAGTTATTGGTGTCGCTCACCTGAAATAAAGTTTTCTGAAACGTTATTAAATCGAATTCCGAACGGTGCAAAAAATAAAGCATGTATTTGCAAGGCTTGTGCTTTAGCTTATCAAGAATGACACTACTGTAAACCTTAGGCTACATTTAAATAAGGGACTAACATACATTAATACTATTCCCCTATAAGCAGTGTAAAATAATGTTCAAGAACAAAAGGATATGATAATGAACTTAACCACTGATATATCAACAAAATACACCAATACTATAAGTACTTTTGAGTTA
>JAGXHJ010000031.1 GCA_024636315.1 Methylophaga sp.
ACAATGACTCTACGGCAACAAAAAGCCTTTTCTAACATTATTCTCCACTGTTCGCTAACGCTCTCTATTACGAAAATGCAAAAACGCGTTGCCTACTGGCGACTAATCGACCTCGCTTCGCTCTCCATGTCGATCAGCGGTAGCAATTTTCTTGATTTTTTATGTGGCAGCCATTTTACAGGCCATGGCTGTCCGGTTTGATCGACAATCTCTACTTTGTAAATCTCAGTTATGCAAATACCTTCAGGCAATGATATGGAAAAATCAGTCTTTTCACCCTCGCTTAACTTCACCTTTTGCTTTGGCTCTTGATGCCACATCCATCGTCCAGCTTTGTGTTGCCAGTACTTGGTGGCTCTTTGCTTCCAGCTTCTTGGGGTAATGAAATACCTGATACTGTCGATAGATACAGGTCTCCGTCCAACCGCCCTGACCGTAATTTTGTGTTTTGAAAAGTTCGGGCCATCATAGCCAAAAGTGGTCTCACACTTTAGTTTCGGTTTGTCTAGCCCGTGCTGCCTGAGCCGAAGCCAAAGACCAAGTAAGCCAGTTAAAGTGCCAATAGTTACTGTCACCGCCCCCACACTTAAGTCTGACTCATAACTCTCCTTACAATTTAACTTGTTGTTAACGGGAAAAATGTTTCCCTGTAATTCCTATACATATACGGTCGATAATGCCTAGTAAGTAGATAATCAAGGTTAAACAGCGAATTATTCCGTGTGATATCCCATCACGCGTTCCACTTCATTTTTTGAACCTAAAATAACGGGGACACGCTGGTGCACACTTTCAGGTTTAATATCCATAATCCGTTGATAGCCTGTTGAACTAACACCACCGGCTTGTTCAACAATAAAACTCATTGGGTTCGCTTCATACAGCAACCGTAACTTACCGCCTTTGGTCGTCGGTTTGGTATCGAGCGGATACAGAAAAATACCGCCACGCGTCAGCACGCGATAGACTTCAGCAACCATTGAGGCCACCCAACGCATATTAAAGTTCTTTTCACGGCTACCATCTACGCCTTGCATACATTCATCTATATAGCGTTGTACCGGTGCTTCCCAGAACCGTTGGTTAGACATGTTGATAGCAAATTCAGCCGTATCTTCGGGAATCGTCATATTAGGATGGGTGAGTATAAATTCACCAACATCGCGATCAAGGGTGAAGCCGTTAACACCTTTCCCTGTGGTCAGGATCATCATCGTTGTTGGGCCATACACACAAAAACCAGCACATACTTGCTCAGTACCTTTTTGCATAAAGTCCTCAACAGTGGGATCCTTTACGCCTTCTGGACAACGTAAAATAGAGAAAATGGTGCCGACGGATAGATTGATATCAATATTTGATGAGCCATCTAAAGGATCAAAGGCAATCAAATATTGACCTTTAGGCATATTGGCAGGAATTTGAATGATTTCTTCAATTTCTTCTGAGGCCATGGCAGCAAGATGACCCGTCCAATTAAGGTGATCGACCATGACATCGTTGGTAATTATATCAAGCTTCTTTTGTACTTCACCCTGCACATTTTCAGATTCAGCCGCACCACCGATGCCGATAATGCCACTACGATTAACGAGATGTGAGATCTTTTTACATGCACTCACAATATCGTTCAAAAGCCCCGACATTTCACCGGTCGATTTTTTGTGGACACGTTGCTGTTCAATAATGAATTGAGTTATTGATTTACCTATGTCGGACATTACTATCTCCTTGAAGACGACTCATTGAGTTGCGTCATTACATTCATTTTGATTGTACTCGTGTCGGTGGAAAATCAAAAGTTGAATAGATTCCCGCTAAGGGCGTACGGGAATGACGTTAAGAGTTAAGTTATGTGGATACGATGTTAGTGATGAAGACTGTTGTACAGGAATAAGGTGAGGGGATTACGAGATCACCCGTCATTCCCGCGCAGGCGGGAATCCAAGGGACTTTAGCAAATACTCGGATATAAATCAGTCCAAGCCGGATTATCTTTTTCAATCAGTCTTATCTTCCAGTCTCGACGCCATTTTTTCAGCTGTTTTTCACGTGTAATGGCGGTGTCCATTGTTTGGTGAAGTTCGAACCAAACGAGGGAGTTAACATGGTATTTTTTGGTAAAACCTTCAATTACGCTGTTTTTATGTTCCCAAACGCGTGTAATTAAATTCGACGTAACGCCGATGTAGAGGGTACCTTTGTTTTTACTTGCCAATATATAAACACATGGCTGTTTCATATAATCAATCCTTTGATTATTTGCTTAGGCTACTTGGATCTACGCCTGCGCGGGGATGACGTTTTATCTAAATATGCGGGCTGGCTTTTGTATCTAAGTTCTAATGCATCTAAGTACCAATTCATCTAAGATCTAAGATACCGATTCGTTTGTTTTATCCAATATGCTTTGACTGTTTTGAATCACCGTTTTCGTTAGCAATGACGGTGAATTTGTAGGATTGCCACCCTTATGTCAGTTAATACCGACATAAGGATGGCAGAAAGTTAAATCTTAACTAAAATCTCACCCATGCCAATACCACCTAAATCTCCGGCATAACGTTGTACTCGTGAGAAAGATTCTGTTTTAGCAAATTGACTATCTAGCTTAGTGAATGAATTAAACAATAATGGTAAAAAGGCCAAAGT
Organism: Methylophaga sp.; assembly: GCA_024636315.1. GTDB lineage: Bacteria > Pseudomonadota > Gammaproteobacteria > Nitrosococcales > Methylophagaceae. The sequence goes on from JAGXHJ010000031.1 coordinate 2,653, forward strand.
ATGAGGGCCACAATCATTAAAGTTAGCTGGAATACCTTGCTTCGGTGCTTGGTTTAATAACACCGTGCCCCGTTTCATGCCTAAGCCTAGGTGAGCGCCTACATTTCCTAATACTGCAATCGTGCCAGAGATCATTCTTGCCGCACAATAATCACCGGCATTACCTTCAATTAAGATCATGCCACGACGCATATGGTCACCCGTTCGAGCACCGGTATCTCCAGTAATAATAACGGTACCACCTGTCATACCATTTTTATAACCTGGACGCGCGCCACCGACAAATTCACCCGCATTACCGTTGATTTTAATCAGCCCTGATTTCATTTCGCTGGCTGTGTAGATCCCTGTATTACCCGTTACTTCAATCTGACCACCTTCTAAGAATAAACCTAGATAAGCACCCACATTACCGGCAACTGATATTTTTCCTGTGGTCATATTTCGACCAACAAAATCAAGTTTGTCGGTGCTGTTAGCAAATTTAATATCAGCAGTATTGTCACCTGAAATATCAAATAAACGATCAACACGAGCAGTGCTATTACCTGTTACTAATTCAATCGCGGCAATTTCAGCAATAGACTTATCCACAAGTAGATCAGGCGTTAATGGTGAACAATCAATGCGTTGTGCAGGTGGTGTTTTAAGGCCGAATGTTAATGTGCTCATTCCATAATCTCCTGCAAATGGAAGTGGAATGGACCTAATTTACCACCATAGTTACCGGCACTGATACGACGAATACCATTTTCAGCACCTAAATCACATACTGCTTGAATACCAACGCGCATCGCTTTATCAATATCTTCTTTGGTTAAACCATCAATAACGATTTCCATTACTGATTCAATTTCAGGTGATAAATCACTTTTGGTTTGACCTTTCAGCGTTGGGCAGAAGGCATCATTAGTAGAAGCATTTAAGGCTTTAAATTTTGAGCCTACTTTTGAACCAGAACGCACCACGCCACCTGGGAACGGCATTATGACATTTGGAATTTTTCTCATTTCTACAATGGCCGCTTCACAGGCTATTAACGCTTGCTCTTGTGATTCAGCCAATACTAAAAAGTTACCACCACCGACTGAATCATGCACGCCTGTTTTTTCTTGCGTTAAGAACTCACCATCCATAACCGGTATGCGCCAATAACGCTTGCCATCGATCATTTTTGAAATTTGGAAACCATCACCGAAGTAACGTAGGTTTTGGCCTAAGGCGATTTCTTTTTCAGGATTATCTAAACCAGAGAACAAAGCAGAAGTAGGCGATGTAAGTACACACTGTCCCGCTCGTGTCTCTACTTGTTTAGCTAAGCTTTTCCCGCCCATTGCAAATATCAGAATTGAAACACCTGGCCGACCATCTGGCGTTTCACTCTCATCAAGCTCACGCTCAATACCTGCTTCACAACCACAAGCAATAACTGAAGTAGCAAATCCTGTGAACGCTTGGGCTGAAATCATTGCCCATTTTGCATTAAGAGCAGTGATGATTAATCGAGTACCTTTCATTGGAAATGCTTCCGCGAAGGTTGCATCAATTGTTACGCCATTGATAATCATATCGGGCCTCCTACATGTAACGGCTGCACGGTCAAACTACCTCGGCCATCATCAATAATTTCATCATCACTAATTTTGAAGTTACCCATTTTTTGGGTGTGATATTTATCAAAATATGGTTTTAATGATTTTTCAATACTAATGTCATATTCAGGTTTCACCACATGGGTTGTTCCCCATGTAACTTCAATCAAATTGCCATCTTTAACGACCATTGTGCCATCTTTAAATACGTAATCTGGTGTAGTGAACATTTTTTCACGATCAGCATCATCGGTATAAACGGTGATATCAGCCGCACCACCAATCCCTAAATGACCACGATCAGCCAAGCCGACTAATTTAGCGGCACCAGCACGTGTCATGATCGCAATTTCATACAAGGTATATTCACGATCAAGTGATGCTAAGTGACTCGCTTTTTGAGCTTCAGGATGCAAGGTTGATAAAATATCGTTACGGAAAGTTTTATCCATCAACAATCTAATAAGATGCGGATAACTAGTAAACGGGGCACCATTTGGATGATCCGTTGTTAAAAATACACGCCATGGATCATCAACCATTAAGAAGGTTTCCAAACCAATCATCCACTGCAAAGCATTCACATAACTCTGATCTTTATATTTGAATGGCAATACACCACAACCGGCATCACATTCGATATCCATGCACACCCATTTATTCGGATGAGCGTGAGGATGTGCTGCATGTTGACGCATATTATCGCCAGATGCAGTAACGGTTTGACCAAACAAGATCTGACCAACATCGACGGTGATATTTTTATGTCTATTAATTGCTTCAGCAATTTGTGCAGAACCTGACGAAAACTTAAAGTCACCCTCAGTACCATAACTATGGAACTGAATATGGGTCATATGCATCGGTAAACCTTCAATACCTTCCATCGTATCTAAGGTTGTACTCATATTTCCTGGCACACCTAAGTTACAACCATGTACATGCAAGGGATGTGGCACGCCTAATTCTTTGACCGCTCGGGCAAGGCGTAATAATATTTCACGCGGTGTGACACCATAAAACTGATTATTTTCGTCCAAATCTAGTTTACGTTGGTTAAATTTAAATGCGTTAATACCGCCTGGATTCACCACTTTCACACCAATAGCATGACTTTGATTCATCGTCCAAGCGACATAGTTATTAATAGATTCTTGATCTTTATTAGCCGCCATCATGCGAAGTAGGAAATCATCACTACCCAACATGACATAACCACCTTTATCAATGATCGGCGTGTCATGCATTTCCATATGCGCTTGGCGAGCATTAACAGGCAAAATGGCAGGTTCAAAACCAGCCGTGTAGCCCATTTCCGCATAACGATAACCAGCAGTTAACGTGCTCGGAGCCGCATGGCCACTACCGCTACGCAATAACTCGGTACGCGCGACCACATCTGCTGCATGATCTTCTGGCAACATCGTGCGAGCAATATTGACCTTACCACCACCGATATGGGTGTGCATATCAATCGCACCTGCCATAACCACTTTATCTCGAAGATCAATTTCTTGATCAATCTTTATATCGTCAGGACGGTTTACAATTCGACCATCAAGAATATAAATATCACGGACTTCATTTTCTACGCCATGTGCTGGATCATAAATCCGGCCACCAGTTAGTTTTGTTAACATAATTTTTGTTCGCCTCTTATAACGCTTGTTCAACGGCGGTTAGTACGTCAAACGTACTAGGCAAACCACTGTCACGTAATTTTCTTAATGGTACTGACACCACAGTATCGCTACGGAAAGCACGCCCTGCATGATCAATACCCGGAGTACCCACAGGAATAAAGACTTCTGGCTCTTGCTCAAACGTCATACCCGAACGCCCTAAAACAATCGTTTTTGCTGTTGATTTTGGTGGTGCATTATCAATATTAAAACTTGAAATCCACACTAATGTATCCACCTCGTCTTCAGCTAACATCCGATTAGTATTCGCAAGATAAGGATCGTAATCTGGATAACCACGATTAAAGCTAGTTCGCATTGGGAAACCTGATTGCCATGCAGACACTTGGTTTGCCGTCACTTCGCCATCTTTACCAGCTAAAGGTAAACCGCTAGACCGTGTTTTTAAGTTTAAATCTTTAATCATTTCACATAGGGTTTGAACAGTGACTTCAGCATGATCAAAATCAAGCATACTCGCCGCCCAGGTCACAACGGAATATTTAGCATTTTTAAGCTGTTCAGCCAGGTCAGTTAAAACACTAACATCAATACCACCAACACTTTTGGCTTGTATTGCTTTGCCTTTAACTAAGGCACGTAATACCGATAGCACTTCTGGTAAATTGGCATTATCACAAGCCAAAACTTGGGCTTTTTTACCTTTTGGTGATGTTGATGCATCGCCTGATGGCGCTGTACCAAGATAAACCACTTGGCGTGATTCGATATCTTGGTCAAACATACTTTCTTTATTCCACACCATACGTTCAAAAAAGCCCGGGAAACCCGCTTCAATATCACTACCAACGACCACGAACAAATCCACCCGATTTTTAACTTCGGTTAATGTCGTGGTCATCCAACCAGTATCTTGCAATACCAATGTATTCTTGAAGGTATGTGTTGAAAACATATGATCAACCGTTGCACGACTTTTATCTGCTAAAGCCATTGCAGAACGAACACCATTTAAATCAGTTGCCATACCTGCAATAACGGGTTGTTTGCTTGTCCGTAATAAATCAGCAATATGTTTAACAGCAAGATCTAAAGATACCGCCTTACCTTTCACTCGTGGTGATAGGTCAGTTATCGGTGTCTCAAATCCTTTTTTAGTCACCGCATCACCATTTTCAATCACGGTAACGGTATTACCATCTACTTTGATAGTGAGATCATCTGATGCAATACCACAAAATGGGCTAGGCACTTCTAACCACATTCCTGAATCAGTCATTTCAGTCATAGTTGTATCCTTAATCGTACTTAATATATTTAAAGCGTGGATCAGAAGG
>JAGXHJ010000032.1 GCA_024636315.1 Methylophaga sp.
CACAATGACTCTACGGCAACAAAAAGCCTTTTCTAACATTATTCTCCACTGTTCGCTAACGCTCTCTATTACGAAAATGCAAAAACGCGTTGCCTACTGGCGACTAATCGACCTCGCTTCGCTCTCCATGTCGATCAGCGTGGGTATAAACCAATAAAAAGGCTGTTCTCAATAAAAAAACAGCCTTAATAGTATCGCTTATTTAGTAGCAATTTTAATTAGCCCATATCTTAATTTAACTAGGCGCGACGATACTCATCCATCTCATTAAAATTAAGATAACGATAAATCTCATCAGACAACGGTTCGATATCCGCTACTTTTTCCAAATATTCAGCAACCGTTGGCAAACGACCTAGACTTGCCACTACAGCGGCCAACTCGGCAGAGGATAGATACACATTTGCACCATTACCCAAGCGGTTAGGGAAGTTTCGAGTCGATGTTGATACGACGGTTGAGTTGTCTGCAACACGTGCTTGATTACCCATACATAAAGAACAACCTGGTGTTTCAGTACGTGCGCCGACACGACCGAAGATACTGTAAAAACCTTCTTCTGTCAGTTGATGTTTATCCATCCGAGTTGGTGGTGCAATCCACAGTTTAGTCGGCAAACTGGTTAGTTTTTCCAACACCTTACCTGCAGCACGGTAATGACCAATATTAGTCATACATGATCCAATAAACACCTCATCAATTTCCACACCAGAGATTTCTGATAGCGGTTTGATATCATCAGGATCATTCGGACAAGCTAATAACGGCTCTTTAATCTCATTCAGATCTATTTCAATCACTTCGGCGTATTCAGCATCGGCATCACGTTCCATTAGCTGAGGATCAGCTAACCATGCTTGCATCGCATCAATCCGGCGCTGAATCGTGCGTGCATCTTGGTAACCTTCAGCAATCATCCATTTTAATAGCGAAATATTTGAATTTAAGTACTCAATGATCGGCTCTTTATTCAAATGAACAGTACAACCATTAGCTGAACGTTCCGCCGAAGCATCAGACAATTCGAAAGCTTGCTCAACTTTTAAGTTAGGCAATCCTTCAATTTCTAATACACGACCGTTAAAGATGTTTTTCTTGCCTTTTTTCTCAATCGTTAACAAGCCTTTTTGAATAGCGGCGTAGGGAATAGCATTCACCAAATCTCGTAATGTGACACCCGGCTGCATTTCACCTTTGAATCGTACTAATACTGACTCAGGCATATCAACAGGCATAACACCTAATGCAGCGCCAAAAGCCACCAAACCTGAACCCGCAGGGAAGCTAATACCAATCGGGAAACGGGTGTGAGAATCGCCACCAGTACCAACCGTATCAGGTAAAACCATACGATTTAACCATGAGTGGATAATCCCGTCACCTGGACGCAGTGACACGCCAGCACGAGTACTGATAAAGTCTGGTAATTCATGTTGTAACTTGATGTCTACTGGTTTTGGATACGCCGCAGTGTGACAGAAAGATTGCATGACTAAATCGGCTGAGAATCCTAGACACGCTAATTCTTTTAATTCATCTCGAGTCATTGCACCCGTAGTATCTTGTGAACCAACCGTGGTCACTCTTGGTTCACAATAAGTACCAGGGCGAACACCTACTACACCACATGCTTTACCAACCATTTTTTGGGCTAAAGTAAAGCCTTTTCCGGTATCAGTCGGGGCGATAGGACGGACAAATATTTCTGATGCTGGCAAACCTAATGTTTCACGTGCTCGGTCAGTTAAACCACGTCCAATAATCAAAGGAATACGGCCACCGGCACGCACTTCATCGGCTATTGTTGTAGGTCGTAGCGTAAATGTTGAAACAACATCACCGGCTTCGTTTAATATTTTACCTTCATACGGCAAAATAGTGATTACATCACCCGTACTCAAATGTTGTACATCACATTCAATAGGTAAAGCACCCGAATCTTCAGCGGTATTAAAGAAGATAGGCGCAATATTATTACCTAAGATGATGCCGCCTTGGCGTTTATTAGGAACAAATGGAATATCATGTCCCATATGCCATAACACCGAATTGATTGCAGACTTACGTGAAGATCCAGTTCCGACAACATCGCCAACATAAGCTAAAGGATGACCTTTCTTTTTCAAGTCAATAATGTCGTCTAATGGTGCATCCATTGTATTTATCAACATTGCTTTCGCATGTAATGGAATGTCAGGGCGACTCCATGCATCGGTTGCTGGTGATAAATCATCTGTATTGGTTTCACCCGCTACTTTGAATACTGTTAAGGTAATACGCTCTGCTAATGCTGGACGTGATGTAAACCATTCGGCATCTGCCCAAGCTTGCACAACACGTTTGGCATAATCATTGGTGGCTGATTTTTCAATAACATCATGATAAGCATCGTAAACCAATAAGGTATGAGACAACGCTTTTTCAGCCGTGGCTGCGGTATCAGCCTTATCTAACAAATCGATTAAAGGCTGAATATTATAACCACCCATCATGGTGCCTAATAACTCAGTCGCTCTAATAGGATCGATGAATGCGCAAGCCACATCACCTTTAGCCACATCCGCTAAAAATCCTGCCTTCACATAAGCGGCCTGATCAACGCCAGGCGGCACGCGATGAATTAATAATTCTAAACATTGTTCACTGTCGTCAATCTTAGGTAGTTTGAGTAACTCTACTAATGCCGATACTTGCTCAGCATTTAATGCTAAAGGGGGAAGACCTTCTTGGGCACGCTCTTCAACGTGTTTTTGATATTCGATCAGCACGTGGTTCACTCCAGTATTGAAACAGTAAAAATTTCATTTTAACATGCTCTCCGAAGGAAACAGCAGATCTGATATAATTTCATTTATTTATTATGTAATTTATCGGAATTTTCATGGAACTTGACCTTACTTCACTTACCTCGATATCACCAGTTGATGGTCGCTACGCTGACAAAACTAAAGCCTTACGCCCATATTTTAGTGAATATGGTTTATTACATGCACGGGTTGAAGTCGAAGCACGTTGGTTGCATTTATTAGGTGCAAATTCCGCAATTGCAGAAGTACCAAAATTAAGCGCTGAAGCTGAAACATTTTTAAATGACATGGTCGCAAATTTTTCTGTTGACGATGCCGCAGAAATTAAAGCCATCGAACGTGAAACAAACCATGATGTAAAAGCCGTGGAATATTTCATTAAACGTAAAATTAAAGCCAATGCAGAGCTAGATAAAGTCAGTGAATTTGTGCATTTTGCCTGCACATCTGAAGATATCAATAATACCTCTTACGGCATCATGCTTAAAAAAGCACGTGAAGACGTTATTCTTCCCGAAATGGACACGTTAATTGCTTCTATCCGTAAATTAGCTATTGAACATGCTGAAACCCCGATGATGTCTCGTACCCATGGTCAACCCGCGTCACCTACTACCTTAGGTAAAGAAATGGCCAACGTAGTACATCGTTTAGAATTACAACGTACTCATGTTGCAGCGGTATTGTTATATGGAAAAATGAATGGCGCCGTTGGTAACTACAATGCCCACATTGCAGCCTATCCTGATGTTGACTGGCCATTAATGGCTAATGCCTTTGTCACCGGACTAGGTTTACGTTGGAATAAATACACCACACAAATTGAACCTCATGATTACATGGCTGAATTGTTCCAAGCGATGATCCGCTTTAATACCGTGTTAATCGATTTCTGTCGTGACGTTTGGAGTTACATTTCAATTGGTCACTTCAAACAAAAAACAGTGAAAGGTGAAATTGGTTCTTCAACCATGCCACATAAAGTTAACCCTATCGACTTTGAAAATGCCGAAGGTAACTTGGGTTTAGCTAATGCCATGTTTGATCATTTAGCACTTAAACTACCTATTTCTCGCTGGCAACGTGACTTAACGGATTCAACCGTGTTGCGAAATGTTGGTATTGGATTTTCCTATTCTATATTGGCGTACAGCTCAGCATTAAAAGGTATTAGTAAACTAGATCCTAATCCCGAATCAATGGCGCGTGATCTAGATGCCAACTGGGAAGTATTGGCAGAGCCTATTCAAACGGTAATGCGTCGTTACGGCATTGAAAACCCGTACGAAAAACTAAAAGACTTAACCCGTGGTCAGCGTGTAAACGAAAAAATCATGTTGGACTTCATCAATAATTTAGAATTACCTGAAGAAGCTAAAGCGCATTTACGATTACTAACTCCTGCTAACTATATCGGTAATGCAGCAGAGCAAGCGCGTAACTGTTAACGATGACTGATTCACTCGATCTTCAAAATGAGACTGCGCTAATCCGCTTTGAAGGTCGGGATGAAGCTATTCCTTTAGTATTATCTTTAGCTCAGCGTGCAAAACGACAGATTTGTATTATTTGTCCAAATATTGATGCTACATTATTTGATACGGCTGAATTTGTAGAATGTCTAAAGAAATTGGCACTGAGTAGTCCAAGAGCCGAAATTAAAATCATCGTGCAAGCAACTAAAATCAATGTGCAACGAGGACATAGACTGATTCCGCTAGCCCAGCACTTAACTAGCTCGATTCATATACGTAAACCGGATAGTCAGCATTCGGACATCCAGAATATTTCAATATTAATTGATGATTTTGCTTATTTAAAATGCCCTAGAGCTACCTATTATGAAGGTACGACCTGTTTTTATGATCGGCTTGAGGTGCAAAAACTACAATCTCAATTTGATGATATTTGGGACCATAGCACCGCTGATTTGTCGATCAGGCGTTTACATTTATGAGAATTTTAGTATTAGCGCTATTTAGCCTTTTTAGCTTGTTCGCTTTAGCTGACAATAAAGTTGTAACTATTCAATTAAATCATCGGCTGGCTTCACAAGTATTAGCTGAAATCCAGCCTTTTCTTCCCGCGGATGCGACTGCTCGAGCAGCAAATGATTTTATTATTTTGCAGGCATCTCCCAAGGTTGTTACTGAAATTAAACAGCTTATCAATCAATTAGATACCCCAGCTCATAGCCTAATGATAAGTGTATTAAAGTCAGACCAAGCCTTATCGGCCATCCAACGTTCGCAAATTAATACAGATATTATAATTAATGAACAAAGTGCGGATGCAGAGGTCTCGATACGCAACTGGTCAACAAGTAATAGTAGAAATAAAGATCAACAATATCAAGCTAGAGGCATAGCCGGTCGACCTGTAATGATTAGCACTGGTCAAGCACTGCCACAAAAAGAACAATACTTACTCTTAAGTAGCAATGGTGATCGAGCTGTACAAACTAATACCACCTATATTGATATCAATAATGGTTTTCAAGCGATAGCTAATATTCTTCCTAACCACCAAGTTAGTGTTGAAATTTATCCCGAATTTACCACTTTTTCAAAGCGTAATGGTGTTATCAACCAAAGTCAGATGTTTACTAATATTTATGGATCAGTAGGGACATGGCTTGAAATCGGACAAATAAGTAATGATAAGAATATCACTCAAGCTGGTACTACTCATTATCAAACTAGTCACTCAGAACAACAATTTATCTACATAAAAGTAGATGAAATAATTTCACAATAAATCTAACTAAGAGACCCTATGGATATTAAACAAGCGATCGTAGAACGTCGTTCAGTAAAACATTTTGATACTACACATGAAATGACCGAGGCAGAAATCCAAGAATTGATGCAACATGCAATCTTATCGCCTACAGCATTTAATATTCAACATTGGCGCTTTATTCGTGTAAAAGATAAAGTTAAACGTCAGCAAATTCAAGAGGCTAGTTATGGACAAGTACAAGTCAGTGAAGCCTCACTATTATTAGTAATCTGTGCAGATTTGAATGCCTGGGAAAAACAACCAGAACGTTATTTTAAAGACACACCAGCAGAAGTACGTGGCATACTGTTACCAGCAATTGAAAATTACTACACTAATCACCATCAAGCACAACGCGATGAATGTTTTCGCTCAACAAGTATTGCAGCAATGAATATTATGCTGATGGCAAAAGGTATGGGTTATGACAGTTGCCCGATGGATGGTTTTGACTTCGACAAAGTTGCTAAAATAATCAACTTACCTCACGATCATATCGTCACAATGCTGATTACCATTGGTAAAAAGAAACTAGATGCCAAACCTCGTTCAGGTCAATTGCCATTAAACGAGGTTTTTTTCACCGACAGTTTTTAGGGATTTTTAAATTACTGGGGGCGGTGCTTCTGAGACAGCATTACGTCCTTTACGCTTAGACATATATAAAGCGCGATCAGCCCGTTGCAAAAAGCTTTCACGACCTTCAGCGGGAAAGTAACGGGCAACACCGAATGACATGGTGATAACACCTAATGATTCTCGGGTATCTTTACGTTGAATCCGTTTCGATGCAATATCAATACGTATATTATCAGCTAGTTTTTTAACATTATCGAGACTCGTATTTAGCAATACAATAGCAAACTCTTCACCACCATAACGGGCAACCAGATCACGCCCTTTCACTGAAGCTTTTAATGTTGTGGCGACAACTTTTAGTACCTGATCACCCACTAAATGACCATGTTTATCATTGATATTTTTGAAAAAATCTAGGTCACAAAATATCATACATAATTCTAAACCACTGGCATCAGCATCATGCGTCGCTTTTTCAAGCAATTCATCAAACGCTTTACGATTGGCAAGATTAGTTAACGTATCTGTTTTTGCTTCACGCTTTGCATCTTCAAGATCTTTTTTCAAGTCCTGAATTTCGGCAGTTGTTGTATTTAAACGTTCCGTTAATAAACTACTATTTGACATAGATAGCCGAGTTTCTGCAAGTACACTCTCAATCATGCGGTGTACTTCTTCACGCGAGATATCTGGGTGTAACTTATTAATTATTGATAGTAAATTTTGCGTTGTTTTTTTCGAGGCCGCACTTCCGGTCGACACGAAATTTAATAACTCACTCAAGACGCGTTGTAAGTCCTGACGCATTTCCAATAAGGCCGCTTGATCTTTTTCTCGGTCAAAAAAACGTTCATACAAGGCACGACTCTGCTTATCTGTGAGGCGCTCATTGCCATCGACCAGTACGTCAACGGCATCAATAAGCGCCGCGTTACCACCAGAAACATATTCATACCAGACGGCATAATTTGCAGGCGTCATCGCCACACCATTTTTATTCATCAATGGTACAGCCAAACGCATATATTCAGCCGCTTTCTCCTGATATTCGTTGTAGTCCATTTATGCTTCCATTCCTAAGTTTCTTATTTTAATTTCTTTTTGCCCGCTATTTTCAGTCTTAAAGCATTTAACTTGATAAAACCTTCTGCATCTTTTTGATTATATGCGCCAGCATCATCTTCAAAAGTTGCAATGGATTCATCAAATAAGCTGTCTGTTTCTGAGGCACGACCAACGACTATCACATTACCTTTATAGAGTTTAATTCTAACCTTTCCATTCACATTATTCTGTGACTTATCTATCATAACTTGTAACATTTCACGCTCTGGTGACCACCAGTAGCCGTTATAAATCAAACTGGCGTAACGCGGCATCAATTCATCTTTAAGATGGGCGACTTCACGATCAACAGTAATCGATTCAATGGCACGATGAGCAGGTATCATAATCGTGCCCGCTGGTGTTTCATAACAACCACGCGCTTTCATGCCAACATAACGATTTTCAACCATATCTAAACGACCGATACCATTGGCACCACCCACTTTATTTAAATATTGCATAACTTCAGCAGGTGTCATCGCGTTGCCATCAATGGCCACGATATCACCTTTTGCATAGGTTAATTCAATATAGGTTGCTTCATCCGGTGCATTTTCAGGAGATACAGTCCAACGCCACATGGTATCTTCAGGCTCAGTCCAAGGATCTTCAAGCACATCACCTTCATAAGAAATATGAAGCAAGTTAGCATCCATAGAATAGGGTGATTTTTTACCACGTTTCATTTCGACTGGTATGCCGTGTTTTTCAGCATAGTCTATTAGGCTCTGACGAGAATTTAGGTCCCACTCACGCCAAGGAGCAATGACTTTAATGTCAGGGCTTAATGCATAAGCACCTAATTCAAAACGGACTTGATCATTACCCTTACCCGTAGCACCATGTGATATTGCTTCTGCACCATTTTCCGCCGCAATTTCCACCAAACGTTTGGCAATAAGTGGACGAGCAATAGAGGTACCTAATAAATACTCACCTTCATAGATCGTGTTGGCACGAAACATAGGGAACACATAGTCACGAGCAAATTCTTCGCGAAGATCTTCGATATAAATATCTTTAATGCCCATTGCTTTTGCTTTGGCACGAGCAGGCTCGACCTCCTCACCTTGACCAATATCGGCCGTAAAGGTGATGACTTCACAATCATAAACATCTTGTAGCCATTTTAAAATAATGGAGGTATCTAGACCGCCAGAATAAGCAAGTACGACTTTATTGATCTTAGACATATCTGTGTTGTTCCCGTAAAAAAATCTTTGTTTAAATAGTGTGTGTATTGTATCAAATGCCGTAGGTTGCTATAACCTCTTTAACGGCATGTCTGCCATTTGCTTTACAGCTAATCCGGCGAGGTGCATCTAGATATTTTAATTTAAAACCTAGCTTCTTATACAAATCAACCACACGTTCTGTTGCTTGATTAGATAATACAACAGGGCCTTTATGTTCTACTAACCATTCGGCTAATCGAACTTGGTCATCCCAATTAAAGCCCTTTTGAGCATATTGATGAAAAGGGACATCATAGGGCGGATCAGCATAAATAAAATCGTTGTCAGCAATCGCTAATTCAGAAAAATCTTTATTGGTGAATTCCCAGGCCGATAATGCTGACTGATATTTCATAAAATCAGTCTGATAATTTATCTTTTTATAACGGCCAAATGGCACATTATAACCACCTGATTTATTAAAACGACATAAGCCATTATACCCTGTCCTATTAAGGTAATAGAACAGCTGAGCCAAGGTCTCATCAGCGCCAGTCAATTGATTTAATTCGTTAAATTGAGTTCGGCGTAGATAATATGCCTTTTCATCATTCTCAAGTGAAATATCTAACGTTAAGCCTTTTTGAATTTGCTGATAGAAATTGACTAAGGCTGAATTAACATCGTTGAGTAATGCTATTTGTGGTTGCAAACCTAATGCCACCGATAAACCACCACAAAATGGTTCGACTAATCTACAGTTTGAATGTTTAGCCCATAGTTTTTCTAACGTTGGGATAAGCCAACGCTTGCCCCCCGCCCATTTAAGCGGGGGCCGTAATGGCGTTAACTCTTGCTCCATCTAGCGTGACGGTCCTATTTAGAATGTAAGGTTTTGCGTGGTGGCAATAAATCTGTAATGCTACCTTCTGCCATTTCAGCGGCAAAACATAAAGTTTCAGATAATGTTGGATGTGGATGAATTGTCATACCAATATCTTCGGCATCGGCACCCATCTCAAGCGCTAACACGGCTTCAGCGATCAATTCGCCAGCATTAGGCCCTACAATACCCGCACCAATAATTCGACCAGTTTCTTTATCGAATAAGGCTTTAGTCAAACCTTCATCACGCCCTACGCTCAGGCTACGTCCACTAGCAGCCCACGGGAAGGCACCTTTAACATAATCAATGTTTTGCGCTTTTGCTTCGATTTCAGTTAAGCCCATCCATGCCACTTCAGGATCAGTATAAGCAACAGATGGAATAGTCATCGGATCAAAGGCTGATTTGAGACCGGCAATCACTTCAGCGGCCACTTTGGCTTCATGTGTCGCTTTATGAGCTAACATAGGTTGACCAACAATATCACCTATGGCAAAAATATGAGGCACATTGGTTCTCATTTGAGCATCAACATTGATAAAACCATAGTCATTCACGTTTACACCAGCAACTTCGGCATTTAGCAACTTACCGTTTGGTGTGCGCCCAACTGCGACTAAAATCTTGTCAAACACCGCTGTTTCTGGTGCATCTTTTCCTTCAAATGTAACTTTGAGCCCTTTTTTCTGGGCTTCAATTTTAGCTACTTTAGTGTTCAGATAAATAGCTTGGTACTTATCTTGTACCTTTTTCAGTAGTGGTTTTACGATGTCTTTATCTGCACCAGGAATTAAACCATCTTGCATTTCGACTACAGTAATTTTTGATCCTAAGGCATCATAAACGGTTGCCATTTCTAAACCAATAATACCGCCTCCAATAACCAACAGGTTTTCTGGTATATCTGCTAAATCTAATGCATCTGTAGAATCCATCATCCGAGCATCATCATTTGGAAACACAGGTACTTTACTGACACGTGAACCCGCAGCAATAATGCAGTTATCAAATGAAATTGTTTTCTCGCCATCAGCAGTAGTGACTTGCATCGTGTGCGTACCCGCAAAACGAGCTTCACCTTGAATGATAGTAACTTTGCGTTGTTTAGCGAGTGCTTTTAAACCGCCGGTTAATTTATCAACAATGCTAGTTTTCCAGCTTTCAATTTTACGGATATCAATTTCTGGCTGTGCAAACTTAACACCATGATCAGCCATATCTGCAGCTTCATTGATGATCTGTGCAGTATGCAATAAAGCTTTTGATGGAATACAACCCACGTTTAAACAAACACCGCCAATTTTGGCATGGCGTTCAATCATCACGACTTGCTTGCCTAAGTCAGCGGCTCGAAATGCGGCAGTATAACCGCCAGGGCCAGAACCTAAAACAAGAATTTCCGCATGTAGATCTGCATCACCTTTTGCTGGGGTAACGGCCGATGTGGCAATAGCTTCTGCCGGTTTTGGCTTGTTTTCAGCAGTCTTATTTGAAACGGGTGCCACGGGTTCTTTGTCAGCTGTAGATGCCGCAGCTACCGTTTCTAACGTTAAGATTATACTGCCTTCTTTAACTTTTTCACCGACCGCAACATTCACACTCACAACTTTGCCAGCAACACTACTAGGAATTTCCATTGCAGCTTTGTCAGATTCTAAGGTAATAACATCTTGGTTAGCGACGATTTCATCACCAACACTAACTAAAACCTCAATGATCTCCACTGCATCAAAATCACCAATATCAGGTACTTTTATTTCAACTACGCTCATAACAAGACCTTTCTGATATCAGACAACATGTTATTGAGTGCCGTTGTAAATCTTGCCCCCATTGCACCATCAACTACGCGATGGTCGTAAGATACCGATAAAGGCAAAATGAGCCTAGGTTCGAATTCTTTGCCATTCCATACGGGTTGCATTTTATGACGGCCGACACCTAATATTGCAACTTCTGGTGCGTTAACGATTGGGGTGAAGAAACTACCACCAATGCCACCTAAGCTCGAAATTGAGAATGTGCCACCTTGCAGATCTTTAGCCGTTAAAGCACCGTCTCTTGCGCGAGCACTAATTTCACCTAACTCACCCGCTATTTCTAAAAAGCCTTTTTTATCAACATCTTTGATAACCGGAACCATCAAACCATTCGGTGTATCTACCGCCACACCAATGTTGTAATATTTTTTAATAATTAAACTTTCTTTATCTTCACTAAGTGATGAGTTCAATTCGGGGTACATTTTTAAACTGGCGACGACGGCTTTCATGATAAATACCAGCGGTGTGAGGTTTACGCCTTGTTTGGCAGCCATGACTTTGTTTGCTTTTCTAAACTCTTCCAATTCAGTAATATCAGCATCATCAAACTGTGTGACATGAGGAATATTTAACCAACATGCATGTAAATGTTTGCCCGATATTTTTTTGATTCGAGATAATTCTGACGTTTCTACTTCACCAAATTTCTCGAAATTAATAACGGGAACAGGAGGAATTCCAGAACCAGTATTAGCACTTACAGCAGGTGCATTCACTTTCTGTTTAACAAAATTCTGCACATCTTGTTTGGTGATTCGACCTTTCTCACCTGAGCCGCTTACCGAACTCAAAGTAACGCCTAATTCACGTGCGAATTGACGAACTGATGGTGAAGCATGAGCCTGTTTTACAGCTGATTTATTATCGGGTGCAAAAGGTATAATTTCGACTAATTCAGGTTCTGAGGCAACGTCAACTTCAACTGCTGGTGCTGGTGCTGGAACAGATTTCACTTCTTGTTTCGTTTCAACTTTAGGTGCTGGTTGGCTACTATCACTTGCTTCAAGCATCGCAATAACAGAGCCTTTTTTAACTTTTTCACCAACGGCTACTTTTACTTCTTTGATCACACCTGCAAACGATGAAGGTATCTCCATCGCAGCTTTATCAGATTCCAAGGTAATAATATCTTGATTTTTAGTGACTGAATCACCTACAGACACTAAAACCTCAATAATTTCTACTTCATCAAAATCACCGATATCAGGTACTTTTAACTCGATTAAATCTGCCATAAATTTAAGCCTTCACTGGAGTCAATGCATCAGCATTGATGTTGTATTTTTTAATAGCACTTTCAACTACGTCGTAACCAATTTTTCCATCATCAGCCAATGTATTTAATGTTGCTATAACAACATGATAACGATCGACTTCAAAGAAATTACGTAATTTCTGACGTGTATCACTGCGACCAAAACCATCCGTACCCAATACGGTGTATGGCGCTTTTATCCAAGGTCGGATTTGTTCCGCATACAATCGAATATAATCTGTTGATGCAACAACGACACCCGCTTGGTCGCCCAAACATTCCGCTATGTAACTACGTTTTTTATCAGCTAGCGGATGAAGGCGGTTATATCGATCCACTTCCATTCCATCACGAGCCAACTGATTAATGCTAGTCGCACTCCATACATTGGCTGATACTTTCCAGTCTTTTTCTAATAACTCAGCAGCCGCTTCAACTTCACGCAAAATAGTACCACTACCTATTAATTGTGCTTTTAGTTTATGTTTGCCACCGGTCTTAAGTTGATACAGACCTTTAATAATACCCTCTTCAACGCCCACTGGCATATCAGGGTGTGTGTAGTTTTCATTCATTGCCGTCAGGTAAAAGAACACACTTTCTTGCTCTTCATACATACGACGGAAGCCTTCATGAATAATCACCGCCATTTCATAGGCATAAGTAGGATCGTAACTAATACAGTTCGGGATCGTATTAGCTAGTACCAAACCATGTCCATCTTGATGTTGTAAACCTTCACCATTCAATGAAGTACGGCCAGCTGTTGCGCCGATCAAGAAACCTTTAGCTTGTATATCACCAGCTAACCATGCCAAATCACCAATTCGTTGGAAACCAAACATAGAGTAGTAGACGTAGAACGGCACCATATTCACATTATAGTTGGAATAAGCTGTTGAAGCTGATATCCACTCAGCCATTGCGCCGGCTTCATTGATACCTTCTTGTAAGATCTGGCCCTTAGTATCTTCGCGATACCACATCACTTTGCCTGAATCTTCAGGTTCGTATAATTGACCTGACGATGAGTAAATACCAAACGAACGGAATAAACCTTCCATACCGAAGGTACGCGCCTCATCAGGCACAATAGGTACGATATTTTTGCCGACACTTTTATCACGAATTAACGCGGTTAAAATACGTACAAATGCCATCGTTGTAGATATTTCTCTATCGCCTGTTGACTTCAACATGGCGTTAAAAATACTTAAATCAGGCGTTTTTAATGCCGGTGCATCGTGATTACGGTTTGGTAAGAAACCACCCAACTCTTCACGTCGCTCAAGCAGGTATTTTTTCTCTTCACTATCATCGTCTAAGGTAATGTATGGAATATTGCCAATATCAGCATCAGATACAGGAATATTGAAGCGATCACGGAACACTTTCATGTGTTCAACACCCAAATTCTTTTGTGAGTGAGTCGTGTTTTGCGCTTCGCCGGCATGGCCCATGCCGTAGCCTTTAACCGTTTTAGCTAAAATAACTGTCGGTTGACCTTTGTGCTCTGTCGCTTGTTTATAGGCAGCATAGACTTTACGTGGATCATGACCACCACGGCTTAATTGCCAAATATCTTCATCAGTCATATCTGAAACCATTTCTAGCAGTTCAGGATATTTACCAAAGAAGTGTTCACGAACAAAAGCGCCATCTTTAGACTTGTAGTTTTGGTATTCACCATCAACTACTTCTTCCATACGTTTTAATAATAAACCATTTTTATCTTTGGCTAATAGTTGGTCCCACTCTGAACCCCAGATCACTTTCAGTACATTCCAACCTGCACCACGGAAAATAGCTTCAAGTTCTTGAATAATTTTGCCGTTACCACGTACAGGTCCATCAAGGCGCTGTAAGTTACAGTTAATAACAAAGGTTAAGTTGTCTAGTTTTTCACGACCCGCTAAGGTGATAGCGCCTAAAGATTCTGGCTCATCCATTTCACCATCGCCTAAATAGGCCCATACATTTCTACCCGCGGTCGCTTTAATCTCACGGTGATCCATGTATTTCATAAAGCGAGCTTGATAAATCGCTAAGATGGGACCTAAACCCATTGAGACCGTCGGAAACTGCCAATAATCAGGCATTAACCAAGGATGGGGGTAAGAAGATAATCCCTTGCCATCTACTTCAAAACGGAAGTTATCGAGCTGTTCTTCCGTTAAACGTCCTTCAAGGAATGAACGCGCGTAAATCCCTGGAGAAATATGGCCTTGGAAAAACACCATGTCAGCACCGTTGCCATGGTTATCACCTTTAAAAAAGTGATTAAAGCCCACATCATATAATGTCGCTGAAGAAGCAAAACTTGCGATATGGCCGCCTACAGCACCTGGCTTAAGATTAGCCTTTACCACCATCGCCATCGCGTTCCAACGAATAAACGATCTTATTTTATGTTCAATATCTTGGTTGCCAGTGATACGTTGTTGTTGATCAACAGGAATAGTATTCACATAAGCAGTATTGGAACTATAAGGGAGATTAACCCCTGAGCGGCGAGCCATATCAATGAGTTTTTCTAAAATGTGATGCGCTTTCTCATCACCTTCAACCTCAATTATAGATTCTAATGCGTCTAACCACTCTTGAGTTTCTTGTGGATCGTTATCAACAAAATCAGTCATAAATACCTTCGCTAGCCTTAACATCATAAATAGCGACGTATTGTAACAGTTTTTGCTTTATTCCCAACTGGAATTGGCACTCTATACTGCCAAAAGGTTAATTTTCTAGCTTAAGAAAGTGACTTAATATGACAAATTAATGTTTTATGGCAGTGCTTTTAGCGTATCGATAGACACGTGGAGCCAATAATATAATTAGCAAACCCATATATATCAGGGGTTCCTGCTTATCGAGTTTCACCAACATATAAAAATGTATCGAACTGGCAATAGCAATAAAATACGTTAGTCGATGCAGTTGCTTCCAACGCCGCCCTCCCATTCGTTTAACCATCGCATTATTAGAGGTAATAACTAATGGAATTAAGGCCGTAAAGCTGAAAAAACCGATAGTAATAAAGGGCCGCTTGATTATATCTTTGATAATTTCATTAATATCAAAAAACTGATCTAGTCCTAAGTAAAGCAACATATGTAACACCGCATAAAAAAACACATACAGGCCCAATAGTCGTCGATACCTTACTAAATCATTCCAGCCCGTTAGCCAACGCAGTGGCGTAATTAATAAGGTTAGCCATAAAAAGCGCAAGGCCCAAAGGCCGGTTTCTCGCGTTACCGCCTCAATCGGATTAGCGCCGAGTTGATTGGTCAAAACAGCAATGGTCAACCAGATAGCCGGAATTAAACATACGATAAATAACAGGGTTTTTATTTTTGACACAATATTTAACTCAGGCGGCATGGTCCATTAAAAATATTTACGTAAATCCATTCCGGTATACATATGAGCGACTTCCTCACCATAACCATTAAAAATTTCAGTTTTACGTTTGAGAAACTCGCCAATTCGACGTTCACGACTTTGACTCCAACGCGGATGATCAACGTCAGGATTAACATTAGAATAAAAGCCATATTCATTAGGACCTGCTTTCATCCATGCCGATTGGGGTAAGCTTTCAACAAAACGAATGCGTACTATAGATTTAATGCTCTTAAAACCATATTTCCATGGCACAACTAACCTTATCGGCGCGCCATTTTGACCCAACAACTCTTGTCCATATAAACCAACCGAAAGCAATGTTAATGGATTCATCGCTTCATCCATTCGCAAACCTTCAGTATAGGGCCAATCTAATACATTTCGATTCTGTCCGGGCATTTGTTCAGGATCGAATAGCGTCGTAAATTCGACAAATTTTGCTCGTGAATTAGGTTGGGCACGTTTAATAAGGTCCGCTAAAGGAAACCCCACCCACGGTATCACCATCGACCAGCCTTCCACACATCGCAAGCGGTAAATACGTTCTTCCAAGGTAAAGGGTCTAATTAAATCGTCATAATCATATTCGCCTGGCTTATCGCACTCGCCATCAATTCTGACGCGCCAAGGTTTACTTTTATCAGGAAACTTAGTTGCCATTAATGCAGGCGAACCTTTATCAGTGCCAAATTCATAAAAATTATTATAGGTAGTCACTGATTCAAAGGGCGTTGAGCTATCATCCGTTGAGTAGGCACTTTTAATCAAACCTTTATAAGTCGGTTCAGGTACAGAAGCTGCACTCGCCAATGATATGGGCAATAAACTACCGGTGGCCGCTATTGCAGCACCATTCAAAAACTGCCGACGATTCAAATAAACACTGTAATCGGTTACCTCACTCGCCGGTAATTCACCTAGTCTTGTTTTCTTAAATAACATGACAATTTCTCCCGATTTTTATACTCTAATTATTTTGAACAGTTAGCGTATTTTTTAGCAATCCAATAATCAGCACTGAAATAATTACCTGCACCAATGAAAAATAACGTGAGCAACATAATGAAATAAGTAGTCGCAAATTCAATGCCGTTATTTAATATCACAAAACTACCGTTTTGTGTCAGCCAGTCATAATTACCATGTTCTTGCAAGATAGAACGCGCCATGTCTAACTGAGCACTAGGTTCTGCGATAGCTAGCCAACCATTTCCCCAGTGAACGGTCACTGCAGCAACTATCATCGTTATCATTAATGGAATACTAATCCAACGTACAGCTAGACCCAGCACTAAAAAAATCGCGCCAAAATATTCCGCTCCCCAAGCTAAATAAGCCATTAGTTCAGGATATGGCAACCCCAAAGATCCTTCAAACCATTGGATCGTGCCACTCAATGAGCTTTCACTATCAAAAGGATTCCACTTATTATTAGCGGCCATCCAAAATACAGGTGCTAGATATAACCTTAGCGCTAAGGGAGCTAAAAAATCTAATACTTTGGTCTTATCCAATATTGCTTGTAGACCAGATGTTAAATTACAAACTGACATCACTTACTCCTTTTAAATAAAAAAGGGCTCCGCGGAGCCCTTTTCGTCAGATATGGCTCGAAATAACTGTGTTATTTCTTAGCGCCACATGTGCCTTCTTCCATTTTTTCTTTCATTTCAGCACCACATTTAGCTTCTTTTGCAGCTTTCATGGCATCTTCCTTAGCTGCACCACATGTAGCTTCATGAGCCGCTTTCATTGCCGCTTTTTTCTCTGCACCACATTTGGCTTCGCCACATTTACCTTCTTTTGTAGCCTTGTGAGCATCAGTCGCTTCTTTGTTTGCGCCACATTTTGCTTCAGCGTCTGTTTTAGCTTCTTTATTAGCACCACAAGTACCTTCTGCAAGCTGCATATAACCGCTAGATAATTCAGCAGATGCAAAAGGGTTAGTATCTGCACTTGCCATCATTGGCGATAGAGCCAAACCTGCTGACAATGCTGCGCTAGCGGCTAATGCGATCGTTGTTTTTTTAGTAGTAATAGACATAATAATTTCCTATAGTGTTATAAATATTGTGAAATAATGAAACTCAAGCGGTCAATCATGACCAAGCTTGTTAACATAGACTGGCATCAAACTATTTTGTTACAAGCTTCATGAAAATAAATTCAGATAACATAAATGAGAAGGCGCTCATTACTATTTTATCAATGGTAAAGCCTTTGCTGATGAAGTGGTTCAAGAGACCTGAGTTTCAACTATTCGCATTGCCAAAGTTTGAAGGTCGCTCGTCAATCTATATTGCCGAACCAGTCAATTGCCACGTTTCATGAACTGTCCGCATCAAAGGGAGTTCCATTTATTATTTGAAGACATCCAAAATACGGCTACCAAATAATGACTTATGCCAATGGCGCTAAAAAGTCTAGCACTCTCGTGTTGTCCAGCATTGCTTAGGGCTATCGGTAATTTACAATCTGACATAGCTCTCTGCTTTTAAATAAAAAGGACTCCGAAGAGCCCTTTTTATCAGGCATTGCCAGTATTGGCGTCTTATTTTTTAATTCCAGTACTGCCTTCTTCCATGTCTTTTTTCATTTCGGCACCGCATTTAGCTTCTTTTGCAGCTTTTTTCTCAGCACCACATTTTCCTTCACCATCTTTACCTTCTGTTACTGACTTTTGAAGCTCAGTCGCTCCTTCATCAGCTCCACCTGTAGCTTGATCTTCTGTCATCATTTCAGTATCTTCAACAGTACCATTTTCGTCACCTGTCACGTTCTTTTGATGCTCAGTCGCTCCTTCATCAGCTCCACCTGTAGCTTCTGCAAGCTGCATATAACCACTTGATAATGCAGTAGATGCAAAAGGGTTAGTATCTGCATTTATCATCATTGGCGACAAAGCCAAACCTGCTGACAATGCTGCACTAGCTGTTAATGCGATCGTTGTTTTTTTAATAGTAATAGACATAATAATTTCCTTAGTGTTATATATATTGTGAAATAATAAAACTCAAGCGGTCAATCATGACCAAGCTTGTTATCTATAGACAGGCATCAAACTATTTTGTTACCAACTTCATGAAAATAAATTCAGCTAACATGGATGAAAAGATTCTAATCACCGATCTTATTAATGGTGATGAAAAAGCTTTTGAATTGATTGTTTCAAACTACCATAACCTGATGCTATCGGTTGCTCGCGCTATTGTCGGCGAAGCTTTTGCTGATGAAGTCGTTCAGGATGCTTGGATTTCTGCCATTAAGGCCTTGCCAAAATTTGAAGGCCGCTCATCACTCAAGACATGGTTACTTCATATAGTGAGCAATGGCGCTAAAAGTCGGGTACGTAGAGAAAATCGAATGATTTCACTTGATGATGGCTGGCAGGCTGTTTCGTCTGACAAGTTTGATAACACCGGCCACCGAATAGATGATGTGTTAACTTGGGAAGAAGCCACACCCGAGGCGCTATTGGCCAATGAACAGCTGCAAGCTGCCATTGAAAAAACCTTCCAAGCGCTTCCTCCTTTACAACGTGCGGCGCTAACGATGTATGACATGGAAGGTTTAAAAATGGAAGAAGTTTGTAACATTCTTGACATCTCTGCGTCTAATGCACGGGTGTTACTACATCGAGCTCGCACAGGTTTACACCAGTGTATCGATAAATTTCAGGATAAATAAGTAAGATGATTCAGTGTAAAGACCTAACAGAAGAAGCCAGTGACTACCTAGATGGTGATCTACCACTACGTAAACGCATTGCGCTGTTTGTTCATCTAGTAATTTGTCGCTGTTGCCGTAATTACCTTCAACAAATCCGCAGCACGATTAAGACGGTTAAAGTGCTACAGCCTAAAGAAAAAGAGACCATTGATACCCAAGCTTTGGCGCACAAACTACATGCGCTTAGTTGTAAGCACGACTAAAGCTTAGGGCCTGATTGGTGCTTATCTTTCCATTCAGAGTAAGGCATACCATAAACATGTTCGCGGGCTTGATCATAATCCATCGCTAGGCCTTTTTCTTCAGCTGCGGCCAAATACCATTTAGATAAACAATTACGACAAAAACCTGCAAGATTCATTAAATCAATATTCTGTACGTCTGTTCGTTCTTGTAAATGGGCTGTCAAGCGGCGGAATGCTGCGGCTTCAAGTTCTAATTGGGTTTGTGCATCCATTATTTATTTTCCTCATATAAAAAACACCGTACTTCATGCGTGACGGATAAATCAGTTCGTTCAGGGTAAGCAAGTAAACATTGAGGCATGACACTCGGGCAACGTTGATGAAAATGACAACCAGTTGGCGGATTTGCTGGCGATGGCAATTCCCCCTCCAAACGTAGCACTTTTTTATCAATGTCTAGTTCCGGTACCGCCGCTAATAGCGCTCGAGTATAAGGATGCTTCGGAAAATTTAATACTTCATCTCGATTGCCCTGTTCAACTATTCGGCCCAAATACATAACCGCAACGCGGTGAGCTAAATAGTTAACTACTGAAATGTTATGGGTAATAAATAAATAAGACAATCCAAACTCATGTTGGATTTCACGTAATAAATTAAGTATTTGAGCTTGTACCGACACATCTAATGCACTGGTTGGTTCATCACAAATAATAATCTCAGGGTCAGCGGCCAATGCTCGGGCGATACAAATACGCTGACGTTGACCACCAGAAAACTCATGTGGATAGCGATGTTTAATTGCTGAATGTAAACCTACTCGTTCTAGTAATTCATCAACGCGCTTTTGTTTCGTTGATGGATTTTTAACATATTTCTTCGCTGACAAGCCTTCTTCAATGATTTGGCTGACTGTCATCCGTGGGTTCATTGAGGCAAAAGGATCTTGAAATATTATCTGTAACGATGAGCGGTGCTGTTTTAATTCCCTTTCTGACAATTGAGTCAGATCATCACCTTGATAATTCACCTGGCCAGAAGTAACTGAAACGAGCTGCAAAATACCTTTACCAACTGTGGTCTTGCCACAGCCAGACTCACCTACCAAGGCGAGTGTTTCAGATTGTTTTAGTGCTAACTGCACATCATCAACCGCTTTCACATGTCCCACAACACGCTGAAATAATCCTTTACGAATCGGAAAATGGACACGCAAGGCTTTTATATCTAGGATAACTTTATCCGCTGGCAATACTTCAGATAAAGGCGATGAATGAAGCTCAAGGGGTACATCTTTTTGTTCGATTATTTTATCTGGATCAAATAAATGACATAGAACACCATGCCTATCTTCTTGATACCACTGTGGAATAACAGTATGACAAAGTGCTAAAGCATGATCGCAACGTTCTACGAAGCGGCAACCGCTAAACGCTTGTGTTAACACAGGCACACTGCCCTTAATCACGGTTAGCCGTTGTTCACGTTTTTGTGCCGTCGGCAAAGCTTGAAATAATTTATCGGTATAAGGATGTTTATGATGATTAAAAAATCGCTCACGAGTCGCTGTTTCAACAATTTGCCCCGCGTACATCACAGCTACGTGATCGGCCATTTGACCAACCACGGCTAAATCATGACTGATCAGCAAAATAGCCATGCCAGTGTCACGTTGAATTTGTTTTAATAAATCCAGTATCTGCGCCTGGATCGTAACGTCCAATGCTGTCGTCGGTTCATCTGCGATTAATAGCTCAGGTTCACCCGCTAAGGCCATGGCAATCATCACCCGCTGTTTCATGCCACCGGATAATTGATGTGGATAGTCATTAATACGTTGCTTAGGATCAGGAATACCTACCGAATCCAGCAAAGCAATAATCCGCTCATGACATGCCTGATCTTTTAGGCCAAAGTGCCACTGTAAACATTCGCCAATTTGCTCTCCAACTGACAATACAGGGTTAAGTGAACTTTGCGGTTCCTGAAAAATAATCGCAATTCGACGGCCACGAATATGCTGCATATCCAGTTCAGATAAGGATAATAAATCTTGACCTAAAAGTTTAATTTCACCAGCAACAACTCGACTAATAGGCTGAGGATGTAAACGCAATAAAGACAAAGCGGTCATTGATTTACCACAGCCAGATTCGCCTAGCAAAGCAAAGGTTTCACCACGAGCAATAGTGAAATCAACACCATCTACCGCACGTAAAGGTTGCGCCGTTTTACCCAACCACGTTTTTAGACCCTTTACTTCTAGTAGTGCTGGCTTCACTGTGTGGCCTGCATTCGTGGATCAAAGGCATCGCGTACCACATCTGCAAATAAATTAGCGGCTAATACTAGTGTGAACATCGAAATAAAAGCTGCCGCAAGCGACCACCAGACAACTGGCTCACGTGCCATTTCTAAGCGCGCGCTATTAATCATATTGCCCCAGCTAATCATTGACGGGTCAACACCGACACCAACATATGACAACACTGCTTCAGCCAGTACTAAACCACTAAAATCTAGCACAATGGCAATCATCACTATGTGCATCAAATTAGGTAATATATGTCGATGCAATATTGTTAAACTTCCAGCACCAAGGGCTCTTGCTGCCAGCACATATTCTGCCTCGCGTAACTTCAGAGTTTCACCCCGTAAAATTCGACATAAGCCAGTCCAACTCGTTAAACCAAGAATAATGCATAAAAATAACAAACGCATATCTGCCCGCTCGGCAATGGTGACAAAGCTTTCTGGGTGATTATTCATATAAACTTGCAACATCAGTACAGCAGCGGCAATAAGCAGTACACCAGGAATTGAGTTCAAGGTGGTGTATATGTATTGAATAACATCATCTATCCAACCCTTAAAGTAACCAGCTGCGATGCCCATAAATAAGGCTAAAGGCAACATAACCAAAGTTGTCAAGGTACCGATGACAAGGCCGGTGCGAATACTTTTCAATGTTTGATAGAGTACATCTTGTCCGACCTTATCCGTACCTAAAATATGATATTGACTACTTAAAACGGCAAGGTTAAAAATTAGTAGTAATAACATCAACAACATGACTAGTACGGTTCGATATGGATAATGTGCTTCGCCGAATACTATATCTCGTGTCGTTTTACGCCATGTACCATGCTGACGCTTAGCCAAATAGACAATCATCAAAATAAACACGACAAGCCAAGCGAGTAATAACCATAGCGAGTTGATCATCACACTATGTGTTATATCAGACCATTTAGCCTGCCCATTATCCAAATGAGAACCTGCATATAATAATGGGGGATAATCGTAATTGAGCGTGCCATCTTCGGCTGTTGCCATCTCTCGAACAAATAAATGGGTGGCGAAAGGTTCAGAATAAGTTTTTTCAACTTGCTGCCGCAACGGCAAAATAGCCAAATCGAGTAAGGTCAAGACTTCTGTCGAGTAATGGGTTACTTCACTTGCTTTATCGGTAGGAAGCGCTACTCGAAAGTGTACCGAATCTAATAGACCTACAGCGACATAACACAGTAAAATCATTATCGAGATAACACCACGTTTGCGGGTTAGTACTGATTTCCATGGTGCTCTTAAATGCGGCCGGCGTCGAATATATAAAACAGCTGACACTACGACTGCAAGCAATACGTAAATTAAAATATCAGTCCATAAAAATACGGGCAGGAATGGCATAGTTAGTGGGTTCGTTTAAGCTCAGAAATATCAATTCTCAACTCTTTAGGCATTGAGAATTCAACTGTCTCGCGTAAGCCATTATCTTCATCAGCTTGATTAACACCTAAGGCTTTTAAGCGCTCAACAACTTCCTGTACTAATATTTCTGGTGCCGATGCACCCGCAGTTAAACCAATGATTTTTTTATCGACTAGCCATTCAGGGTTGATGTCTAGTGCGTTATCAATCAAATGAGCTGGCGTATCTAGCTTGTTCGACAATTCACGTAAGCGATTTGAATTTGAGCTATTTTTAGATCCCACTACGAGTACGACATCGCACTGTTGAGCTAGATTCTTAACCGCATCTTGACGATTTTGCGTAGCGTAGCAAATATCATCTTTGCGTGGTCCATTAATCTTCGGGAAATGTTTTCTTAGTGCATCAATTACCACAGAGGCATCATCAACGGATAAGGTAGTTTGGGTCACAAAAGCGAGTTCATCAGGATTTTTAACTTGAAGTTTAGCCACATCTTCTGCCGTTTCAACTAGGTACATACCACCTCGATCAGACGTGTATTGCCCCATCGTACCTTCAACTTCTGGATGCCCAGCATGACCGATCAAAATACATTCACGACCTTGCCGTTCAAATTGGGCCACTTCCAGATGTACTTTGGTCACTAAAGGACAAGTAGCATCGAAGACTTTTAAACCGCGCTGCTTACCTTCCGCTTGTACTTGTTTTGATACACCGTGCGCACTAAAAATTAAGGTAGCGTTATCTGGTACATCGCTTAATTCTTCAATAAAAATAGCACCTTTGTCTCGCAAGCTATCAACAACATATTTATTGTGAACGACTTCATGGCGAACATAGATCGGTGCACCGAATAATTCTAAAGCTCGTTCAACGATATCAATAGCGCGATCAACACCGGCACAAAAACCACGCGGATTAGCGAGTATTAATTTCATTATAAGACAGCCTTTGGATAGGAACCTAGCACTCGACACATTGATGATTCTTGTTCGAGCAATTTTAATGCTTCTGCTACAGCTTTATCTTGGCAATGACCGTCAATATCAATAAAAAATACATATTCCCAGATCCCTTTTCCTGAAGGACGTGATTCAATACGCGTCATACTAATACCGCTATCAGCCAAAGGCTTTAATAAAATCTGTAAAGCGCCGGGCTTATTTTGAGTTGATACTAATAAGGCTGTTTTATCGACACCAGATGGTCCAACATTTTGAGTACCAATCACTATAAATCGCGTGGTGTTATCAGATTCATCTTCAATATTACTGGCCAAAACGAATAAATCATAAATTTCAGCGGCGCGGTTAGCGGCTATAGCGGCGGCATTAGGTTCATTTGCCACTTTTTTGGCCGCTTCCGAATTGCTATTAACGGCTACTAATTCACTTTCTGGCAGATGCTCAGCAAGCCATTTTCGGCATTGTGCCAGCGCTTGCGGGTGTGCATAAACTACTTTTATATCGGCAAGTTCAGTTGACTTACTTAACAAGTAGTGATGAATTCGTAGTGATACTTCGCCATTAATTTTCAATGGTGAAGTAATGAAGCGATCTAAGGTATGTGAGACCATGCCTTCGGTTGAATTTTCAACAGGCACTATACCGTAACTTGCATTAGCCGTTTCAACGGCGTGAAATACGTCGGCTATAGTCGCCATAGATTGTAGTTCAACCGAACCGCCAAACTGTTTTAAAGCTGCAGCTTGGGTGAATGAGCCTTCTGGACCTAAATAAGCAACTTGTAATGGCTTTTCAGCGGCTAAACACGCTGACATTATCTCACGGAATAAACGGGCCATTTCTTTAGCATCTAATGGGCCTTCATTACGTTCCATAACTTGACGTAAGACCATCGCCTCACGTTCAGGACGATAGAAATCGCCCGTCTGTTCTCCGTTAGCCATTTTGATACGTGCAACCTCTTCCGCCATCGCCGCCCGTTTATTCAATAAAGCTTGAATTTGCAGATCGGTATCATCGATTTGGTCGCGTATAACTTGTAGGGCTTGTTGTTCACTCATGGTTGTTAACCGTGTTTTCTTTCGAATTCAGACATAAATGCGATTAAAGCATCAACGCCAGCTTCCGGCATTGCGTTATAAATGCTGGCACGCATACCACCTAAGGCCTTGTGACCTTTTAACGATAATAATCCTGCTAACTTCGCATCGGCTAAAAACTGAGTATTCAAACTATCATTGACCAGCGTAAATGGCACATTCATCCATGAGCGATAGCGAATATCTACAGGATTTTGAAACAAGGTACTACCATCGATTGCTTGGTAGAGTTTTGTTTGTTTACGCTGATTTATTTCGGCCATAGCTACCAAGCCACCTTGCTGCTTTATCCAATCAAATACTAAGCCAGCCAAATACCAACTATAAGTAGCAGGCGTGTTATACATTGAACCGTTATCATCTTGGATTTTATAATTAAACATAGTAGGCGTTGCAGCCAATGTATCACCGAGTAAATCACGACGCACAATCACGATACATAAACCTGCGGGGCCAATATTTTTTTGAGCTCCCGCATAAATCAAACCAAATCGACTGACATCAATAGGTCTTGATAATAGTGTAGACGAAAAATCTGCTACTAATGGGATATCACCGGTATCAGGAATATCATCAAACTCAAGGCCATGAATAGTTTCATTAACGGTGTAATGTACATACGCCGCATCAGCAGAAAATTGCCAAGTATTTTTATCAGCAATTGTCGTACAGTGATTCGCCGTAGAATCAGTAACGATATTTACATCACAATACTTTTGCGCTTCGCTAATCGCTTTTTCTGACCACGCACCGGTATTGAAATAATCTGCTTTCGTTTTTCCGCGCAACAAATTCATTGGAATCATTGCAAACTGGCTAGATGCGCCACCCTGCAAAAAAAGCACGGCATAATCATCAGAAATAGTCAGTAACTCACGTAATTCCGCCTCAGCCTTCTGTGCTATCGAGCTATATTCAGGACCGCGGTGACTCATTTCCATCACCGACATGCCTGAATTATGCCAGTCCAACATTTCTGCTTGAGCCTGTAGCATCACTTCGGCTGGCAACATAGCCGGTCCAGCACTAAAATTATACGGTTTCAATAGTCTATTCTTCTGTTGTGTCGTCAGTATCATCAATTTCAGAATCAATTTCAGATTCAGTACTATCTTCTTCCTCTAATACTCGTTCCAAACCAACTAATTTTTCATTCTTAGTCAAGTTAATCAGTTTCACACCCTGAGTATTACGACCTACGATAGATACATCTTTCACCGGGGTACGAACCAAAGTACCACCATTAGTGATTAACATAATTTGATGTTCAGGTTGAACTTGTACTGCACCAACCACATTACCGTTACGTTCTGATGTTTGGATAGAAATAATACCGCTACCGCCACGACCTTGAACGCGATATTGCTCTAAATCAGTTCGTTTACCAAAGCCAAATTCTGTAGCAGTTAAAATCGCACCATCTTCAGGATTAGCAATAATCATCGAAATGATATCAGCGCCTTCAGGCAAACGCATACCGCGAACGCCACGAGAAACTCGACCCATAGAACGCACATCTGTTTCAGGGAAACGTATCACTTTGCCGTTTGAACTAAATAACATAATGTCAGATTGACCATCAGTCAGTGCAACACTAATAAGTTGGTCATCATCTTTCAAGTCAACGGCAATAATACCGTTAGCACGAGGACGTGAATAAGCTTCTAATGGTGTTTTCTTAACCGTACCTGATGCCGTTACCATGAAGATATATTGGTCAGCATCAAAATCACGTACAGCTAAAATTGCATTAATATTTTCGCCTTCTTCAAGCGGCAAAATATTAACAATTGGTTTACCGCGAGCAGCACGACCGCCCTGTGGTAACTCATAAACTTTTTTCCAGTAAACCTTACCAGTACTTGAGAAACACAATAAGGTATCGTGAGTATTGGCAATAAATAGATGTTCGATAAAATCTTCATCTTTCATTGCCGTAGCAGATTTACCTTTGCCACCTCGGCGTTGTGCTTGATAGGTATCTAATTGTTGCGTTTTAGCATAGCCAGCATGAGATAAGGTCACCACCATTTCTTCTTCGGAGATCAAATCTTCTAGCGTTAAATCAAGATGGGCATCCAAAATTTCAGTGCGACGTTCATCACCATATTCTTCTTTTATTTTGACTAACTCTTCACGGATAACCGCCATCAAGTTATCGGGGTCACTTAAAATCGCTAACAAGGCTGCAATTTCAGTTAACACCTCACGATACTCATCCAATATTTTATCTTGTTCGAGTCCTGTCAAACGATGCAAACGCATATCTAGAATAGCTTGTGCTTGTACAGGAGATAGATTGTATGCACCATTGACTAAGCCAAGTTCATCTTCTAGGCCTTCTGGACGAGAAGCTGCCGCACCTGCCGCACCAAGCATTTCCAGAATCATCTCTGAAGCCCAACCGCGCGCTAATAATCCTTCTTTTGCTTCAGCAGGGCTATTGGATGATTTAATTAACTCAATCACTTCATCAATATTTGCTAGGGCTGTCGCTAAACCTTCCAAGATATGAGCACGATCACGTGCTTTACGTAGCTCATATAACGAACGACGTGTAACCACTTCACGGCGATGACGGATAAACGCTTCTAAAATTGGTTTTAATCCCAATAAGCGTGGCTGACCATCAACAATCGCCACCATATTGATCCCAAATACCGTTTGCATTTGAGTTTGTTTATAAAGATTGTTCAGGACAATTTCTGGTACTTCACCGCGCTTAAGTACCACCACCATACGCATACCATCTTTATCAGATTCATCACGTAATGCGGTGATCCCTTCAATTTTTTTATCTTTTACTAATTCAGCGATCTTTTCGAGCAAACGCGCTTTGTTGACTTGGTAAGGCAACTCGATCGTTACAATACTTTGTTGACCTGTACTTTCATTAGTTTCGATTATAGTTCGAGCACGAATATGAACTCGACCACGACCGGTGTGGTATGCCTCGCTGATGCCTCGTGCACCATTAATCATTGCTGAGGTTGGAAAGTCTGGGCCAGGAATATATTGCATTAAACCAGCGACATCAATCTCTGGGCGATCGACCATTGCAATACAAGCATTGAGAATTTCGGTTAAATTATGAGGCGGAATATTCGTCGCCATACCTACTGCAATACCCGACGAGCCGTTAATTAATAAGGCAGGTACCTTGGTCGGTAAGACTGAGGGTTCATGTTCTGATTCATCATAGTTGGCGATGAAGTCAACGGTTTCTTTATCTAAATCAGCCAGCATTTCATGAGTGATTTTAGCCATCCGTACTTCGGTATAACGCATCGCCGCAGGTGAATCACCATCGACCGAACCAAAGTTACCTTGACCATCAACTAACATGTAACGCATAGAGAATGGTTGTGCCATCCGTACCATGGTGTCATAAACTGCTGTATCACCATGAGGATGGTATTTACCGATAACGTCACCGACAATACGTGCCGATTTTTTATAAGATGAATTCCAATTATTGCCTAACTCACGCATGGCAAATAACACACGACGATGTACGGGCTTCAGGCCATCACGGACATCGGGTAGAGCACGTCCTACAATTACGCTCATCGCATAATCAAGGTACGATTGTTTCATTTCATCTTCAATATCGATCGAATCAAGCTCAAAAGCAATATCAGTCATCTATCACATCATCCAAATAAACATCGGGCGGCACTCGCCACTAAAGTAGGCAATCTTAACACTCGGAGCGATTTCCTGCACCTTTATGGCCGGAGTACTACTAGGGGTTAAGTTTTGTAAAATAACCGCTGAAATCATCTTCAAGGGTCGAAAATAATTCTTCGAGTCCTTGTTTCCAACCTTTTACGACATTTTCAGGCGTACTTTGCTCGATATCAACATCGACACGTAAGCCAGTTTGAAATAACGGTTTAGTATTATTTTCGTCGTTAGACATCAGGAAAAACTGCATTTCTAAGACGGCTTGCGGCGAAAATTGGTCGCGTTGCTCTCCATATAAAGCGGTCACGGCAGCTTCTAACACCATATCGGCAGGTACATCGTCAGTTATAACCACTTGGCTAAATAAACCAGACTTTTGTAACCAGCGCCGTAACTGTTCGGTAATCATTTCTGAAGGATCAGTAAAAAATTGGTGTGGTGGCTGCGGCCGGTACTCATTCTCACCCACTCTAAATATCAACGTTTGTCCCCTGTAAAGCGATGTCACACGTACGGGCTTCAACAGTAAGACACGATCTTTAGCAAACTCGGCAGCAACGCCACCTCGGGTTACATCGAGCATATAATAACGAGGCGAATCATCATTAACTGCTTCTTTACTGCCAAAGCCAAAACAGCCAGATAACATGCTGACTAAAAAAAAGAGTGTAAACACTCTATATACGTACGGTTTTGCCACTCAAATATTACTCCTATAATGATTCATAACAACTGCATACTTCAGTTTGATACTTTACAGCCGCTATATTAAATTAACTACCAACAGATTACTTCTTTATGGATCAATTAAAAGCAAAAATTCGTGACATTCCTGATTTTCCTAAAAAAGGGATCATGTTCAAAGACATCACGCCATTAGTTAAAGACCCGACCAGTTTACGGCTTGCTATCTCAGGGCTTGTCGCACCCTTTAAAAACTCACAAATTACCGCCGTTGCGGGAATGGAAGCTCGTGGCTTTATTTTCGGTAGTCTTGTCGCATGGGAACTCAACGTAGGGTTTATTCCTTTACGCAAGCCAGGTAAATTGCCCTACGATGTGCAATCGGTGGATTATAAATTGGAATATGGCGATGCTAGTTTAGAAGCCCATAGCGATGCCATTAACCCTGGCGACCGTATTTTACTTATCGATGATTTACTAGCAACAGGCGGCACAGCAAAAGCAAGTTGCCAATTAGTAGAGAAACTCGGTGGTGAAGTTGTAGCTTGTGCCTTTGTTGTAGAATTAGCAATGCTACAGGGCCGTAATCAACTATCAAATTATCCAATTCATTCACTAATAGAATATTGAAATTAATCGAACCGACTTTATGCTTATAAAATTACTTAATTGTTTTACATTGTTATCACTTTCATTAGTGGTTCAAGCCGAACAATTTCAGGCACCGCTTACCGATACACATTGGCAAGTTATTGAAACGCCATTAATGTGCACTTTAAGTCAATCTATCGCCGATTTTGGTGATGCAAAATTTCAACGGGAATCTGGTGGTGAATTAAGCCTTATTTTTACCACTAAATCTTATCCCGCAGTTGAAAGCACTATGAACTTTGAAATTGCTGAAGCACCTTGGCAAAATGTCGAACAACGGTTATTGATGGCCTCACTTCCTAGCCTCAGAGGTCAAACTGAATTCATATTGTCAGGCGACCTTGCTAACCAAGCTCTAACCCAAATCCAAGAAGGTCGATTTCCTACACTTCGTTACCACAGCCAAAATATCCATCAAGAAATCAGCGTTTTACTATCTACGGTTCATTTAAGCGATTCTATGCCTGCTTTTCAACAATGCTTAGAAAACTTACCCTCATATTCCTTTAAAGATATTAGCAAACTGACCGTCTATTTTTCTTCAGAGCTAGCAGAATTGTCCCCGCAAGCCCAACAAGCACTGACTAAACTGGCTGCTTACGTAAAAATGGACAGCAGTGTTAAACGTATCACGATTTCTGGTCATACTGATAATCATGGTCGAAGACGCCTAAACGGAAAATTGTCAGAATCACGCGCAATCGCCATTAAAAATTTCTTAATACAGCAATGTCAGATAGCAGAGTCATTGATTACCACCTCATTCCATCTAGAATGGAAACCCATATCAAGCAATAAATCTACCTCAGGGCGAGCACTCAATCGTCGGGCAGAAGTGGAAGTCTTTAGATAAGTCTTTTCCTAACGCGTTAATTTAATGTCACTATATGCGAATTATTCTGTCAAAATCAATCTTAACGTTTAGAAGCTAAGGAAAACCTATGCACCAAGAAGCTGTAATTGCTCTTTCTGTCATCGGCATTGTCGCTATTTTTTGTCAATGGTTCGCCTGGTGGGTAAAGTTACCCGCGATCGTATTTTTATTAATTGCTGGAATAATACTCGGCCCACTTACAGGTTGGTTAAATCCTGAGCAATTATTCGGTCCTTTACTTTTTCCGATGGTATCACTGGCAGTAGCCATTATCTTATTTGAAGGCAGTCTAACCCTCAGATTTCACGAAATTCGCGGGCTACAAAAAGTGGTGCGAAATATGCTGACGATAGGTGTCGCTATCACTTGGGTCAGCATCACCTTAGCAACACATTACCTGTTAGATTTTGCTTGGTCATTATCGCTGTTATTTGGTGCTATGATGGTGGTCACCGGTCCAACAGTCATCGTTCCAATGCTAAGAACTGTTCGCCCTAATGCGACCATTTCAAATATTTTACGCTGGGAAGGCATCGTTATCGATCCGCTTGGTGCCATCCTTGCTGTATTAGTCTTTGAAGTAATTTTATCCATGCAATTACAAGGTCATGCATCGGTCAGTCACACGGTTTACATGTTCGGCCAAACGCTTGTTCTCGGCTCAGCTATTGGTGGAATTGCAGCTTATCTTTTTGGTCTCGTTTTACGTAAACACTTAATGCCAGAATATCTACATAATGTTGCCACCTTATGTTTAGTCTTCGGTGTATTTGCTTTATCTGACCATCTATCGGAAGAATCTGGTTTATTAGCCGTAACTGTTATGGGGATCTGGCTAGCTAACATGAAAAATGTACCTGTTGAGGACATTCTCGATTTTAAAGAAAGTCTAAGTATTCTGCTTATTTCAGGACTGTTCATTTTATTGGCGGCACGACTAGAATTTGAACAATTTGAAGCATTAGGTGTTGGTGCCTTAGTTGTTTTTCTGCTCATTCAATTTGTTATCAGACCGATCAAAGTATTCGTATCAACAATAGGCTCAGATCTTACTTGGCAGGAAAAAACACTGATCAGTTGGATTGGACCTCGCGGTATTGTCGCCGCTGCCGTAACGGCATTATTCGCAATACGACTTCAAGATATTGGTGTTGAACATGCTGAGTTATTAGTGCCACTTGCATTCACCATTATTATCGGTACCGTTATTTTGCAAGGTGCTACGGCTAAATTTATCGCACAAAAACTTGGGGTTGCTAACCCTGATGACAATGGCTTTTTAATTATTGGTGCCAACCCAACGGCTATAATTATCGCCAAAGCACTTAATGACAACGGCTATCGTACGCGTTTAACTGATTCTAGCTGGACCTATGCCAAGGCTGCTCGTATGGAAGGACTTGATACCTATTATGGCAATGCTGTATCAGATCATGCCGATCGCCATCTTGATTTAATTGGTTTAGGAAAAGTACTGACCTTAACACCTCAAAAAGAACTCAATGCCCTTGCTGGATTAAGATTTCGTTCAGAATTTGGTAGCAACAATGTCTATACGCTAAGCACCGAAATAGAGAAAGAAACGGACAGTACCGAACAAAAATCACGCAATAAAGCAACACATGGCTATCATGTATTATTTGGCAATGACATCACATTTTCCAAATTAGCCAGTTTGATTGCCCAAGGAGCAAAAGCTAAACAAACCAAACTCAGTGAAAGCTTCGATTACGAAGCCTATAAAGAACAATATGGCAAACGTGCGACACCGCTATTTGCCGTTAACGACAAAAAACAGCTGTATTTTTTCACTGCTAGTGATGATCCCATTGTTCCCGAACAAGGTTGGACTATCGTGTCATTAGTCCAAGAGGATAAAGAAAAGGAACAAGATTAATAAGCTCATTTTGAACTTATTAATCTCCCGGTCTTTTTTAACTAAAACCCACAGGGATATTACTTGCCATAGTTCAAGAACACATATTATAATTGATTAAACCGACTTACAATTAAAAATATTAATACACTTTTTTAGTAGAAAGTTCATTAATCGTCATATAAACTGTTTGAAGATTAAAATCAGTCAAATCAATTATAAAACTTAATAATTACTTACTTTTTTATTAACATTAGGAAGCATTTAGATGGATAAAACGACGATGATCGTTATTGCTGTAATCGTAATTGTAGTTCTTGGCTTTATTTTTAAAAAGCTAATGGCCTCAGAAATTAAAAAGAATGACCCAACACTCGATGAACCAAGAGATTCGGATACTCGTCCTGGTAATCAAGGTATAAAACACACCCGCCAAAAATAAAGTGATTGACTCTCCTAGTTCTGTTAACAGCCATTCAAAAACATTGGACAGGTCAAAAAAGAATAGCCGCTATCAAATGCTGGCTATTCTTTACTGTTCGAGACCATTCTAAATAAATACAGTCACTACAGTTTATTGTCGTTGCGTTGTCCAGAAAGCAAGTCAACGATACCTGCTAACTCTACGACCACAATGCCAATAAATCCTGCATCACTTTTTTATAATCCTGAGCCTTAGTGATTGCAGAAATCATCGCTACAGATCCGACGCCGGTTTTATGCAGTTGTTCAGCACGATGTTGATTAATACCGCCAATCGCCACTAAGGGATAGATATCGCCCAATAGCCTTGTCCATTGCTCTACTCGCTCCACACCTTGTGGTGCCCACGGCATAACTTTACTCGTAGTTTGAAATACTGGTCCGAGTGCAATATAGCTTGGATTAATGGCTAAGGCTCGCGCTAATTCCCAGTAGGAATGGGTTGATATCCCCAGTCTTAAACCTGCTTGTTCGATTTCGATTAGGCTGGCATCGTGCAGATCTTCTTGGCCTAGATGAACCCCGTAAGCTTGGTGTTCAATCGCTACTTGCCAATAATCATTTACAAAAAAGGCTACGGAGTCATCACAATAACTAATCGCTTTTTTAATTTCGCGATGTTTTTGGTCTTCCGTTGCATTTTTAATACGAAGTTGAATGGTTTTAACACCCTCTTCGTTTAGTTTTTGAATCCAGTCACTGCTATCGACCACCGGATAAATGCCTAAACGTTGTGGACAAGATGGGAAATTAAATTGCTGACCAACATGACTTTCAGAATAGGTTAGTTTAGGTATATCTTCTAATACAAAGTCAGCACTGGAATGAGCAATGACATGATAAGGCCCCACTCGACTAGCATCGCGAATACCGCGCGTCATATAGGCTTTGGCTAATACGATGGCATCACGAATATCATGATTTAAGGCCATATTACTGGCAATACTAGAGGCTAATACACATCCTGTTCCTCGTACCTGTTTGGCTTGTTTATCAGCATAACAATAAAAGGCATTTATGTTGTCATTAAAATAATCTGTTGCCGATTGACTATCACTATGACCACCTTTGACTAAACAGGCATTTAAGCCAGCATTTAATAAGGTTTCACTCGCCTGAGTCTGATTGTGCTGTTGGGTCAGTTGAGCTAGTTCAAGCCTGTTGGGCGTGAGCAATGTTATTTCTGGTAGTAGCGATTCGAGTAAGTAGTTTTTTACATCACTGCCCACTGATACCCCACCTGATGTACTGGCTAAGACAGGATCCCAGATCACCGGCACATCGTGTTGCTTAAGTATCGTTAACACAGCCCTTGCAATCTCAAGGTTTGGAATCAAACCAACTTTAATAGCTGCAATATCAAAATCAGCTACTGCGGCCCGATATTGCCCCATAAACTGATTGATTTCTAATGCGCCTAAATGACTTAATCCCGCTCGAGTTTGCACTGTTAGGCAGGTCACCAATAGTACAGCATGACAGCCATGTGCAGTGACGGTTTGGCTATCTGCCATTATGCCAGCACAACCTTGAGGATCAAGCCCACCGATAAGTAATACTGCTGGTTTAGTCATATTGTTGCCAGATAGGTTGGTCGAGTGTTGGTGTGCTGGGTTTTGCGATATCACGTTTGGGCATCACACCTGCTTCATAGGCTAAACGACCAGCATTAATAGCTTGGGAAAAGGCATCAGCCATTTTTGCAGGATCTAATGCTTCGGCAACGGCAGTATTGAGTAAGATACCATCAAAGCCTAATTCCATTGCTTGCACAGCATCTGAAGGTTTGCCGATGCCCGCATCAACTAATAAAGTCAGATCAGGCAAACGCTTCCGTAAGGTTTCTAAGGCATAAGGATTAATTAAACCACGTCCCGTTCCTATTGGCGCCCCCCATGGCATTAAAACCTCACACCCTAAATCAGCTAATTTTTGACACAACACCAAATCATCGGTGCAATAAGGAAATACCTTAAAACCCTCATCAATCAATATCTTTGTCGCTTCAACTAGGGCAAAGGGATCTGGTTGAAGATTATAACTATCGCCTAATACTTCCAGTTTAATCCAATCAGTATCGAACAATTCTCGAGCAATTCGCGCCGTTTTAATAGCTTCTTGGGCGCTATAACAGCCTGCAGTGTTCGGTAATAAATGGCAACCTAATGACTGAATTAACTGCCAAAACTTGTTACCACTGTCCGAACTTGAGGATGTTTGCCTGCGAAGTGACACGGTAATCACTTGAGATTGTGATGCTTTTATCGCATCCAACATAACCTGTGGTGAAGGATACAATGCGGTTCCGATAAATAAACGACTATTAAGTTCCATGCCATATACATTCCATGATGATGCCTGCATGTTAACCTCCACTTATAGGGGATATAATGTCAAAGCGATCACTCTGTTTTAATTCCGTCATGCCATACATGGATTTTGGTGAAACCTCGTCATTAATGACTACGACATATCGTCGATTATTTATTTCAAGTAACTGTAATAGATCAAGAACGGATACATCATTGTCTAATGACATAACTTTACCATTAACCATAACGCTTATTTTGTGCCTGTCGTTGCTAGACATCGTAATAGTCTCCAAAATATACTTGCGTCATATTGCCCTCTAGAATCGCCAGCATATCGCTCACAATGGCAGGGGAAAACAAATAGCCATGACGATAAAAGCCATTCATCCGAAACCCCCATTCTGTCCGACTAATTCTTGGCATATTATTAAGTAATGCTGGCCGACAATGGGCTGACATTTCCAGTATTCTTGCTTCAGAAAAGCCCTTATGAACACTATACAAGGCCGACATTAATTCCAAACCAGAACGAATACTCACCGGTGACATATCATCACTTTCAATCACCGTTGCCCCTAATACATACTCATTATTAGGACGAGGGGCCAAATACAAGGGATAACGTGGATGCATTAGGCGTATTGCATGGTTAAAATTAACCTCTGGCGCATGTACACGTATCACTTCACCTCGAACGCTACGCAAATCATCAATATCTTGCCGCGCGCCATTACCACGGCAATCAATCACTGCGTCGTAAATCGCACTGCCATAACCAAAATAGTGGCGGCAATTTGAATCAATAGATACTCGATTTAAATTCTCAATATCATCACAGCGCTGCCAGCGACAATGTTCAGTCGCCAGCACCTGTGCCAATAGTCGATATAAATGACGATTATCTAAATACGCTTCTTGTTCAAATAACATCGCCTGATCAAATTGTTCGGCTAATTGTGGCTCACACTCAGCTAAGTTCGCCTTATCTAATACCCTATAATCATCCGTTGATAAAACGTGCTCGGCACGACGAGTAAAACGAGCCATTTCAGCTTGGTCACCTGCGTGCGCTACCACTAAAGTGCCATTATTTTGATAAAAAACAGGTTCTGGTAATTCAGCCAGCCACTGCGGCCAAAGCTGCAATGACTTATTACCGATAGTTTGTACCATCGCTTCGCTAGTAATCGCTTCCGTTGCCGGAGCGACCATGGCTGCCGCTATATAACCAGCACTGCCAGTACCTTGCAGATCATCACTCGATAAAATATCAACATGATGACCTGCACGACAAAGTCGCCAAGCTAGCAAGCGGCCAATTAGGCCACTGCCAACAATGAGATAGCGTTTCATTATCAATTAAACCTGATGATAAATCTTACTACCACCGGCCTTAAACTCTTCTGATTTTTCAGCAAATGCTGCTTTTATATCGTGTGAAATCTGCATTGAACAAAATTTAGGACCACACATAGAACAAAAATGAGCCACTTTTGCACTAGGTTTTGGCAAGGTTTCATCGTGGAATGCTCTCGCGGTATCCGGATCTAAACCAAGGTTAAACTGATCTTCCCAACGAAACTCAAAACGGGCTTTAGAAATAGCATAATCACGGATTTCTGCTCCTGGATGAGCTTTGGCTAAATCAGCTGCATGAGCGGCTATTTTGTAAGTGATGATGCCTGTTTTTACATCATCTTTATTTGGCAAACCTAGGTGCTCTTTTGGTGTGACATAACACAACATTGCCGTGCCATACCAACCGATCATCGCGGCACCAATGCCCGATGTTATATGGTCGTATCCTGGTGCAATATCAGTCACTAATGGGCCTAATGTGTAAAAAGGTGCCTCATGACAATGTTTCAATTGCATATCCATATTTGCTTTAATTTTATGCATCGGTACATGACCTGGGCCTTCGATCATCACCTGCACATCATGTTTCCATGCAATTTGTGTCAATTCACCTAGGGTAATCAATTCGGCAAATTGTGCAGCATCATTAGCATCAGCCTGTGAACCTGGACGTAAACCATCTCCCAAAGAGAATGAAATATCATATGCTTTCATGATTTCGCAAATATCTTCAAAATGGGTATATAAGAAGCTTTCTTGATGATGTGCTAAACACCATGCCGCCATAATTGAACCACCGCGAGATACGATACCCGTTGTACGTTCAACGGTTAACGGAATATGTGCTAAACGAATTCCCGCGTGAATAGTGAAATAATCCACGCCCTGCTCGGCTTGTTCAATCAATGTGTCGCGGTAGACTTCCCACGTTAAGTCTTCAGCAATACCATTTACTTTTTCTAAGGCTTGGTACAAAGGTACGGTACCAATTGGCACTGGCGAGTTACGTATGATCCATTCACGCGTTTGATGAATATGTTTACCTGTTGATAAATCCATCACGGTATCGCCGCCCCAACGAATACTCCACACCATTTTTTCGATTTCTTCTTCAATAGAAGACGTGGTCGCAGAATTGCCGATGTTGGCATTAATTTTAACCAGAAAGTTACGACCAATAATCATTGGTTCAGCTTCAGGATGATTAATATTGGCAGGAATGATAGCTCGACCTTCGGCTACTTCCTTACGGACAAATTCAGGAGTAATGTGGCTATCAACACAAGCAGGCAATGAATCTTCATCTTGTAAAGCAACGCGTCCGATATTTTCTCTGATCGCAATGTACTCCATTTCTGGGGTAATAATGCCTTGGCGAGCGTAGTACATTTGACTGACATTTTTGCCTGGTTGGGCACGACGTGGCTTGCGGTTGTGTTCAAATAGTGGAATGTTTAATTCTTCTGCAGCTTGTTGTTTGGTGTACTCAGAACTATATTCTGCCAATTCAATGGTGTCCGCACGGTCATCAATCCACGCTTGACGAATTGCTGGCAAGCCTTTTTCAAGATCGATTGTTGCCTTAGGATCAGTATAAATGCCCGCCGTATCATAGATGAAAATTGCTTGATTCGGCTCGCCTGGCAAACTTGGATCTCGATTTGGCGTATCGGTCAGATTTATTTTACGGAAAGGAACTTGGATATCGACACGACTACCTGTGACATAAGCCTTTTCAGAACCGGGCATAGGCGCGGTACTAATTCCTGAACGATCTTTTATATCAATGACGTTATTTTTTTCAGAC
Source organism: Methylophaga sp. (assembly GCA_024636315.1). Taxonomy (GTDB): domain Bacteria; phylum Pseudomonadota; class Gammaproteobacteria; order Nitrosococcales; family Methylophagaceae. Next base: position 39,248 of record JAGXHJ010000032.1, read on the forward strand.
ACTGCACTTCCCCTTAAATGTTACAAAAAATAACGGGGAGTGAGAGAAAAGTTGCGCGGAAGCGAACAAGGGATGAGCCCAATGATCATAATATGAAGTATCATAGTGGACTCACTTGTTTCCTACGGAGGTTCTAGCCTCTTCAGGTTCAACGGGTTTCATCTCAGCCACTTAAGGCACCCCGACAAGTGGTAGAAATACTAAAGCATAAAAAATATTTTGTATATCAAAATGCTAAAATGACTCACCTTATTCAGACTCAACCAGCCTTTAATTCGCAATGAAAAGCAATAATTATGAAATCAAAACCCTCAAAAATTGACCCACATGAAATTGCCCTGTTCCGCGAAGAAATTGGTGAAATTGAGCACCTTGAACAAGACAAGATTCATCCTGTCACCAAACACCTAAAACCCATACCCCGCTTCCAACAGCAACGTGTTGCTGACAATTTTAATGACACCTTTTCAGAAGACTATGAACCGCACACCATAACAGGTGAGGAATCATTGGCTTTTCGACGCAGTGGTATTCAAGAACGGTTATTTTCACGCCTACGTAATGGCCATTTAGAGATGGAAGCCGAGCTTGATCTGCATGGCATGACAATTTCCATCGCACACCATGCTTTAGCGGAGTTTCTTCATGACTGCCAACTTTATAACATTCGTTGTGTCCGCATTATTCATGGCAAAGGTTGGAGTTCACAACATCAAAAACCCGTGCTAAAAAGTAAACTTAATGGCTGGTTACAGCAAGCAGATGATGTATTAGCATTTTGCTCGGCACCTATTGAAGATGGCGGCACTGGGGCAGTTTATGTATTACTTAGAAGACAGAAGCAACCTAGAGATTAATGGTCTAACCTCTTCACTGGTTATGTAAGACCTACCCAGAAAACAGCAAATTAACGTTGCTTGGAAAGCGATTAATTAGCAGTAACAAATGTCCATGCCAAAATCCGCGTTACCTTATTACCCTGCTTCATTTCTATTTCTTTAATATCAATGGCTTCAAGCTTACGTAGTAATTTTATTGCAGGTTTAACATTGTCATTTTTCGATATCAAACTGGTAAACCAGTGACATTGGTTGCCAAACGTTTTGCTTTCTTTAATCATCATTCGTAAAAACTTACTTTCACCACCTTTACACCAAAGTTCGGCTTTCTGACCGCCAAAATTTGAGCTTAATGAGCTTTTACTGTCCATATTTATAGTGTTTTCATTACGATTTAAGGCTAAATTATCGCGCTTTTTCTGACCGATTTTTAGGGCTTCTTCTAAAGAGGCATGAAAAGGTGGGTTGCATACGCTGACATCATAATATTCACCTTCTTGAATAATATCTTCAAAAATATGACTTTTCTGGTGTTGAAGCCGAAGTTGCAGACGATTATTCAAAGCAGGATTTTTACCAATGATATTGGCAACATTATCGAGTGATAGTGGATCGATATCACTGGCCGTACACTGCCAACCATAGACCTGACAAGCTAATATTGAATAGATACCATTAGCACCGGTGCCGATATCAAGTAGCTTAACAGTCGCGTGGTTAAGTGCTGAATGACTGACGTTAAGGAGTTCAGCAACATAATGAATATAGTCTACTCGTCCAGGTATAGGTGGGCATAAATAACCTTGCGGAATGTCCCAATCGACAATCCCATAATGATGCTTTAATAATGCACAATTTAGTGTTTTTACCGCTATAGGATCGGAAAAATCTATCGACTCACGGTTATATTTATTAGTTGTTACATACGCACGAAGTGCTTGATGAGATTTAATTAATGCAGGGAAATCATAACCATGGTTATGTAGATTATTGGGGTGTAACGTTTTGTCGATATGGTTGACTCGGCGAGTGTTGTTTGGAGTTACTTTTTTCACGTGATTTTTCGCAGATTTAGAATTAGGCATAAGCCAAAATGCTTTTTTTCAGCTCACTTCTTTGCCATGATTATACCTTGATGATGAACCTAATGTAGTTAATCTAAAATACTACCCAAAATAATTCGCCGTTTAAAATTAATGTGATGATTTATTCAGAACACTATAAAAATCTCGACTTCGGTAGACAGTTTATACTGTTTCCAAATTGCATAGGAGTCGAAGCTCCCTTTAAATTTTCTGATATTAAACTCTTAGCCTACCCAATTTCTCGCATTATGGAATAGTCTTAACCACGGGCCATCTTTACCCCAATCATCGGGATGCCATGAATGCTGAACGGTTCTGGTTACACGTTCCGGATGGGGCATCATAATGGTGACACGACCATCTGTTGTCGTTAATGCTGTAATACCTTCCGCAGAACCATTCGGGTTTTGAGGATAACGTTCAGTCATATTGCCATTGTTATCTACAAAACGCATTGCTACTAAGGCATCTGCTTGTGAACCGGTGTTACTAAAATCAGCACGACCTTCGCCATGAGCGACGGCTATCGGCATTACTGATCCTGCCATGCCTTGTAATAAAACAGAGGCTGACTCAACAATTTCAACTAATGAAAAACGTGCTTCAAATTGCTCTGAAACATTGCGTTCAAAGCGTGGCCAATGTTCACTGCCAGGGATCAATTCTTTTAGTTGTGACAACATTTGACAGCCGTTACAAACACCTAAGGCAAAGGTATCTTCACGCTTAAAGAAATCACTGAATTGCTGTCTTGCTTTGTCATTATGTAAAACGGTGCTTGCCCAACCACGACCGGCGCCTAATACATCACCATAAGAGAAACCACCACACGCGACTAAACCTTTAAAGTCAGCCAAATCAACACGACCTTCCAAGATATCACTCATATGAACATCAACAGCGGTAAAGCCCGCATGGTCAAATGAGGCCGCCATTTCAATCTGACCATTGACGCCTTGCTCACGCAAAATAGCCATTTTGGGGCGTACGCCACTGACGATAAAAGGTGCGGCAACATGATCAGCGGGATCAAATGTTAACTCAGCGTGTAAACCAGAGTCACTTACATCTAATAAACCATCAAATTCTTGTTTGGCACAATCAGGATTATCACGTAATGCTTGCATTTGGTAACTGGTTTCAGCCCAGAAACGATGTAAGGTAACGCGTGATTCATTAATGACTTGCTCGCCATTTACTGTCACGATAATTTGCTGATCATCACGTAATGTTCCAATAACATGACAATGATTTAATAAATCATCCTCTCTCAGTACTGACAGGGTTTCTTCAACATCACAGTGACGAACTTGGATTACGGCACCGAGTTCTTCATTAAACAGCACGGGTAAGGCATCACCCAAGGCGGTTAAGTTAACATCAATACCACAATGTCCAGCAAACGCCATTTCACATAAAGTGCCAATCAAACCACCATCACTACGATCGTGGTAAGCCAATAATAAATCATCTTGTTTCAATTGCTGAATAGCATAGAAAAAATGTTTTAACGCGGCAGGATCATCTAAATCAGGACCATGATGCCCTACTTGACTATAAACTTGAGCTAAGGCTGAAGCGGCAAGACGGTTTCGGCCTTTACCTAAATCAATATAAATAAGATCGGTATCACCATGATCGCTACGCAATTGTGGTGTACAGGTTTTAACCGCATCGGTCACAGGTGCAAAGGCGGTTACAATCAATGACAATGGTGAGGTCACTGATTTAGTTATGCCCTCATCTTGCCATACCGTTTTCATTGATAAGGAATCTTTACCCACAGGGATGGCAATACCCAATTCTGGGCACAATTCCATACCAACAGCTTCAACGGTGTCATACAAAAGTGCATCTTCACCGGCATGACCGCAGGCGGCCATCCAGTTTGCTGACAACTTAATATCACCTATTTTAGCGATACTGGCAGCGGCAATATTGGTAATCGCTTCACCTACCGCCATTCGACCCGATGCCGGCGCATCAATTAACGCTAATGGCGCCCGCTCGCCCATCGACATAGCTTCACCTTGAAAGCCGTGATGATCAGCTAAGGTGACAGCACAGTCCGCTACAGGCACTTGCCAAGGCCCAACCATTTGGTCACGCGCCACTAAGCCGGTTACGCTTCGGTCACCAATGGTGATCAAGAAGTTCTTACTTGCAACTGCAGGTAGTTTTAAAACGCGTTCTAGCGCATCATTTGCATTGATACCCGCCAAATCTAAGCCAGGCTTTTCAAATGTATGATGTTTGACGTTACGAAGCATTTTAGGTGGTTTACCTAATAACAATGATAAGGGCATATCAACCGGATTGTGATCAAACTCAGCATCGCCCACTAACAAATGTTGTTCTGAAGTCGCTTCACCTACAATTGCCCACGGACAACGTTCACGTTCACAAATCGCTTGAAATAGTTCAACGTCTTCAGGATTAATACCTAATACATAACGTTCTTGTGATTCATTGCACCAAATTTCCATCGGGGACATGCTTGATTCGTCATTTGGGACTACGCGTAATTCAAAGCGTCCACCACGACCACTATCATTAACTAACTCAGGAAAAGCGTTTGATAAACCACCTGCACCGACGTCATGTATCGCCACAATCGGATTGTTATCATCTAAAGCAACACAACGATCAATGACTTCCTGACAACGACGTTCCATTTCAGGATTGCCACGTTGTACGGAAGCAAAGTCTAAACCTTCCTCACTGGTGCCAGATGTTACGGATGAAGCGGCACTGCCACCTAAACCAATCAACATTGCGGGGCCACCTAAAACGATAAGTTGTACACCTGGTTCAAAAATATTCTTTTTAACATGTTGAGGGCGAATAGTGCCCATGCCGCCTGCCACCATAATTGGCTTGTGATAACCGCGTACTTCAAAACCATCGGCTGAAGGGACTAAGGCTTCATAGGTACGGAAATAACCGCAGAGGTTTGGTCGACCAAATTCATTATTGAATGCCGCGCCGCCTAATGGGCCGTCAAGCATGATTTCTTGGGCTGAGGCCATACGACTTGGCTTGCCATACGGTGTTTCCCAAGGTTGTTCAAAACCTGGAATGTTTAAATTAGATACCGAGAAACCTGTTAAGCCCGCCTTAGGTTTAGAGCCTCGACCTGTTGCACCTTCATCACGGATTTCACCACCGGCACCTGTTGCCGCGCCAGGGAATGGTGAAATAGCAGTAGGATGATTGTGTGTTTCGACTTTCATCAAGATATGTTGAACTTCACCTTGATAGCTATATTCATTAGTTGCCATATCGACATGGAAGCGATGACTTGCTGGCCCTTCAATCACTGATGAATTATCACTATATGCCGTCACCACACCTTCTGGATGTAACTTATGGGTATTGCGGATCATATTAAATAGGGTGTGTGATTGCGTTTTACCATCCACAATCCAATCAGCACTAAATATTTTATGACGACAATGTTCTGAATTCGCTTGAGCAAACATCATTAACTCGATGTCATTCGGATTACGTCCCAGACCAGTAAAGTTATCAACTAGGTAGTCAATTTCGTCTTCAGCTAAGGCCAAGCCCATTGTTCTATTAGCTTCGACCAATGCCGAACGACCACCATTCAAAATATCAACCGCCACTAATGGACGTGATTGACCATGAATAAATAAACGTTCGGCTTCATCCTCTGAAGAAAATACCGATTCGATCATCCGATCATGGAGTAACTTAATAAGTAGAGTACGTTGTACTGCGCTCAATTCACCTGTGACTTGTATAAAATATGCCGTACCACGTTCAATGCGTAACACTGAGCTTAAGCCGCTGTTATGCGCAATATCGGTGGCTTTACTTGACCAGGGTGAAATAGTGCCTGGACGAGGCGTAACAAGGAAAAAGAGTTCATCCGTCGCGGCATCACTACTGCGCAAATTTGTTTCTAATAGAGTATCTACAACTGCTTGATCCGCCGTAGATAATTCACCATCGCCATCCACTTCAATGAAGTAACGATATTCAGTTCTGAGTGTTAAAACGTTATCAAGCTGAGCTTGAATTGTTGTTAACAGTTTCTCAAGACGGAAAGCAGATAGTGCCGAACGGCCAATCAATTGCAACATGCTGATCTCAATTCACAATAAATAAAGGAATAATGATACTTTAATGTACACTCTCAACCCAAATAATTTACGTTTTTTTAAATGACACAAACCATAGAATCCACTTGCCGCCCTAGTATATTACGACATTTAGCTATCGTAGTGTATGACTTACTCTTACTGACCTCTGTATTATTATTTGCCGCAGCGATTGCTGTAGGTGTAAATGCTGTTGTGACCGGTGGACAAGCAATCGCAGCAGGCAACCCTTTTTTCTTTCTTTATCTGCTTGCTGTTAGTTTCTTATTTTATGGCTGGTTTTGGACTCATGGAGGCCAAACATTAGGTATGCGCACTTGGAAAGTATTTTTACTCAGTGATAATCAGCACAAGATTAGCTGGCGCCAAGCATTTCTGCGGTTTATCGTCGCGATACCATCATGGTTTGTTATCGGCATAGGCTTTTGGTGGCAATGGTTTGGTAATGGCCCAAAAAGCTGGCCGGATTTAATCTCAGATACCTATTTACAGTACGATAAGGACAGTGTGCCAAAATCACTTTCACGCTTGTCATAAGGTTCATTGTGAAGGCTTTAATCAAGGCAATTAAGAGCTACAGTAGCTACTATAGAGCTCGCTTACCTATCTTTACCTAATGTAGACATAATTAAAGTAAGCGCTTAAATTCGCTTTAAACCAATCAATTTATTATTACTATCAAACTCAATACTAAATTGACCTGAAATACCTTTTTGATCAATAAACGGCCTTATATGTTCTGCCGGAAACTGTAATTTCTGGCCATCAATGGTCGTGACAATAACCGCACGAGCCGTTCCTTGATAATAGCGTAAAGCTTCTTCACGACTGATATTAAGGTAGAAATGTAACGCTTTAGCCATCTTGCATTAAACTAGAAAATTCTGATTTCAGCAGTGCAATAACTGTATCAGATTCAGCTTGAGTATAGGCGATCGCATCCCCTTTTCCCCACACCGGTGCTGGCCAGGTGTCATCTTGTATAAATCGAGCCACATGATGAATATGTAGTTGTGACACCACATTACCCAAGGCAGCAACATTCATTTTGTCTGCCTGAATCACTTGTTTTAATTTTTGGGCTACAAAGTTTGATTCAACCATAAGTTGCTGTTGTCCAGCTTCATCTAGTTGAAAGATCTCCGTTAAACCGGTTATTTTGGGCACTAAGATCACCCATGGATAACGGGCATCATTCATCAAAAGTACTTTACAGAGTGAAAATTCAGCAATATACAACGTATCTTGCTGTAACCTAGGATCAAGTGTAAATATAGCCATAGTGCTTACGGCTCTGCTAAATATTTGGTCACAACTTCATAGACATCAGACGATAAGTCAGGTTGACTAGCAATATCCGTTAAGACTTGTTTCATCATCGCCTGTCGCTCTGTATCATATTGGCGCCATGAGTTAAAAGCGCCCAACATTCTTGATGCCACTTGTGGATTAAGTTTATTTAACACCAAAATCTGCTCAGCTAAAAACTGATAACCTGAACCGTCTTTAGCATGAAAATTAATCGGGTTATTCCGGCAAAACTGACCAATTAACGCGCGTACGTTATTAGGATTTTTAATACTAAAAGCAGGATGTTTCATCAAACCTTTTATGCGTATTAAAGTACCTGGTAGCGTAGATTGTGCTTGCACCGTCAACCATTTATCGACTACTAAACGGTCATGTTGCCATTGTTCATAAAAGGCCCGTAATGCATGTTCACTTTCTGGGCCCGTTTGATCTGATAATAAGGCTAAGCCCGTTAATGTATCCGTCATATTGTCAGACTGTTTCATCTGTTTAAGACAGCGTTGGGTTTGCATAGGATCTTCTGCGGTCATCAGGTAGCTTAAACACACGTTTTTAAGACTACGTTTAGCCATATCTAAAGCGTTAAACTGATATTTTCCCTTCGCACTATAACGTTGATAAATATCACTAAACTGTTGTTTTAAACCAGCGGCAAGACTCTTTTTCAAAAACTGGCGGGATGCATGAATCGCATCAACATCTGCAATAGCCATCTGTGCGGCAAGATAATTTTCACTAGGAATCGTTAACATTTTGGCAATCAATGCCGGATCGGTATTCTCATCTGTTAACACATAACTAAATTGCTCAATGAGTCCTTCTGGTAACGCCAAATGCCGTTGCTGCTGAAAGTCATTAATTAAACTTAGTAACACATTAATTAGCCATTTTTGCCCAGCATCCCAACGATTAAAGCTATCACTATCATTAGCCATTAAAAACGCCAGATCAGCGTCGCTACGATCCATAGTTATTTTTACTGGTGCAGAAAAACCACGTAGCAATGAAGGAATAGGTTCTTCATCAACATTCACAAAAATGAAAGTATGCTGTTGCTCAGTAATATCTAATACTCTTGTATTTTTCTCTATTGCGCTATTTTCACCCTCAAGTTGCAAAGGTATTGCTTGGCCATTTCTATTTAATAAACCGACTGCTAATGGAATATATAAAGGCAGTTTCTTGTTCTGGCCCGGAGTTGCTGGGCAGTGTTGATTGACAATTAAGGTATAGGTTTTCAGTAATGCATTATATTGAGTTTCAATTGTCAGCACGGGCGTGCCAGCTTGTGAATACCAATGTTTAAATTGGCTTAAATCAACAGTATTAGCGTCTTCCATGGCTTGAACAAAGTCATCAGTGGTAACCGCTTGGCCGTCATGACGTTCGAAATATAAGTCAGTGCCTTTTCTAAAACCTTCTGCACCAACAATTGTTTTGATCATGCCAACAACTTGAGCACCTTTTTCATAAATGGTGACCGTGTAAAAGTTACTGATTTCAATAAATGAAGCAGGTCGAACTGGATGTGCCATTGGACCCGCATCTTCAGCAAACTGCATGGTACGTAATTGATTGACATCATCAATTCGTTGCACTGCTGCTGAGTTCATATCACCACTAAATTGCTGATCGCGTAGAACGGTAAAACCTTCTTTCAAACTCAGTTGGAACCAATCACGACAAGTAACACGATTACCGGACCAGTTATGAAAATATTCATGGCCAACGATACCTTGAATTCGGTGATAATCAGCATCAGTCGCCGTTTCTGGGCTAGCTAAAACACACGATGAATTAAAGATATTCAATCCCTTATTTTCCATCGCCCCCATATTAAAATCATTGACGGCAACGATCATAAAGACATCTAAATCATATTCACGGCCATAGGTTTGTTCATCCCACAACATCGCTTGTTTTAACGACATTAAGGCGTGACCACATTTGTGGCTATTTTCATGATCGACATAAATCTGCAAACTCACTTCACGACCAGACATGGTCGTAAAACTATCTTGTTGACGATATAAATCACCGGCCACTAAAGCAAACAAATAACTTGGTTTAGGATGAGGATCGTGCCAACGAGTCCAATGCCGACCATCATCAAACTGCCCTTGTGCTTGCATATTGCCGTTAGACAGCATGATTGGCCACAGCTGCTTATCGCCGACAATTGAAACGGTAAATATGGCCATCACATCAGGACGATCCATATAATAAGTAATACGTCTAAAGCCTTCTGCTTCACATTGGGTACATAACAACGAGCCCGAATGATAAAGACCTTCTAATGCCGTATTTTGATCAGGTTGAATGAGTGTTTCAATCTCTAACTCAAACTCATCAGGCAAGGAGGATAACAATAATGACTTGTCAGTACGTTGATATTCGTTGCCTTGTAATGGACGACTATCGACCTTAATGGACACTAGCTCAAGATGCTCACCATCTAATACACAATCAGTGTTTTCTTCTTCAGATAGCGGATTTTTACGCATCGCCAGTACACTACGTACTCTTGTCGAAGAAGCATCGATATCAAAGGTTAGATGCACCGTATCAATCAAGTAATTCGGTACTTTATAATCAGCTAAAAAGGTTTCTTTAGGCGTAGCTTGTAGTGATGACATAACAACAACTCTATGGGGTTAAAAATCGTCCAGTGTTTTAATTGACCAGACTTCATATGCAGGCGTTTCATAAGGATGGCTGTCGATCAATGCCTGTAAAACAGCTTTAATATTATCTGCGGCACAAATCATTTCTACTCGGTATTCAGCGACAGTTTCAATCTTGTCCTGCTCACCAATGAAAGGCTGGCTACCAGACAAGGGTTTAAATTGACCTGTTCCCAGTGTTTCCCATGAACAACAGTCATAACTTTCGTAACGACCCGCACCTTGTGCAAACACGGCCTGCTTTACCATTTCTTTATGGCTTTCGGGTACAAAGAACACCAGTTTATACATTTATTTAATTAGCCATTTTTGACCAATACCATTTCCAGACTCACTGTAAATAGCTTTACCATCAGCTGAAAAAGCGAGCGCTTGTATTACTACTCCTGGCCGTAATGCCTGTTTTCTAGCGACTTGCCAGCAATCTATATTGTCGCCAGTTGCCACCGCCCACAAACAAATTTTTTGTGATGGATGGCCAGTAACTAAATAGGCATTGTCAGGGGAAAAAGCAATCGCTGAAGTCGTGGTTTTAAATGATGGGAAATTGGGCAAGGGTTTATCTTTTGGCCAAGCTGAAGTACGTAAGGTGTATTGTTCTTCACCGGTAACCATATTCCAAAAATGGGTTTGGCCATTGCCAGCACCGGTTAATACAAAACCACCTTTGGGATAAAATGCCACAATATTGACCAAGTTTTCATGTTTCCAGCTACGTATTTGTTCGCCCGTTTCTAAGTTCCATAATCGCGCTGTTTGGTCATCCCCCCCCGTTAAGCCATATTTACCACTAGGAGAAATCGCAACGGCATTTATAAGTTGATTAATCGGTGAATTAACCGCTTTGCCATCGTGCTCTAAAATTTGTATCACACGGTTTTTAATGACATCGAAATAAACAGCAGTGCGATCATATAGCGCTAGCAATAAATAATCGCCCTGTTGTGACAAAGCGAGCGCCTTGATCTTAACGGGAAAGCTCAAACGCAACATAGGTTTGCCCGTTGCTACTTCCCATAACACAATGACATCTTGCTCAGACGTCGCAGCCACCTTACCATCACCAGAAAAACCTACAGCAGTGGTTGTTCCCACTTCATCATTATTCTGCCAACTATAAAGCACTTTATTGGCTTCAATATCCCAGAGTCTTGCTGGTGCATCGGTATCGCCGACTAAGACATATTTACCATCTGGTGAAAATACTGCGGCATAACTACTTAAATCACTATGAGCCCATTGTTGATCCGAAACGCGCTCATTACTGCAACCGACTAACAATAGCGCCATTAATAGCAGTTTTATGAATCGTGAAAATGGCAAATCTAAGATCATCGGTATCATTCCCTATTTAAGACTTAGGTAATGTTACACCTTGTTGTCCCTGATATTTTCCTGCGCGGTCAGCATAAGATGTTTCACACTCTTCATCAGATTCAAAAAATAACATCTGCGCGACACCTTCATTGGCATATATTTTTGCAGGCAAGGTTGTGGTGTTAGAAAATTCTAAGGTCACGTGCCCTTCCCACTCAGGTTCGAGTGGGGTGACATTAACAATAATCCCACAGCGAGCATAAGTCGATTTCCCTAAGCAAATAGTCAATACATTACGTGGGATTTTAAATGTTTCAATCGTCCGTGCTAAAGCAAATGAATTGGGTGGAATGATACAAACATCTGAATTAACATCAACAAAACTCGCTTCATCAAAGTTTTTTGGATCAACGATAGCTGAATTGATATTGGTAAAGATTTTAAACTCCGTCGAACAGCGTACATCGTAACCGTAACTTGATGTGCCATAAGAAATCATTTTTCCATTCTCACCTTCTCGCACTTGCCCTGCTTCAAAAGGGCTGATCATGCCATGCTCTTGCGCCATCCGGCGGATCCATTTGTCTGACTTTATGCTCATAGTTGAATCGCTTTAAATATTAATAACCTTAATGATAACGTGATTAATCGTTCTTAATCACGATATTTGGAAATGCCGAAGTATAATCCTTACCTTGTTTAGCTAATCGAGCCGCTAAACGACGGGCAATAGTTCGGTAAGCCATACCAATTGAACCATCAGGGTCATTCACCACCGTAGGATGACCACCATCAGCATCTTCACGAATTTTAATATCTAAAGGTAATTCACCCAATAAATCAACACCATATTGCTTAGCCATTTTTTCACCGCCGCCGGCACCAAAGATATGTTCTTCGTGACCACAGCTAGTGCAGATATGGGTGCTCATATTTTCAATCACGCCCATGACCGACACGTTGACTTTCTCAAACATTTTTAATGCTTTACGCGCATCTAATAAGGCAATATCTTGTGGTGTTGTAACGATGACCGCGCCACTTACGGGTACTTTTTGCGACAATGTTAGTTGAATGTCACCGGTACCAGGTGGTAAATCGATCACTAAATAGTCGAGTCCATTCCAGTTAGTGTCATTCAGCATTTGTTCCAATGCTTGAGTTACCATAGGGCCACGCCAAATCATCGGTTCTTCTTCATCGATCAAGAAACCAATTGACATACATTGCAGACCATAACTTTCGATAGGTTCGATGCGTTTGCCATCAATTGACTCAGGACGTTGCGATGTTCCCAACATTCTAGGCTGACTTGGACCATAAATATCAGCATCTAAAATACCGACTTTAGCGCCATCGGCGGCAAGAGCCAGAGCCAGATTTACTGATGTCGTTGATTTACCAACGCCGCCTTTTCCAGAGGCAACGGCAATAATGTTTTTAACACTAGCAATGCCTTTTATACCTTGTTGTACTTTATGTTTAGTGACTTTCCAATCAATTACAACAGTCACATCAGCAGATTGTGCTTGTTGCTTTAATTCGGCTAGTAAACCCGTTTGTAAGACCGCAATATAGCCCTTCACAGGATAACCCAAGGTCACCGCGACATCGATGCTATTACCTTCTATTTTAACGACTACTCTTGCTTTGGATTCTCCAAAGGTCATCAATGCGGATGGATCTTGATAATCGTTAACGATTTGTTCGACTTGCGGCTGACTTAACATTTTGCTTCCTTTAAGTTACGGGTGCTCTCGCAGTGGGAGTGAATAATTATCTCCCTATTTTATACTGTGTTGGCTAAACCTTCATCCTTACATGTTTTATGGACATGTTGTAATTAGATTGAATCACCAAGCATTGACATCAAATATTTTTACATCCATTGCCTATTGATATCTGATCAGTCTTGAAAGTTATCTTGATTACAAAAGGCTACCGTCTAACTCATTTTGTTTCACCCAATCACGGTAATTAAATACCTGACCTTCTTTACGAACACGAGCAATTTCAGCCAAATCTAAATCAGCGTAAACCCATTCTGCTTGGTCGTGTGAGCCTTCGACTAAGATACCATTATCAGGAAAGCCATAATCCACTGGCGTATATATACTGGCTCTGCCAGTATTTACATCCACCGCTTCTGACCATTCAGCGTTGCCAAAAGTAGGTGATTGAATAACATAACATTGGTTTTCTAAGGCGCGGGCCTGACAACCAATACGAACGCGATGAAATCCCGCTTCGGTATCAGTGCAACTTGGTACTAATATAAGATCTGCGCCTGCAACAACTTGTTGGCGGGCAATCAGCGGAAATTCTGAGTCATAACAAATATTGATACCGATCTTACCTATATCGGTATCTATCACTTTGATGTCATTGCCTGCTTTGACTAGCCATTGTTCATTTTCAAAGCGTGTCATGATTAATTTGTCTTGATAGCCCATTAAACCATCGGGGCCATACAAATTTGCTCGATTACGAAATGAGCCATCGTCTTGTAACACCGGGTAAGTTGTAGCCAAAATCATCACATCAAATTGACGCGCCAACTCTTTATACAAGGCTTGCCATTCTGGATAAACAGCTTGCATAGCATGTAATTGACCATCTAGATCTTTATAAACTTTTTCACCAAATAATGACGGCAACTCCATGCTGCCATATTCTGGTAACACCAATAACTTAGCTTGATTACCCGCAGCTAAGCTGACCCATTGCGTCAACTTGTCAACAAAATCTGACCATTGTGTAAAAAAGCTAATGTCATATTGGCTGGTAGCTACTTTTAGTTTTGTCATTACAGATTTTTCATCCAAAACGTCATTGGTTTAGGCGATTCATTTATTTCATCTAGCTCTTTCCAACTAAACGTTGTAATGAGTTCAGGATATTTTTCATAGCCTCGTTTACGCCAGAAATTATCTAAGGGCAGAAAGTCTGTTGGGCGAGCAGGATGATTATCAGGGCGTTGCACACCACAAAAACATGAATACTCAAAACCACCTATTTCTCGAGCATGGGCTTCGCGATGTTCAAAAAAAGCCACACCAGCGCCTTGTCCACGATAGCTAGATATCAATACTGATTCACCACAATAAAATACTTTATCAATGTCATAACCGGCATTAATAAAGGGTTGTTTGACTTCATCAGTTTCGTATTTAAGTGGAATACCCGTTGAAGCCCCGACAACTTTATCGCCATCAAATGCCAATACAATCACGCTAGCAGGTGCTTGAATATAAGTTTGCAGATAGCGTTCTTCGTAAGCTAGGTCGCCATCATACAAATAAGGAAAATCACGAAAAACCTGAATCCGCAATTGTGCGAGTTCAGGTATATATCGAACTAACTCTTCACCAGATAGGCGTTTTAAAGTCAGCATATTGCTACTAGCCTACTACTTGAGCAATCCAATCTTCGAGGTTGTAATAGTTCGTTACACGGGCTACTTTGCCATCACGAATATCAAAAAATGCGCCTGCAGGTAAGTTGTATTTTTGACCATTTGCTTCTGGAAGACCTTCATCAGTAGACAAATATTCACCTAATACAGTGAATTCAACGGCAGCACGATCGCCTGCTTCATTGGTTGTAATTGAAATATCGACGATTTCTTCTTTGTAATGTGCATTCATACGATCCATAAATGCTGAGAACGCTTCTTTGCCAACTTCACGTGAGGCTTGGTTAACGTCATGAATAATATCATCCGTCAGCATATCAAGAAATGCAGTCATATCTTGACGGTTAAATGCGGCGTAATATGCGGTTAATAATTTTGCTGATGCTTGGTTCATTGTTTTGTCCTCTTAAAAGCGCGCGATTCTAGCGCGTTTACGCTATTTATAAAAGTTCTATTTGGTAAGCTGCAATAATATTATGATGTTCAAGCTATTGATTAAATTCTTATATCTTAAATAGCTAACTATTTTATTGGACAGCGATATATCACTATTAACAAGTCTTAAGAAGTTGTTTCTTCAACGAAATAGCTGGTTAACTTATAGGATTATTTTATCTTAGAACATCATTTTTATAGAAGATAATAGTTATGTTTAGTCATAAAACCAGCGTGTCGCCGTACTCGTGAAAGAATTAAACCATCCATGGTTTAATTCAACTCCGTTCGACGACGACCAATTTTCCCCAGACGTCCTCGTCTCCTAGCTAACGCTTCGGCTCTCAAACGACTGACGGGGCGAGTATGTAATAACTGCACTACTTACTCGCTATCGCATCGTTCCATGTAGTGCGTCGAAAGATTAATAAATAAAGGTCTTATAGGATAAATACACTTAAAACACCACCCATGCATAAAAAATCCAAAGAAAACTGTCCCCAACTACATTTTAAACACAGTGACCGATTCGCCCCACAATAAACTGAATTGCCTATGTGCAACCGATGAAGGCGCACTGCTCCAAAACTCAACCTTGCCCTGACCATTATGAGTTGACAGTAAACTCGCTATATCTAATCGTCGAGCCGCTTCTTTAGCAACTGCAACATCTGTATTTACAATCTCTACGTTCGGCCCAACTATTCTTTTGATAATCGGTGCTAAAAAGGCGTAGTGAGTACAACCAAGTACAATATGATCTGCTCCTTTTTCTAAAAGGGGAAACACATATTTTTTAATAAGCGCCTCAGTTTCGTCACTGTCAAGGCTCAATGCTTCAACCTGTTCCATCAAACCCGGACAGGGCTGAACTTCAATTTTCACATGGCTAGAGAAGCTTTTAGCTAAATCATTGAATGAAACACTTTTAAGTGTTTGTGCTGTGGCTAGTACGCCCACAATACCGCTTTTAGTATTAAAAACCGCAGGTTTAACGCCAGGCTCAACTCCGATGATGGGAATTGTATATTTAGCACGAAGTGCTTTTATTGATGATACCGTTGCCGTATTACAAGCAACTACAATTGCTTTGACGTTGAGTTGTATTAAAAACTCACTTATTGAGAATGCTCTTTCTGTTATATAAGATTCTGACTTTTCACCATATGGCGCATGAATAGAATCGGCGACATACAGTAGATGTTCATTGGGGAGTCTTTGATGAATTTGACGCGCTATAGATAAGCCACCAATACCTGAGTCAAATATGCCAATAGCTTGTCCATTAATCATAAATTGTCAGATATCTTAGCTAGCGCAGAGCAGCAGTTGTAGAGAGTAGACTGTTCTATATAAGAAAGACAAACTAGGAAAATCAAAAGCTGTCACTAACGATTACGCTGAACAATGCCCATCATCTTATAAGTCAGCATGGCAGCTGCAAAATCATAGGCATGGAATCCTTTAATAGGTGCAAATTCCATAATATCAAAGCCAATAATTTCACGTTGTTGGGCAACAGATTCAAACAAACTTAACGTTTGATACCAACCTAAACCACCAGGAACTGGTGTGCCTGTAGATGGAAATACTGACGGATCTAAGCCATCAACATCAACAGTGAAAAATACTTTCTTCGGGAAGTCTTTTGGTAACTCAATGCTAGTGATATTATTCGGTACTAATTCATCGGCGTCTTGATAATGAACCCCAAACTTCTCACGGTATCCCATTTCTTCTTCACATAAGGCACGGATACCGAGTTGATATAGTGGAATTCCCATATCAACGGCACGTTTCATTACTGAAGCATGACTTAAGGGATCACCATCATAGGCTTCACGCAAATCAGCATGAGCATCAATTTGCACAATACCAAAGTCTTCAATACCTGCTGCTTTGAGGCCTTTTAATACGCCGTAAGTTACGGTATGTTCGCCACCAAATACCACGGGCATGCCACCCTGCTCAATGATTTTTTGGGTTGCGGTAGCAATATTGTTGATCACCTGTTCGGCATCAGCACTGCAATCTATCGTTGGGCAGGTGTAAATACCTTCATCGCAAGGTTTACTTTTACCATCCCATTGTTCAAGCTGCCATGATGCTTTTAATATTGCTTTCGGGCCTAATGCTGTGCCGCCGCCATAAGACACACTCTTTTCGTACGGTACAGGCAATACATGAAAGAATGCTTGTTCAGGTACAGGCTGATCAATTTCAGAACCTAAAAAGATCGGATAAGGTTTTACAGTTATTTCGTTCATTATGACAGTCTATTTTTAAAGTCTGCATAGCCAAAGGTTTTGACTACGTTTAGGGCATCGGTCTTAGAATTCCAAATAGCAATCGCCGGCAAATGCGTGCCATTGAAGGTACTGGTTTTGACCATCGTGTAATGGCTCATGTCTTCAAATATCAACCGTTGACCAATTTGCAAAGGCTCAGCAAAACTATAATCATCGATCACATCGCCAGCCAAACAGGTCAAGCCACCTAATCGATAAGTATGTGGCAATACCCCTGCCTCTTCCGCATCTAAAACATCGGGTCGATAGGGCATTTCTAAAGTGTCTGGCATGTGACAAGTCGCCGAGGTATCAATAATAGCTTGGTTTAACTGGTTCCAAGTGATATCCAATACTTCACAACTTAAGACACCTGTACCAATTGCCACCGCTTCACCCGGTTCCAAATATACTTGCACCTGATGACTACTAGAAAAATCCTTCACTAAGTCAATCAGACCATCAATATTATAGCCATCAGCAGTGATATGGTGACCGCCACCAAAATTAACCCACTTCATTTGTGGAAGTAGATGACCAAATTTTTGCTCAACAGCCTTCACCGTACGTGCTAGAGGTTCAAACTTTTGTTCACATAAAGTATGGAAATGTAGACCACTAATACCATCCAAGACACTTTCATCAAGCTGTGAAAGTGGAATACCTAGACGCGAACCCGGTGCACATGGATCGTAAATCGGCACGGCCCCTTCAGAATGCTCAGGATTTATTCGTAATCCAAAATGTAACTCAGGTCGTTTTTTCTGCGCCGCAAGACAGCGTTCACGAAAACGTGTCCACTGACCGCATGAGTTAAAAACGATGTGATGAGCAAATTCTACTAGCTCAATAATATCTGCTTCACTATAGGCGGCTGCAAATACATGCACTTCGCCGCCGTATTCTTCATGACCTAACTTAGCTTCGTGCAAACCGCTGGCACAGGTACCACTGAGATATTTCGCAGTTAACGGTGCTAATGACCACATTGAAAATGCTTTTAACGCCGCCAAAACCTTAGCGCCACTTTCATCGGCAATATGTTTCAAAATTGTTAAGTTACGCTCAACAGCGACCTCATCGACCACAAAACAGGGTGATGGTAAGCGCTGTAAATCCAGCTTAGAAAAATCAGTAAATTGCATCGTTACATCATCCCTTTGACACATTCATTTGTTCTAGGTCGGGCTTCTACTCGATGCCTTGAATTAAAATTCAAGCTACCCAAAATCATTCTCGTCGTAGGTCGGGTTTCAACCCGACAAGTTAACTTAAAATTCAAGCTACTCATGCAACATGCTTAATCAAGATTAAATGTATCAAGTTCAACAACATGCCATGGCAAACCGTATTTATTCATATCATCCATAAAGGGATCGGGATCAAATTGTTCGATGTTCCATACGCCCGCTTGTTGCCATTTTTTCTCAAGCATCATCTTGGCACCGATCATTGCCGGCACACCTGTAGTGTATGAAATTGCTTGAGATTGCACTTCTTTGTAACAGTCTTGATGATCTTTAATATTGTAGATATAAACAATTTTTTCTACGCCATCTTTCACGCCTTTAACCACACAACCAATGCATGTTTTACCTACGGTGCGCGGACCAAGTGATGAAGGATCAGGTAATAATTTAGCCAAAAACTGAATCGGCACAATTTCTTGCCCGTTATACATAATGGGTTCAATGCCTGTCATACCCACATTTCCTAATACTTCTAGATGTTTCAGGTAGCTATCACCAAAACTCATCCAGAATTGTGCACGTTTTAAACTCGGGAAGTTCTTCGTCAACGACTCTAATTCTTCATGGTACATACGATAGATGTTATATTTCCCGACCTCTTCTGGGCAGGTAAATTCAGCTTTTTTCGACATAGCTGGCGTGGTTACAAACGCACCATTTTCCCAGTGACGACATTCTGCGGTTACTTCACGAATGTTGATTTCAGGATTAAAGTTAGTCGCAAACGGGTAACCATGGTCACCACCATTAACATCGATAATATCTAACTCATAGATTTCATCAAAATAATGTTTGGCAACATAAGCAGTAAATACATTGGTTGCACCGGGATCAAAACCACTGCCTAATAATGCCGTTAGTCCTGCTTGTTTAAATTTATCTGCATACGCCCACTGCCAACTGTATTCAAATTTAGCGGTATCTAAAGGTTCATAATTTGCCGTATCCATATAATCGATACCTGCCGCTAGACACGCATCCATTATGGTTAAGTCTTGATAGGGTAAAGCAACGTTAATCACTAATGCTGGTCTTTCAGCGTTAAGCAATGCCGTTAATTCAGGCACATTATCAGCATCAACTTGCGCTGTTTTAATGGGTCTATCCAACTGGGCAGCAATTGCTTTACATTTAGCTTCGGTTCGGCTTGCCAACACGATTTCTGTAAAGACTTCAGGTAGTTGTGCACATTTATGGGTCACTACACCACCGACACCACCTGCACCAATAATCATCACTTTAGACATTCTGAGTTCCTTTAAAACGGTTTCTAACGTTCGAAAAATGTGTAACCATGCAAACTTTCATGGAATGCGTGCAACACTTGTTGACGCATTGCTACTGTAATTTTGCCATCGCGTACCGCTTGTTCTGCAATACGGCGGAATTGTTCTTGCATAGTTTTAGGATCGTATTCGACATAACTTAGTACATCGGCAATGCTATCACCGTGAAACTCACGAATGAAATCAAAACTACCATCTTCATTGATGCGCACGCTAACTACATTGGTATCACCAAATAAGTTATGCAAATCCCCTAATGTTTCCTGATAGGCTCCCACCAGAAATACACCAAGATAATATTCTTCATCTTTACGCAACGGATGCAATGGTAGTGTTTTACTTGGGCCATCAACCAGTGAAAACGAATCAATTTTACCATCACAGTCGCAGGTCATATCAGCTAGAACAGCATCGCGAGTAGGCTCCTCATTTAGACGATGAATAGGCATGATCGGGAAGATCTGATCTATAGCCCAAATATCTGGCAATGACTGAAACAAACTGAAATTGCCATAATATATATCTGACAATAATACAGGTAAGGTTTCTAGCTCTGGTGAAATTCGTTTAGCCTCTGGCAATAACAAGGCGATTTTTTCTAAAATAGCTAAGGAAAGGTTTTCTGCTAACGCACGTTCACGCAGACTTGCTTGTCCTCGATGGAATAATTCACGGACTTCATCACGGTAATAAAGTGCATCGTTGTAACACTCTTGCAATTTTTTCTGAGTAACGTTTTTCAATACATCATACAAATTGACAATCTGGTCGACACTGTCGGTTGGAACTACATCTGGAATAACCCCAGGCTTGTGATCTCGCACGTCTAAGACGTTAAATAACAACATGGATGAATAAGCAACTAATGCCCGGCCTGATTCGGAAATAATAACGGGGTGAGCGATATCAAGAGGATCAAGACTTTCCAAAATCGTCTCTATAATATTTGAACAATATTCATCCAAACCATAGTTCATACTATGTGTGCTATTGGTCCGAGTTCCCTCATAATCGACCGCTAGACCGCCACCAATATCAATATAGCCCATCGGGGCGCCTTCTTCGATAAGACCCGTATAAAAACGACAGGCTTCCAATACACCAGTACGAATATTGCGGATGTTAGGGATTTGCGAACCTAGGTGACTATGCAACAATTGTAGACAATGCAACATGTCTGCTTGTTTTAATTGCTCAAGTACTTCCAACAAGGCATTAGTCGATAAACCAAAAATTGACCGGTCACCACTATCTTCATTCCAATGTCCTTCAACCATCGATGCTAAGCGAATTCGCACACCAATTAAAGGCTCAATACCTAAAATACGACTACGTTCAATAATGATCGGCAATTCAGACAAGGTTTCTAGTACAAAGAAACACTTAATGCCCATTTTGCGAGCATATAAACCGAGATCAACGAATTCGGCATCTTTGTAACCATTGCAAATGATAAGACTTTCATGATCTTGTAATTGCGATAAGGCAATAATTAACTCGGCTTTACTACCTGCTTCTAAACCGTGGTGATAATGCTTGCCAAAGTCAGCAATCTCCTCAATAACATGACATTGCTGATTAACCTTAATTGGGAACACACCACGATAATGATTTTGATAATCACCTTGTTCTATGGCGCGTGCAAAGGCTTCATTAAGTTGTTTAATCCGCAGATCTAATAGATTTTCTACGCGTAAAACAGCGGGCATCTCTAAACCGCGTTCTTTCATGCCTTCAACTATATCTATCAGTGATACTTGAACCGTTTTGTCACCAAACTGAATACTAACAACAGCATTACCTTCTGGTGAAATATCGAAACAATCAGCACCCCACTCGCGTACACCATAAAGCTTGGCACTCTGTTCAGAATCCCACTCAACTTTCGGATGTTGATAATTGGAGTCAACAATGGAATTCATAGTGGTAAGCATATGCAATTATTCTCTTCAGGAGCGGTTAAACCTGAAGATCTTCTACATTTTCGCTCTAAAATGCAAAGGTTTTATTTCATCATCATCACGGTGATAAATCTCAGGTATTAAATAATCGGCAGATCATCTGGAACACCAGTATCTGTAGCCGGATCCAGATCAGAATGAAAGGCATCCACACTATCTGCAACCTCGCCCGGCTGGTTAAACCTTGCGATATGAAATAAAGCCTCGCCTTCATTAACGAGAGGTAAGTTTGTTCGACCAATCACCACACCAGAATAAGTGGCAAGCACTGGTTTTTCAGTATCTACGGTACCATATGGCGCCGCGACCATTCCTAGTAAATCATTTTTAGTGACATGTGCCCCCATGGGGACAATCATCCGGAAAATACCACTTTGTGGAGCACGCACCCATGCGCTTGATCGTGCTACAAAGGGTTGCCTGATTGCTTTTTTAGTTTTTGCCCTTGCTGCTAACATACCAAGACTACGCATAACCCCGATGACACCCTTAACACCTGCTCTGATGGCTAATTCATTAAACCGTAGAGCCTCACCCGCCTCGTAGACAATAACAGGCACATTAAGCCCCATACTGGCATGGCGAAGTGAACCTTCAATCAAGTTAGAATTAACAATAACAGGCGCCTTAAATGCTTGCGCCATTTCCTCTACCGTCGCATTCGACAAGTCTGCGCGAATTTGGGGTAAATTATCGCGGTGAATCGCGGCGGTATGTAAATCAATGCCATGCGTACATTTACTAGCAACTTCAGTCATAAAAACATTGGCTAATCGAGCCGCTAGCGATCCTTGATCTGAGCCAGGAAAACAGCGATTTAAATCTCGTCTATCGGGCAAATAACGAGATTGATTGATAAAGCCATACACATTCACTACAGGAATCGCTATTAGCGTTCCTTTCATGCCTTTCAACACCGAATCACTTTTAACCAAACGGCGAATAATTTCTACACCATTGATTTCATCACCATGAACAGCTGCAGACACGAATAATATTGGCCCTTTTTTTCGACCTCGAATCACCTCCACAGGCATGCTTAATGACGTATGCATATACAAATCTGGTAGTGGAACATCTATTAATGTGCTTTGCCCTAAGTTGACTTCGATGCCGGCAATAGTTAAAACATCAGCCACCTAAGTTAGCCTTGTCCACGTGTTTTTGTATTGCCAGATTTGGAATTTTTCTCAATAAAATCAATAATAAGACCGGCGACATCTTTACCGGTAGCCGCTTCAATACCACCCAAACCTGGAGAAGAATTAACTTCCATCACTACCGGACCGTGATTAGAACGTAAAAGATCGACACCACAAACATTTAAGCCCATAGTTTGGGCTGCTCGCACTGCTGTTGAACGTTCTTCGGGCGTGATACGAATAAGGTTAGCCGAACCACCTCGGTGTAAATTGGAGCGGAATTCGCCTTCTTTACCCTGGCGTTTCATCGATGCAACCACTTTGCCGCCCACAACAAAACAACGAATATCTGCGCCGCCAGCTTCTTTGATAAATTCTTGAACCAAAATATTGGCCTGCAAGCCCATAAACGCTTCTATAACACTCTCTGCCGCACCTTTAGTTTCAGCTAACACCACACCAATACCCTGTGTACCTTCTAGCAATTTAATCACTAAAGGTGCGCCGCCGACCATTTTGATTAAGTCATCAACATCATCAGGGCGGTGGGCAAAACCTGTTACAGGTAGACCAATGCCTTTACGCGATAATAATTGCAAAGCACGTAATTTATCGCGTGAACGGCTAATGGCTACTGATTCATTTAAAGGGTAAACACCCATCATTTCGAACTGGCGCAATACCGCCGTTCCGTAAAAAGTCACTGAGGCACCAATTCGTGGGATAACGGCATCAAAACCTGTCAAGTTTTCCCCCTTATAATGGACTTCAGGCTTCATTGACGTGATATTCATATAGCAACGCAAAGTATCTATAACGTGAACTTCGTGACCACGTGCTTCAGCAGCCTCAACCAAACGGCGGGTTGAATATAACTTTGGGTTTCTCGATAAAATACCAATTTTCATTCTTTTTCTCCTTCAATCTCATCTTGTAATGAATCTTGAATATGTTCGATTAGGGTTTGGCCAGCCAGATATGAAAGTGCGGGGTTGACGACTATATTACCAGCACTCATAGCAGTTCGCCCTAATAACATTCTAAACATCATACTGTCGCGATTTGTAAGCGTCGCCTCAATCGTCCATGTTTTTTTGCCTAATGACACATTGGTCTCTATCACATAGCGTTGTTCAGTGTGACCACCTGAATCAGTCACTGCCCGCTGGTCTGTAACTTTGGCTTCACACCAAATTTCTTTCTTGCTGTTGTTTTGATATGGATGCATGCCAAATTTGACCCACAACTCACCATTTTTATCAAAAGATTCAACAGCAAAAGCATGGAGCGCGGAGGTGCGGGCGCCAGTATCTACTTTGGCTTTGATTGATGCTACACCTAAATCAGGCAAAGCTAACCATTCACGCCAACCAACTACAATATGTTCGTTATTTTCAGACAAGTTAATTTCCACTATGTAATATTATTCTAGAATTTTTTTATTCCAATCTGTAACCGTCTCTTCAACATTATTCATTTTATGATCAACCGTATTAACCATAGCGGATAATGACTTAGTGATGCTAGTTCCATATTGATCAGCAATAATATTACCTGCTGTAACCACCAATATCGCAACGATGATAACGTATAGATGTGTAAAAATGACTCTGGTCATGTGTTATACCTCCAAACTCTTAGGTGATTAAATTAAAGGAGTATTATCTGATTATTTGCTATAACTCTCAGGATGATTGATAAAGTAACTTATTCATTGTGGTTATATTGCTAACGCTAATTTCTTTCGGGCAAACACGTTCACATTCACGATAATTACTACAACTACCAAATCCCTGTCCTTCCATCGCTATCATCATTTTTTTAGCGCGTTGTTTATCCATCTGACCTTGCGGTAATGATGAAAGATGACTGACTTTGGCGGCGACAAATAATGTCGCTGAGGCATTAGGACAAACAGCCACACAGGCACCACAACCGATACATGTCGCCGAGTCAAACGCTTCATCAGCAACTTGTTTTTGAATCGGCATGGTATTAGCTTCAGGCGCCGACCCTGTTCTGATATCAATATAACCACCCGCTTGAATGATTTTTTCAAATGCAGTGCGATCAACAATCAGATCCTTAATTATTGGAAATGCTGTTGCCCGCCACGGTTCAATCCACAGCTCTTTTTCATCTACATAGTCACGCATATATTGCTGACAGGTTGTGGTCGCTCGGTGTTTACCGTGCGGCGTACCATTAATAACTAAATTGCATGAGCCACAGACCCCCTCTCGACAATCAAAATCAAAGGCAATCGCTTCCTTGCCGGCAACAATAAGTTGTTCATTTAAGGCATCAAGCATTTCTAAAAATGAGGTCCCTTCATCGACATCAATTTCGTGTTGCTCGAAATAGCCTTCCGATTTGCTATCTTGCTGGCGCCATATATGTAAAGTAAAAATCATCGGTAGTTTCTTGTATTAGGTCTAACAAATTCGAAATGAAGCTCTTCTTTATGTAACGTTGGCAAGCTGACATTGCCGCTATATTGCCACGCAGAAACATATGAAAAGTCATCATCATGACGTTGCGCTTCACCATCTTCAGTAATATGTTCTTCTCGGGCATGACAACCACAAGATTCTTCTCGTGCTAAGGCATCAATACACATCAGTTCAGCTAACTCAAAGAAATCTGCCACGCGTCCAGCTCGTTCCAATGTCTGATTTAATTCAGTATCTGTTCCCGTTATTTTAACCTGCCGCCAGAATTGCTGATTAAGCTGTTGAATCTCAGTTATTGCCACTTCAAGTGCTTTTTTCTCTCTTGCCATGCCGCATGCATGCCAGAGTATTTGACCTAACTGACGATGAAAATCATCCGGTGTTTTTTGTGGGTCAGGGGCATTTAATAATCGATCGAGCCGAGCTTGAGCCGCTTTTAACGCTTTCTCTGCCTCTGGAAATTTTCGTTCTGGATCGAATGGTTTTTGCTGAGCTAAATAATCCGATACTGTCGTTGGCAAAATAAAATAACCATCAGCCAAACCTTGCATCAAAGCACTTGCCCCAAGTCGGTTAGCGCCATGGTCTGAAAAATTGGCTTCACCACCGGCAAATAAACCATCAATCGACGTCATTAAATTATAGTCAACCCATAAGCCACCCATAGTGTAATGCACGGCAGGATAGATTCGCATAGGTGTCGAATAAGGATCTTCAGATGTGATCCGCTGATACATTTCAAACAAATTACCGTATTTTTCAGTAATGGCTTCTAAGCCTAGTTTTTTTATAGCTTGGGCAAAATCAAGATAAACCCCCAGTTTTTGACCTTCAATTTCATGACCAACGCCACGACCTTCGTCACAAATCAATTTAACAGCACGGGACGCGATATCACGAGGTACTAAATTACCGAAGGCGGGATACATTCGTTCCAGAAAATAATCACGATTTTCCTCTTTAATATCTTCCGGATTTTTATCACAATCTTCTTTTCTTTTCGGTGCCCAAACCCGACCATCATTGCGTAATGATTCACTCATTAAAGTCAGTTTAGATTGCAATGCACCGTGTTGCGGGATACATGTTGGATGGATTTGAGTGAAACATGGATTGGCAAACAATGCACCTTGTTTATGGGCTCGCCAGATTGCTGATGTATTACAGCCTTTAGCATTGGTAGATAAGTAAAACACATTGCTATAGCCGCCAGTGCATAACACCACACAATCAGCCATATGTGTTTCAAGCTTACCGGTTATTAAATCACGGCTAACTATCCCTTTTGCATGATTTTTCACCATAATCAGATCTTGCATTTCACAGCGCGAGTAATGCGTTATGCTGCCTTCTGCTAGTTGTTTGCTCATCGCCTGATAAGCACCTAATAACAATTGCTGACCGGTTTGACCGCGTGCATAAAATGTCCGTGATACCTGCGCACCACCAAAAGAGCGATTGGCTAAATAACCACTATACTCACGGGCAAACGGCACGCCTTGCGCTACAGCTTGGTCAATAATATTACTGCTTAATTCGGCAAGGCGAAAAACATTGGATTCACGCGCTCTAAAATCGCCGCCTTTAAGCGTGTCATAAAACAAGCGCCAGACGCTATCACCATCATTCTGATAATTTTTAGCACCATTGATGCCACCTTGAGCAGCAATACTGTGCGCACGACGAGGGCTATCTTGAAAGCAAAACGTTTTAACGTTGTAGCCCATCTCCCCTAATGATGCGGCAGCAGCAGCACCCGCCAAACCAGTCCCCACCACAATGACCGTATACTTTTTACGATTAGCGGGGTTCACAATCTTGGAGTTGAACTTATGCTGGGTCCAGCGATCTTCCAAACTTCCTTTTGGGCTATGGCTATCTAATTCGAAATCTTTCATGGAATCACACTATAAATATAAAGCGGAATCACCGCAAAACCCGCTGTTAATAGCAAGCAGCCAACTAGCACTAAACCATTACAGGTCAACGACGTCTTACCCAAGGTCTGTAAGACATTCGCTAAGGAATGCTGCAAGTGCATCATCAACACAAATAAACCTGCCAGATAAAATAATACCATCCACACTGATTGAAATTGCAGTATTAGTTCACCATAAACATCGGTTGAATCAAATGACAATGTTTGAAAAACATGGACAGCAATAAAAGCAAATAAAAACACAATGCTCACCGTGACTAATATTGCAGGCACATGAAATTTATCGTGTTTTTTATACGCTATTGTTCTTGCTTTGGCATTGACCCTACGAATTCTAATCGCCGCTTTAATATGAATGAATAGTGATACTGCGATCAGGATCAATACTATCCAGCGCACAACACCACTGTTATACCAATGATAAAATTGGCTAAAACTGCTTTCAGTAAAAAAGCTCAAATTAGTCAACATATGGAGGACTAGATACAGCGCCATCAACGTACCTGCAAGTGCCATCGATCTTTTTTGTAGTTGTAGTAGCTTCACGATTAGCTTTCCATATCAATTAACACATCTTCATTATCACGTCGTGGTTCCAATTTTTCTTTCTGAATAGTTCTGATACAACTATTCCATCTTAATATCGCTTCATCATTATTCTCAGGCCGAAGTTGCTCGGCTTGTTCATAATACTGCAAGGCTTCTATGAAGTAGTCGTAGGCAAAAGAGCGTGACATCGGTTGAGACAATAAAAACCGCGCCTGTCTTTCATTGAGCAAGCCGGCATAATAATGGCGGCGATATTCGCTATCTAACTTTTCAATGGCTTGCTGAATAATTTTGCTCTGTGCTTGTTTATCGGGATGATGTAGCTGATCACTCAAGGAAAGAATATAAAGCACTAACGCTTGCTGATTATCCTCATCAATATTAAGGATATCTAAACAAATACTCTCTGCCATTTCAGGTTCCAGCAAGGAGCGATATTGACGTGCTCTGTCCAATGCCAACTCAATCGAGTTAGCATTGATATCATGTAAATTCAGTTCCATCGATGCCTCTATTAATTTAGATGTAAACGGGAATAATGATTTTAAATCTAATCGAAAGCCTAACTATTATCAATAAGTCATTATAAATAACCACTTATTATGATCATTTTTCAATAAAAATTTAAATGGTCATGGAGAAAAAGGTCTATTTCTGGTATCTTTCACCCACATTTTTATAGTACTTCTCGGTTAATTCATGCAAAGAAAAATTCTCGTTACCAGTGCCCTACCTTATGCCAATGGTTCAATTCATCTTGGTCATTTGGTCGAATATATTCAAACCGATGTCTGGGTGCGCTTTCAAAAGATGCGAGGCAATGAATGCCACTATGTCTGCGCCGATGATGCCCATGGCACACCAATCATGTTGCATGCGCAAAAGCTAGATATTACACCTGAGCAACTTATTGCCAATATCCAACAAGAACACCAAGCTGATTTTGCTGACTTTGCTGTTAACTTCGACAATTTTCACAGCACCCACAGCCCTGAAAATAAAGCACTTGCCAGCCATGTGTATCTTGCCAATCGTGATGCTGGTCATATCGCCACACGCACAATCAGCCAAGCTTATGATCCTGAAAAAGAAATGTTCCTTCCAGATCGTTTTATCAAAGGTGAATGTCCTAAATGCGGGGTTGCCGATCAATATGGTGACAATTGTGAAGCGTGTGGTGCAACCTATGATGCTACGGAATTAAAAAATCCTGTTTCAGCGGTGTCGGGTGCGACACCGATCACTAAAGATTCTGAACATTACTTTTTTAAACTCGGTGATTTTGAAGACGATCTTAAAGCATGGACACGAGGCGGACATCTTCAAGATGAAGTCAGCCACAAACTAGATGAATGGTTTGAAAGCGGTCTAAAAGATTGGGATATTTCACGTGATGCACCCTATTTTGGTTTCGAAATTCCCGATGCACCCAACAAATTTTTCTACGTATGGTTAGATGCACCGATTGGTTATCTGGCAAGTTTCAAAAATTACTGTGACCGCACTGGTGTTGATTTTGATGAGTACCTAAAACCGGACAGCACAACCGAAATGATTCATTTTATTGGTAAAGACATAATAAACTTCCATGCTTTATTCTGGCCTGCCATGCTTCAAGGTGCAGGTTTCCGTCGACCAAATGCTATTTATGCACATGGATTTTTGACTGTTGATGGCAAAAAGATGTCTAAATCACGCGGCACCTTTATCAAGGCTCGCACCTATCTCGATCACCTAAATCCAGAATATCTACGTTACTACTTCGCCGCCAAATTGGGTTCAGGTATTGATGATATTGATCTTAATTTAGAAGATTTCCAAAGTCGTATCAATTCAGACCTTGTCGGTAAAGTCGTCAATATTGCCAGTCGTTGTGCCGGATTTATCAGCAAGCGCTTTGATGGCAAGTTAGCCAACACATTATCTGAACAAGCCTTATTTGATGATTTTATCAACCAAGCAGACAGCATTGCCGACAAAATGGAAAGCCGTGAGTTTGGTCATGCCATGCGTGACATCATGGCCTTAGCCGATAAAGCCAACCAATATATCGATGACAAAAAGCCGTGGGCACTGGCAAAAGAAGAAGGTAAAGATCAGCAAGTGCATGACATCTGCACCATGGGCATCAACTTGTTCCGTGTTTTAATAGCTTACTTAAAACCAGTGTTACCTCGCACGGCTGAACAAGCTGAAGCATTTCTTAAAATTGAGCCGATTTTGTGGTCTGATATTGCATCGCCGTTATTAAATCACAGCATAGACAAATTCAAACCACTGATGACGCGTATCGAAACCGATAAAATTGTCGCTATTCAAGAAGCATCAAAAGAAACCATGGCCGCAGAACCAACAGCACCAAAATCGGTGACAATAGCTAACAATATCGATCCGATTGCTGATGAAATCAGCTTTGATGACTTTGCCAAAATTGATCTACGCATCGCCAAAATCGTTAATGCTGAACATGTTGAAGATGCCAAAAAATTACTTAAATTGACCTTAGATATTGGCCTAGGTGAAAAGCAAGTCTTTGCTGGCATCAAATCAGCTTATGAGCCTGAAGACTTAATTGGCAAACTCACCGTGATGGTCGCTAATTTAGCACCTAGAAAAATGCGCTTTGGCTTATCTGAAGGTATGGTATTGGCTGCCGGTCCAGGCGGCAAAGACTTATTCATTCTTAACCCTGATGATGGTGCCCAAGCAGGAATGCGCGTTAAATGAGCACTGTTATTCATAATGTAGTTTCTGATGTAGAAACATGGCTCGATGATGTTGTTATTGGGCTAAATCTTTGCCCCTTTGCCGCGATACCACGCAAAAATAATCAAGTGCGCTTCACCGTAAGCCAAGCATTAGCTGAAGAAGTGTTACTGGCTGACTTACACGCTGAATTGACATTTATGAGCCAAACACCGGCAGAAGAAGTGGAAACCAGCTTATTAATTGTGCCTGATATGCTGGCTAAATTTGATGACTACAACCAGTTTTTAGACTTAGTGGATGAATTACTAGAAGCCTTTGAATGGGAAGGCATCTTCCAAATCGCTAGCTTTCACCCCGATTATTGCTTTGCTGAAACCGATCCCGATTCAGTTGAAAACCTTACCAATCGTGCCCCTTATCCCATCTTGCATATTATTCGTGAACAAAGTCTAGAAAAAGCACTTGAAAAAATGACGTCACCAGATGAAATATTCAAACGTAATATTGAAACGATGAATGATTTATCAACCGAACAAATTAAGACGTTATTTCCTTACTTACCTAACTAAAATTACCGCTCTATTTGTACACGTCATGATGACTACCAACATGAACCAACACAATTTCATTTTCAGTAATGAACATTTCTAAGCTTATTCGATAACTAATATTTATTGATACCGAATGCAAACCAGTCAACCGGCCTTGTAAGGGATGAATCCGTAATGATGGATGAAAAGGATTTTGCTCAATGAGTCTTAATGCTTTTCGATACTGTTCTTTTAGATCGGGGTGCTGTTTAGCAAATCGTTTAGCGCGTTTTAAATAACTCTCAGAATAAATTAACTGAAAACTCACCGATCAAACATCTCTGCAATATGTTCATCAACCGTTGATTTAGTCACTCGACCTTGCAAAACATCCTGCTTAGTTTCCATTAACGCAGCTTCCAACTCCATTTCTCGTAGATAGTGATACTGTTGCACCGTCATTACAACATAACGTTCTTTACCGCGCACTGTAATCACCGTTTCTGGCTGATTTATTAGCGCCTGCTCAAAACAAGCAACGCCTTTAGTCTTAATATCATTTGCAGTAATCATTTTACACCCTCCAATAGTACGGTTGATTGTACTATTAATCGCATTAAGAATCAAAGATCGGAACGCTAACCTAATCAAAGGGGTCTAATCAAAGAATCAAAGGAAATCAAAGGGGTCAGACTCGATTGATTTTTGATTGCTCTCGATACCGAACTGACTTTCTATCGCCCCCTTTGGCTGCAGGTGAAAGACGCCGCTCCAATTGCTGCTCAATCTTGTGTCGAAAGTGGTCATTACCCAACACCCAAGATTTATTAGTAGCATCACGAATATTTTCTATCTGCGTAAGTGAAATATAATTCTCAAACAGCGCGCGATATTGAACAAGTCTATGCTCACTCGTTTGAGCCAATCCAACATAAAGTTCATGAGCTATCAGCATGTCATTACATTCACCCAAAGCATTAGCACGATAACTTGACCACGGGTATTGGGCAGGCTCATCTACCATGCCTGCGCGAACTGGATTAAGCTCGATATAGCGATAACAAATGAGTGCATAAGCATCACTATCAATCAGGGTAGATTTATATCGTCCTTCCCACAAAGTTCCGGTTCGATGGTAGCAATGATTGAAATATTGCACATAATATCTCCCTACCATCTGCATCATTTTAGCAATGCCTTCTTCTTTATGAGGGGTAATCAGCAAATGAACATGATTAGTCATCAGCACATAAGCATGCAGATCGCATTGATGTTTCACGCAGGCTAGTCTTAACTTTTCAAGATAAAATTGATAATCCTCATCGGCAATGAAAATGGGTTCGCGGTTGTTACCACGAATAATGACATGGTGAGGCTGTCCCACTAAAACTAAACGAGGTAATCGTGGCATATTCATATCCTTATGAAATAAAGCCCATCATACTTACTAGTACTCAAATAAAAAAGTCCCCTAGTTTTATTGCGATTAGTTCGTTAATCTTGCTGATGATCATTTTATTATATTTATAATTGTAGATACTCTATTAAAATACAAGTGCTAATTTACAAATATTCCTATTTTTCATGAATCTGTCGTGACAGGTAACGTATAAAAGCGAGTCCCATCAAACTCTTTATTAGTCCGTAACATGCCATGGATGGCGTGTAATAATTTACGCATTACAGCACAGACCGCTTGTACTTTTTTTAAGCCGTTATCATCAATCAAATGATGGTAATACCCTTTAATATTGGGTTCAAAGCGACTCGCCACCAAAGCGGGCATATACAAGGCTTGGCGAATATACCTATTACCCACTTTACTAATGCGTGGTTTTTTAGACACGCTACTACCCGAATCAAAGATCCTTGGATCTAATCCCGCATGAGCAACCCACTGCCGAGCAGTCATATCCTTCGGCAAGATCATCAGTTCACTTAGTATTTGTATGGCCGATGCGTGAGCAATGCCCTTAATGCCAGTGACGAGGATATACGCTGTCTTCAATTCATTCTGCTGGTGAATGAGGAGCAACGCACTGTCTCGCAACGTGTCAATTTGCCTATCTAAAAAGCTAATCAATTCTTTCGTTTGATCAATGACAAGTCTCGGCGTTTCTATCGTTGACACTAAGGCATGAAGCTGGTTTTTAGTTTGTGTTTTTTGCTTACTTATCGCCGCAATGCGACGCGACATAACCCGTAAACTAATGTATTCATCAGCGGGGCGTTCCCAGGCCACAAAAGGCATTCTTTCAGCATAACTTGCTAAGTTTTCTGCATCAATCGCATCAGTTTTGCTTCGCGTCATTAAAGCTTTAGCAAAATTGTGAGCGGCCTTAGGATTAATCACCATCACCTCAAGCCCCTCTGCTCGGCTAAGCGCAACGGCTAAATCAAAATGATAAACGCCTGTAGCTTCAAGACACACCCTTGTTGTCCCTTTAAGTTTTGTTAAAGTGTGAATAATGGCTTGATGCTCTGAAGCCGTATTTTCAAACGATGTGGCCTTACGTGCTTTGCCATTCACCATGACGACTACCACTAATTCCTTACAACCCACATCAATTCCCACCGTATTCATTTTATATCTCTTATTTTAGTTTTGTTATAATGATGACTGGTTTCCCAACCCTGACACTTCACCTACCGTCCTTGTGAATGCAGACTCAGAAAGCGTAGCTTTACAGGTCTAAGATACTCCACGGCATGGATGACGAGGGTGGGGAGCCAATCTACGAATAAGCTCGAAGCTTAAGGTTGGGCCGGCTTCCCCAGAAAATCAGTGCTTACTATAATAGTTTTGGGTTAAATGTTCCTGTGTTTGAGAGACATGTTTAATATACAAGGTTGGGTTTTAACCCGACAAATCCAACCTACTTATTCATACTATTCACATACAAAAAAGCCCCAGTATTGCTACTGAGGCTCGTTCGTAATCTTTAAGTCAAATCAATCGAGTCTTGATTCCTATCGCACAAACAAAAAAGCCCCGATATTGCTATCGAGGCTTGTTCGTAATCTTCAAGTTAAATCAATCGAGTCTGACCCCTTTGATTAAGTCAAGTTAAATCAATCGAGTCTGACCCTGACCGATCCCCACGAAATTTAGAAAGTTAAACATTAAGTGGCTCCCGCATCAACTGCTGGATTTTCAAATAAGCCGCCTGCCAGTCGCATCGCCTTAGCTTCAAACTTCGATCTTTAAACGCCCTTAACCCA